>NZ_JBQEPU010000013.1:0-173530 GCF_052045835.1 Paraburkholderia sp. 22099 | reverse complement strand
AGGGCACCGAGACAAGGCGTCGACGACGCCACCCGGTCGGGCACCCACGCGAGAGCCACTGCCATCGCACTTGCCCCGCGATGAAATCGAGCTCACACCAGATTCGATTTGCCCCATATCGGATAGCAACCTAGAGGAGGTCATGGTGACGCCTAACGACGACTTGAATTCGCAAGAAGAAAGCGACGAGGCCGTGACGAGTATTTCTGCGTTCCCTTTGAAACTCTCATCGTTTGCGCAGTACCGGAAATCGGTATTTCAAGACGGCATGATAACGGTGAGTGCGCGGAGGCTGAGCTTGTTTCCTCAGACGTGACTAGCTGGTGTTTTCCAATTGATCTGTCATTAGAGCATTGGGTAGCGGCCCGGATGCACTGTAGCCCAACTCGACATAACCCTATGAGGTTTACAATGCGAGCAAGGTCATTCGTAATGGCAATGAGCAGCTTAATCCTTTCGTTAACATTCGTTTGGGCGCCTGCGGCGTCAAAAACATGGGAGCTACGTAAACAGACGATGAGTAATGTTTGCAGCGTACAGACGAGCGATTCACAGCCCAAGCTCGGAGAACTACTAAGCGAGCACGATAGCCGAAAGAAAGCTTGTATAGAAGCTAAAGCGAAATTCGATCCCGAAATGATCGATAATTCAAAATGCTTCGCATATACCAACGGCACGATTGACGGCTGCAAGCATGACAATGTGATACTAACCTCGGGTGCACATTAGTAGCTACAAGCCGTCCAATGGGCCTTGGAATGCGATTCCGAAACATGGCAATTCGAGTTGTCCGCTCGCAAATGTTGCGCTGAATCGCTTCGTGTTTGGTGGATCCCCAACTATTGAGAGTCATTCATAGGGTTTGCCCGACACCGAGGATGAAGAGCGATCATCTGCTCATCGATTGCTCATATAAATATCTATCGCGCGAGCCGAGTCAAACGACCTTCCCAAGAAACCAAGCCTTGATAAATCCGGCTTTCTTTCTAGACTGAATCACATCCTTACAGTCGCATATGCAGCGGTTCAGGGATCCATAAGCGCAAGCAGTAGTCGCGCCGTAGAGATGCATGATGCGCGACGCGCGGTTGGTGGAACGTTTTTTACGTGCGTGAGACGGCCCTGACGCTCCTTCGGAGACGAAACTCCCGGGCGTGAGTGCATGGTGCAAACAATCGCTGACAATGAGAGAGAGGCGTCGCGGCTCAACAGCGCGGACGGGCCGTTTGCCGTATTGTCCTTTGGACTGAGAGACTGCATATGCGATCGAATCGAGCGGACGCACTCGAGGGCGAAGCGTTCCCGAAGCCGAGAGGACTGTGGGATCACTACAGGGATCTCGTCGAATCACTGACTGCGATCAGGACGACCCGGCGCGCGATGATGGTGGGCGCGGCCGGGCTGTCAGCGGGGCTGCCGCTAATTGGACCGCTGGTGCGCGCGGCGTGCTGCTTCACTTGCGATGCCGATAGTCATGCCTTCCGAGTCTTCATCGGCGGGATCGAGGTCTGGAAAATCGACCGCCGTTGGTTCGACGGCATAGCGCTGCTGCATGTCGAGCAATCGGCTTCGCACCTGCACGTTCAGTTGCGTCAGGCGCGTTTTCCAGGAACCGATCTTCCCGCCGACCTGTGCCTGAAGGTGGAGCGTGGCGGGACCGGATGGTACGGCCGGCTCGTCCTCGATGGTCTGAAGTTCGACGCATCGTTTCCTTTTCATACATGGCTCCTGGGCTATCATCGTGCGACAGGCGAGGCGAACATCGGTCGCATCGCTTTTCGCGGGGCGGGCGATGTTCGGCTCGACGGCGTGCACGGCCATGCGAGCTTCGGGCCGGACTGGACGCTGGATCTCGGCGGCCTTCATCGTGCATCGATGCGCATCGGTCACGAGGAGACGGCGCTGCAATCCTTGCGCATCGAACTCAATTCGTGTCGCCCGGCGCACGGCAAGGATGCATTGCCGGTCGAACGGCTCACCGATATCTGGCCGATACCGGCCGAAGGTCAGTCGATCGGACTTGAGGGTGTGACGCCGCGCGTGTCGGTGGGTTCGGCGCACGCGGTCTGGTTCATCCGCGCTTCGTCGTCGAAGACGGTGCGCGTGATGATGCGTTTGCGCGAAGGCCCGGCGCATTTGCACTGGCCGGGGCCATCGAATCTGCGTCTGAAGGCGCAGCGCGTGGACTACACGCTCGACTACGCGGATCAGTCGCGCAAGGTGCAGGGCGCGGCCGTCTTGCCCACGCGGGAATGGCATGACGCGGGTGCGCTCGCGGTGGAGTTCGCGAGCGACGAATCGGATGGCAAGGTCTGGCTGGTTGCCAACGATGCATCGCCGGGAGAGGTTTCCGAAGTCTTGGCAATGGCGTCGCCGCGCGCGTCGCGCTTCGTCGTCAGCCTGCCCGGATGTGATGCCGCGATGTTCAAATTGCGCCCCGTCGCGTCCGGATCGGCTGCGCGGCCGGCCGAATACGGCGCGGGAATCTCGTCGCTCGCCCACTGTGTGATCCCGCTCGATGATTACGACCTCGTGATCAGACGCGCATCGGATGCTTTCGCGGCTACGCTGCGCTTCAAACATATCGATCTGAGGCTCACGTCGAACGGATGGGTCATCGTCGCGCGGCCGGAAAGCGCCGGTGCGATGCCGCTCATCGAATATGACTTCGGCTCGCAGCATCTGATGGAACAGGCCGTCTATATCTCGGACTGGGCCTGCATTCCGGCGAGCGGGTGCAAGAAGGCGGAGGACATGCCGGTTCCGGAACCGCTGGCCGCGCTCGCGATCCTGCGTGCGCTCTGCGACGGCAGACTGGACGGCAAACAGGGTGACCTGACGAACTCGCCCGTGTCGGCCGCTGACCTGAAGAAGGCGGGTATAGGTCCGGACGATCTCGACAAGTTACTCGAAAAGCTCGGCGCGAATGGATTGCGCGAAAAATTCGCCGAATTCAGACGAAGCGAGGGACTGCGCAATTTTCTTCGCGGCTCGCAGCCAGGCGTTAAAGGACGGGTGAAGACTGAGCGCGCAGGCGCGTCGCGGCTGCTGTTTAGTCTGGCGCCGGGCGCGCGCATCCCCCTGACGCTGCAGGCTCTACTGAGCTGGGCCGCCTACGCGCCGCCGTTGCCCGACCCGAAAAATCCGCCCGTGCCGCTCTTCATTCCGGTGCTGCCGAGGCGCGCGTTGGCCGCTGGAACGGAAGAGCTTCCGGGCGAAAGCGAGGGGCAAGCGCAGAGCCCCACCATCACGAGGCCGCTCAGCCTCGGCGATCCGCTGAGCGCGCCGTTCGAATATGCGACCGGCATCGAGGTGCCGGCGCGGCTCGTGATGAGCCCGATCGCAGGCGATCCGGCGTCGTGGATCCAATCGATGACGCAGCCGACTTCCGCCGCGCGCGGCGCGGTGCCGGGGCGAAACGAGTTGTGGAATGTCCGTCTCACCGCCACGAAGGTGCGCGCAGTCTTCTCGCCCGATGCGCGCGACGTGCTCGACGTCAGCTGCAAGGCGCCATTGGTGGCCGGCGCCTGTCCGGGGCCGCACAACCTCATCAAAGTCAATATATTCAAACCGCCTGCGCCTTTCGCCGGCGATGCGTCGGCTTGCGAGTTCCGTGCTTCGACCGATGCACGGGACCGCCATGAACTCGTCGCGCTGACAGCGCTGTATGGCTTTCGCATCCAGGGCGGCTCGTCGCAGGCGAGGAAGTGCAACAGCAACGAGGTCAGCCGCAGCGGCGACGGCAAATACGTTCCCGTGCCGATCGACGTATCGCTGCTTCAACTGACGAGCCTCGGCGCGAACTTCAAGTACAAGGGGCGCTGGGCGCCGCCTTCCGCGCCATCGGACCTCAGTGGCGCGTTGAGCGTGGTGCGTTACGACCACAACGGGCAGATCGGGCGGGACACGCTGGCGCGCGTGGAGTACAAGGGCTTTCTTTTTCCTATGGGCCTTCCGGCCGTGCTCATCAAGATGACGGAGCGCCGGTTCTGTTTCGAGACATCCACCAGCGGAAAGATGCAGTCGGTGGCGCGTCTCGTGCAGCGGTTCTTCATCGTGGTCCGGGCCGCCACGCGCGTGTTTCCGGCACTCGATCAACCCAACGAGAACCGCTATTGGGGACACGCATCGATCGATATCGGCGACTTCACCACGCCCGATCTCGACAAGCCCGACGAGAACGGGGTCGACACACTCGGGCAGGCCGCGTTCTGGCCGAGGAATCTGTGCGGCGAAGACGTGGCCTTTCCGTTCGCCGAACCGGCCTCGCGCTCGAGTTATACGGCGCCGCAAGTTTTCGTCGATAACAACGTGGTGAACACGGGCATCATGCTCGCCAAGGTCGTCCGCGCGTGGCGCAAGATGACAGCTCAGGCATTGTCGTGCGACGTGAATGCCTGGCCCCACGGCGACGCGCCGGGTTTTGCAAGGGTGCGCTCGGGGCGCTTGCCCTACGTGCCCGGCATGCACGGCGACAACACCGAAGTCGAAACCGACCGGGTGTTGCTCGATGTGCAGACGCCGTTCGACGACGGTTTCGTCAACGCCGACGACACCCCGTTATGCGTGCCTCGCATGTCCGCGCGCGGAGAACGGCTCAATCAGCCGCCGTTCTTTCCCGCGCGGCGGCGCTGCCGGGTCAGCCTCACGCACGTTTCGACGATCACGGGCAATGCTTCGGCTCGCTATCTGCTGGAATATGACCGCATGTACGGCCACGCGGGATTCGCATCGGAGTTCAACGCCGGACAGATTTTCGCCGTGTTCGTCGCGCCGGGACCCGTGCTCGATTTTCGCGGCGACACGTCGCGCTCCGGCGGCTTCGCGAGTCCGAGCACGGCGATCGTCTACCTGTCCGCACAACGCGGGCTTCTTGGTGGTCCGCCGAAGGAACTCGTCGAATTGAATCCGGCGTCCGCGCAGGCCGCGCTGCTCACCAAGGCCAAGGTGAAGGGCGCACCGCCGGCCGCCACGCCCTCGCATCATGGCGATTTCGATCCGGTCGAATTCTTCAGCGCCTTCATAGGCGACGCCAAGTTGCTCGGCATCGTTCGTATCGTCGATATTCTGAAGGTCGCGCTCGCCGCGACAGGCACGAAGATTCCGACCATCAAGCGGGAGAACCTCTTCAACCTCACGAGGGACGCATTGCTGGCGATCATCGGCGGCGTCAAAAGCGGTCTTTCCAATGCAATGGCTCTGGTCAAGAGCCAGACGGCTCAGGCGCCGGTCGTGGCTGCCCGCCTGGTGCCGCAATTGGAGCGCTTGCAGCAGGACGCAGACGAACTGGAAAAGATGCTTAATGCGTCGCCTTTCGACGAGGGTCGAATGCTTGCGCTGCTGCGCGACTTCAGCGTCGCGTCGACGGCGTTTGCCGCCGATGTCAACGGGCTGGCGCAGCACCCGGAACTGCTGCTGCCGCCGGAACAGCAGAAGATGCTCGAGCAGTTGCACAAAGCGTGGGATGCGCTTCAGCATTTCGACTTCGATCGCGACGTGGGGTCGTGGCTGCGTCCGATGGTCAAGGATCTGATTGATCAGGCCGTCGACAAGAAAGTCGCCGAATTGATCGGCGCGTTGACGGGCAGCCCTGAATTCGGGCGTGTCCTGCAGACGCTCAGAGATCTGCAGGCGAGCCTGACTGCCGTCATCGCACAGGTGCAGGACATCGCGCAACAGAAGGCGTTCGAGCTTTGGAACGCGTACCTCGCGCTGCTTGCAAAGGTCGATGAATATCACCGGCAGGCCGCTGCGCTGCTTGCGCCCCAGGCGGCGAAGGCAGCGCTGATCAAGAGTCAGATCGACCAATTGCTCGGCACGATGAGCGAAATCGGTCATTCGGTCGATCACAAGGTCCGTGATGCCCAGGATCAGCTGACCAATGCCGTGAAGAATTACACCGGGCAATTGACGCAGCAGCTGTCCAGATTCGAGGTCGAGGGAATTCCTAAACTCGCGGCGCCGGCGAATACTTCACCTTCTACGGACGAACTGCAGGTTGCCGCGAGGCGGGAACTGGCCGCCGTCCGCCAGTTCGCCAACGCTTTCTCCGATGAACTCGCAATCGACATCAGCACCTTGAGCCAGCTCGTTGCGCCTCCAAAGGGCGATCCAGAGGTGCTCAATCCGGCTTCGAAAGCGCCGCGCGCCTGGGCGCTCGGTTGGGATATTACTGATGACGCAACCCGGGCGACGCTGGTCCAGTTCAGCTATTACACGACGTATCCGAAACGCCTGGCCGCCCAGATCATGCGGCTGTACACGCTGATCGAAAGGATCGAATTATTACGGCAACGCCATGCAGGGCCAGGCGGAGTACGAGTTTCACTTCTCGATCGGGATCGCCGAATTCAAGTACCGCGTCGCGTTCCAGTATTCGCGCGAGGGCGACAAGAGTGACCAGCAGAATCAGCAGCAGCGCCTCGCCCGATCGACTGTCCCGCTGCTGGCGACAGGGGAGCGCGAGGACGCCGGCCCGTGCATCCATGTATCCTCGTCGTCCTCGTCGAATGGTGGATAGGGTGGGTGACGTTCAGGCATGGCAGCGTGCCGCCTATTGCCGGATATGATTGACGTAGCAACCGACACCTAGCGTCGAGAGCGCGCCGAGGAGGGAGCAGATCACAAATGCGATCAGGTATTCGAGAGGGGTAGGAAGCATCACCAGACTCCTGGGTCAGGTTCGCCAATGCGGGATTGCAGTAGCGGAGCGGCGGGGCCGGCTCAGTCGGGTGATATGTGATTGAAAATTTTTAGAGCGTAATCGGTCAGACAGGAGAAAGTGCCTGCGCCCCGTGACACGAGTTGCAACGAGAAAGATGGTCTTTCAGACCGCAGACGATCCGTGTGACTAGCGACTCGGAATTCGTGTGACGCCAGCGGAAAAACTGGTGACCCGGAATACTGCCACCGCACGCGATCGCAGCATCTCGGGTTCATCATTAGCGGTAAGCGGCAACGAATATGTGGCCGTCGAGTGACAGCGCAGTACTCGTATGTCCGGCTTTATGCAGCGCTGTACAATACGATCGGAGTTCGAGAGGATTTTGAAGGGCGCTTGCGCCGGGGGCATTTTCGGGGGCATTTGCACTTTCTCGAACTGGAGGTCCATTGCTGCGCGGGCAGTTGATGGATTAGTTTGGTAGCCCTCCTCCCACCGAAGTTGCAGTTAGCAATGTCTTTCACGGAAACCCCGAAGGTCTATCGTCCTTCGGGGTTTTTTATTGCCTGCGTTGATCAAGTTCTTAAACTGGCAGGCGCAAGCAGAACGCCAGCGTCGACCCGTCGGAAGTCTTGTCTACAGTGTTTGAGGCCGGAGCCTCAATCCGCGAAGCCGCGCGATCCCAGCCAGCTATCGTCGATACCCCATTCCTCCCGACAATCGCAATCCGATATGGCAGTCATCGACATGCATTGACGCGCACATGGCCGCCAACTCGAATCCCGGCGCCCACACATCCACGACGAGAAACACGCAATACGCAACACCGCAACCGCGGCAAATAGCGTGTTCCAACGCTACCCAACACCCGCCCCTAACGCATCAAAACCCCCTCTTCTCGGCCATTCGCCACCCCCCATCGTCTGCTACCCTACCGAAATCCCGGCCCGCGCCCGCGCCCGCGCACGCCGCCAACCCCAACCTCCCCCGCGCGCAACCCCGCGCCAGCCTCGAACCACGAAAACCCATGGTGATGCGCCACCCGAACATTGTGATTGCGATCAGCATCGTGCTGGCCAGCGCGATACTCGCGATCGCCGTGTGGGTGCTCGCGCAAATGCACGATGACGCGTTGCGGCGCGCGCAGGATTCCGTCTTCAACGTGTCGCTGCTGGTCGAGCGCGACGTGTCGCGCAATCTCGAGATCTACGACCTGTCGTTGCGCGCGGTGATGGAGGGGCTGAAACAGCCTGGCGTGCAGGACTTGCCGCCGGCCATGCGTCAACTATTGCTGTTCGACGGCTCCATCGGCGCGAAGGATATGGGCTCGATTTTCGTCCTCGACGAAGCCGGCGACATCAAGTTCGACTCGCAAGCCTCGCCGCCGCGCCGTATCAATCTCGCGGATCGCGAGTACTTCAAGGTGCAGCGGGATTCTCCCGACGTGGGCCTGTACGTCAGCCGTCCATTTTTGCCGAAGATCGCCGGCAAGGAAGTCAGCATCGCGTTGAGCCGGCGTATCTCCCGGCCGGACGGCAGCTTCGGCGGCGTGGTCGTCGGCACCATGCGCCTGAGTTATTTCCGCGGCCTGTTCGCCGATATGAATCTCGGCCCGGGCGGCTCGATGGCGTTGATGCTAAACGACGGCACGATGCTGATGCGGCGACCCTACGATCCAAAAATCATCGGCCGCAATCTGAAGGGCACCGCGAACTATTCGCGCTTTCTCCTGCAGCCGAGCGGCGATTTCTTCGGCACGGCGGCGATCGACGGTGTGGAGCGCTGGTACGCGTTCCGCCATATCGACATGTATCCGCTGATCCTCGACGTCGCGCTTTCCACGCGCGACATCTATGTGGAATGGCGGCGTCGCGCGTGGATCATCGGCTCGCTGATCGGCGCGCTCGACGTGACGATCATCGCGCTTGCGATCCTGTTCTCGCAGCAGTTGCGGCAACGCCGCGCCGCCGAGGAAGAGTTGCGCGTGCTAGCGCGCACCGACGGACTCACCAGCCTGAACAACCGCCGCATCTTCGAGCAGGACCTGGACGAGGAATGGGGCCGCGCGCAACGCAATGCGTGGCCGTTGTCGATGTTGTTGATCGACGTCGACAGTTTCAAGGGCTTCAACGATCTATACGGCCATTCCGCCGGCGACGCTGCGCTCATCGAGGTCGCGCGCTGCATCACGAACAACTTGCGGCGTCCCGGCGATACCGCGGCGCGCTACGGCGGCGAGGAATTCGCAGTGCTGCTGCCGGACACCGACGAAGCCGGCGCAATGAACCTTGCCGAGCAGATTCGCGCCGCGATTCAGGAGCGCGAGGTTCGCCACGTGGCGAGTTCGCACCATGTGCTGACGGTCAGCATCGGCATTGCCTGCACGAGCGGCCAGATATTCGCCACGGCTCGCGAGCTGATCAACGCAGCCGACGAGGCGCTCTACGAAGCCAAGGACGCGGGCCGCAATCGCACTGTCGCCTACGGCACGGCCACGCAAGCGCCAGGCGGCGGCACCGGCGTCCCAGGATACCTAACTCCAGAATTCTCGCCCCACATCTATCGTTAATTTCATCCGGGTAATATGTTGCTTTTGTATTTTACCCGGCTATAATTCGACAAATTCTTTTCTGGGAGTTTGTCATGACCGTTTATCGCGCTACTTGCACTGCCTTCGAAGGCCACCGCTGCATCGCGTCCGGCGCCCTCTCCGACGTAGCGCTAGCGGTCAGAGCGGTGCTGGCGCGTGGCGAACAGGCGCCGGTGCTGATCTTCGACGACGCCACCAGCCACCCGGTCGAGTTCGATCTGCGCGGCACGCCCGAAGAGATCGTGGCGAGGCTCGCGGCCGAGCATGCAGGTGAGGAAGCCGAAGCTGCGCAAACCACCCCCGCCTCCGACGCGACGGCTGAGGACCCCCCGCGCGGGCGAGGTCGGCCCAAGCTGGGTGTGGTGGCAAGAGAGGTGACCTTGTTGCCGCGTCATTGGGAGTGGCTGAACGGGCAGCCGGGCGGCGCTTCAGTGGCGTTGCGCAAACTGGTCGAGGCGGCGCGTGTCGCCGGCGAGCACAAGGATCGTCAGCGTGCGGCGCAAGAAGCGGTGTATCGCTTCATGACCGCGCTGGCCGGCAATCTGCCGGGTTACGAGGACGCCACGCGCGCGCTGTATGCGGACGATCGGCCGCGCTTCGAAGCGTTCGTCGCTGCCTGGCCGGAGGACGTGCGCAATCACACATTGCGTCTCGCGAGCCGCGCTTTCGTCGAGCAGACATGAACGGGCGCGGCTCGCAGCGAATGCATGCGATGAAACGCACAGGCAAAAAAAAGCCGCTCACACCGGGGAGCGTGAGCGGAAAGTCGGAGAGTTACAACAACATCGCTTGCGCTTACTCATGGGGGTCAACGCAGCCAATAAAGTCTAAGCAGTGCGCGCGTGCGTATATATAAGACAAATCCCAATCATGTCCGGATCTAGCCGTAAGAACGCGCAGACGTTCGGCGGCTACGCTATCAAGCCCGGTTGAACGTCCCATTTCGCTTATTCCCGCCATTTATCGCTTCAGCCACTTGCCATCGCGGCCGTAAAGAGAAGGAGAGAAGGGCTCCAAACAGAAACTTAACCAGGATGGCGAAATGAAGTGGTTCGACCGCATGACCGTGTTCCGAAAGCTGCTGCTCGCATTTGCCGTCGTGATCGGCTTTTCGGTCGTAATCGGAGGAATGGCGTTGGCGGCGCTTTCGTCGCTGCATGAGATTTCCGACGCCATTGCCGATAAAAGCATGGATGGCCTGTATTGGCTCGAAGAGGCGAACCGTCACAAGATCGACGCCGATCTTGCCGCCGCGAATCTTGGCTATGCCACCGACGACGCCGGCCGCCAGAAGCTGAAGGACAGCATCGTCGCATCGCTCAAGGACATGCACGGCGCGTACGACCAGTATCGCCCGACCATCGCGAGCAGCAAGGGCCAGGAGCTGTTCGACGAAGTGCTGCGCAAGTCGGCGCTTTGGGAGGCTATCGTGCATCAGCAGATCGGTCTTGAACCGATTCCCGCCGGAGTCGACAACAACGAAGTCGTGCGCCGGGCGATTGCATCGAGCGAGGCGCTGCGCGATCGCATCGTCGCGCTGATCGACTTTCGCCGGCAGCAGGCGGACGACTTGCAGGCCCAGTCGGCCAGCAAGTACGAGCGCATGCATCTCGTGATGCTCGGGCTGGTGCTCGGCGCGATCGTGGCCGGCGCGCTGCTCGCGTCGACGATCGCGCGCCGCCTGTCGCGCCAGCTAGGCGGCGAGCCGTACTACGCGATGGAGATCGCCAACCGCATCGCGGACGGCGACTTGAGCGTGCGCGTCGACACCCGCGCGGGCGACACCGACAGCATGCTGTTCGCGCTGCGCAACATGCGTGAACGGCTGGCCGGCATCGTGTCGGGCATCAGCGTGTCGAGCGAATCGATCCTGATGGCTTCGGGCGAGATCGCGCAAGGCAACACCGACCTGTCGCAGCGCACCGAAGAGCAGGCCGCCGCGTTGCAGGAAACCGCGTCGAGCATGCAGGAACTGACGTCGACGGTAAAGACGAACGCCGAGAACGCGCAGCAGGCGGGCAGCGTGGCGCACGGCGCGTCGGAGGTGGCGGCGCGCGGCAGCAGTCTCGTCGGCGATGTCGTCGAAACGATGCGCGAGCTGGCGGCCGGCTCGAAGCGCATGACCGACATCATCGCGGTGATCGAAGGCATCGCGTTCCAGACCAACATTCTCGCGCTCAACGCTGCTGTCGAAGCCGCGCGCGCGGGCGAACAGGGACGCGGCTTTGCCGTGGTGGCGGGCGAAGTGCGCTCGCTCGCGCAGCGCAGCGCGGTGTCGGCCAAGGAGATCAAGGCGTTGATCGAAAGCTCGACGGCGCGCGTAGGCAGCGGCGCCCAACTGGCCGAGCGGGCCGGTCAGACGATGGCCGATGTCACGCTCGCGGTGAAACGCGTGACGGACATCATGGGCGAGATTTCGTCGGCATCGCAGGAACAAAGCACGGGCATCGAGGAAGTCAATCGCGCTGTCGCGCAGATGGACGACGTGACTCAGCAGAACGCGGCGCTCGTCGAGCAGGCGGCGGCCGCGGCGTCGTCGATGGCGGATCAGGCGAGGCAATTGCAGGCGGCCGTCACGGTGTTTTCACTGGAGCCGCGGCGCGGCTGATTTTTCGTCGCCGACTCTTCGCGCAGGCGGGCTGTTGCGTCGGCGTGATCGAGAGGCGAGGTGTTCGTCGCGGGTTCGAACCGGTGGATCAGCGCGGTTGTCGCAGCTCATCGGCCTCGTATTTCGATCGATTCAGCGCGCCTTTCGCCGCCCTTGCCAGGCCAGGTGGCACTCCGTACACTCGCGCGTAATTCCTGGGCGGCGCGTTTTCGGGCGCCGTCGCCATCACGCCGAACAGAGGAGAACCCCCGCCATGGCCGATTCCTATTTCCCGCGCTGGCGCGCGCAGTCCGCCGCCGCCGAGGGCCGCATCGTCGGTATCGACGAACGGCTTGCGTGGCCGCAGATGTTCGCGATGGGCATTCAGCACGTCGTCGCGATGTTTGGTTCGACGGTGCTCGCGCCGCTCCTGATGGGCTTCGATCCGAATCTGTGCATCTTCATGTCGGGGATCGGCACGCTGCTGTTCTTCGTGGTGGTGGGTGGGCGCGTGCCGAGCTATCTCGGCTCGAGCTTCGCGTTCATCGGTCTCGTGATCGCCGTGACGGGGTACGGCGGGCAGGGCCCGAACATGAACATTCCGGTGGCGTTGGGCGGGATCATCGCGTGCGGCGTGGTGTACGCGATCATCGGGTTGATCGTGTCGGCGGTCGGCACCCGATGGATCGAGACGCTGATGCCGCCGGTGGTGACGGGCGCGATCGTCTGCGTGATCGGTTTGAATCTTGCGCCGATCGCGGTGCGCGGCGTGAGCGCCAGCAATTTCGATTCGTGGATGGCGCTCGTGACGGTGCTGTGTGTCGGCGCGGTCGCGGTGTTTGCGCGCGGCATGCTGCAGCGTTTGCTGATTCTGGTGGGGCTGCTGATGGCGTATGCGATTTACGCGATCGTCACGAACGGCCTCGGCATGGGTAAGCCGATCGATTTCTCGATCGTCGCGCACGCCGCGTGGTTCGGCATGCCGCACTTCACGGCGCCGGTGTTCGAGCCGCGGGCGATGACCTTGCTCGCGCCGATCGCGGTGATTCTCGTCGCGGAGAACCTCGGGCATATCAAGGCGGTGAGCGCGATGACCGGTCAGAACCTCGATGGCTATATGGGTCGCGCATTTTTCGGCGATGGTCTCGCGACGATAGTCTCCGGTTTTGCCGGCGGCACGGGCGTGACGACTTACGCCGAGAACATCGGCGTGATGGCCGTGACCAAGATCTATTCGACGCTGGTGTTCGTGATTGCTGCCGTGATTGCGCTGGTGCTGGGTTTTTCGCCGAAGTTCGGCGCGGTGATTCAGACCATTCCGGGACCGGTGCTGGGCGGCGTGTCGATCGTCGTATTCGGTCTGATTGCCGTGACCGGCGCGCGGATCTGGGTCGTCAATAAAGTGGACTTTGCCGACAATCGCAATCTGATCGTTGCCGCGGTGACGCTCGTGCTTGGGGCGGGGGATTTTTCGTTGAAGCTTGGTGGGTTCGGGCTGGGTGGGATTGGGACTGCCACGTTTGGGGCGATTATTCTTTATGCCTTGCTCAGGGGGGAGCCGGCGCGGGGGCCGGTGGGTTGAAGGTGGGGGTTTTTGCCTGATCGGCGGTTTGGGTTGTGGGCTTGGTTTTTTGGCCTTTGCTTGATTTGTTAGTGGTCTATTGGCGTTGCCCCTGTGCGGGGCGGCACCTACTTTCTTTGCCGCCGCAAAGAAAGTAGGCAAAGAAAGCGGCTCACACCGCCAGTTCTGAAGCGGGTCCCCTGGCTTGGAGGGCATCGTGGTGCATCTGGAATCCGTGTTCTCGCGCATTCGGCGTTCGTGACAAGGCAGTCATACTTCCCGCCTCGCGCTGCGCGCTCGCCGGAAGCGGCGCGCACGGAAACCAGCGGTTTCATTGGGCGCGGTGGGGCCATCGGCTTCGCCTCGGCGAGACGCTGAAATGCCAGGTGCTGTTTCAGATGTGTCGCTGGTTGCAGGACACCGGTTGTGGATTGTGGGGCGGGTCGCCGGTCGCCGTGCTGAGCGTCCGGCCGCGCGCCGATGCGCCGGCAAATTGTCGGCAACTCGCCGGCATTCGATGCAGTGACGCCGGGCGCACGCACCGCTATTGGTTTGGAGAACTGCGGCTGACGGCGGTTTGTCTGGGCATCGAGAACTGCTGCCGACCGCAAAAGCGCCGTGCGACTTTATGAAGTACCGCGACGGCGCGCGCAGCGTCGCCGGAAGAATGACTGCCTTGTCACGAGCGCGGAGTGCGCGAGGGCACCGATTCCAGATGCACCACAATCCCCTCCAAGCCAGGAGACCCGCTTCAAAGCTGGCGGTGTGAGCCGCTTTCTTTGCCTACTTTCTTTGCGGCGGCAAAGAAAGTAGGTGCCGCCCCGCACAGGGGCAACGCTAATAGACCACTAACAAAGCAAGGAAAGGCCAACAAACCAAGCCCAACAAACCAAGCCCACAACCACAACCAAAACCGCCGAGCAGGCCAAACCCTTACCGCCTCCGAACAGTCAAAGCCGTCTCCGACAAATCCACCTCCCGCATGAGCTTGTTCAAAGTCTCATCGTTAATCGCCTGAGAACCACGCAACGCGAGCAGCGTCTTCCTCTCGGCTCGCATCGCCGCCAGCTTCATCCTGAACTCCAACGCATCGGCGCGGCGCGCCAACTCGCGCGGCTCCTGGTCCTCTCCGAGCGTGGCGAGCCGCCGTCGATAAAGGTCCATCACGCGCGCGGTCACATCAGCGGCATACGCCGATGCCGCTTCGTCCAGATTCGCGCACTCGCTATCGTGCACATCGTCGACAGCGCGAATCGCCGCCTGCGCCGCCAGCTTGCGCGCGAAAACTTCCTCCGCCGCATGCGGATCCTTGCCGCGCCGCCAGCCGCGCAGCAACAACGGCAAGGCAACCACTGCGACCAGCAGCGACAGCAGAATCACGCCCGACGCGATGAAAATCGCGAGGTCGCGGCCCGGCAACGGCACGCCGCCAGGCAACACCTCCGGCAACGACAGCACGCCCGCCAGCGTCAGCGCGCCGCGCACGCCGGCCACCGTCGTCACCGCCACCGTGCGCAAGCCCGGCACCGCGTTCGCCACGCCGTGCTTCGCCGCGCCGCGGCTCGCGAACCAGCGCAGCAGCCACACCCACACGAAGCGCATCGCATACAGCGCGGCCCCGACCGCGGCGATGTAGCCGATCAGCAGCCACACCTGCGCGTCGCCGGTCTCGTGCGCGTCGAGCAGAGCCCGGCCGAAAATGTGCGGAAACTGCAGTCCCAACAGAATGAACACCATGCCATTGAAGACGAACTCGATCATCGTCCACGTGCTGTTTGCACGGATGCGCGACGATACCGAGCCGGCGTTCACGATGCTCGTGTAATTCATCATCATGCCGGCCGCGACCGCGGCGAGAATGCCCGATAACTCCAAACGCTCGGCGATCAGATAAGCGGCGAACGGAATCAACAGCGTCATCACGACGACCGGCGCCGGATCGCCTTCTTCCGTGAGGTTCAGAAAGCGTGTCGACACAATGCTGAACAGCCAGCTCGCGGCCGCGCCCGTCGCGAGTCCGCCCGCGGCGATGATCACGAAGCTGATCGACGCGTCGCGCAGCGAGAACACGCCGGTCAATGCCGCGGCAATCGCGAACTTCAACGCGACGAGGCCCGACGCGTCGTTCATCAACGCCTCGCCTTCGAGGATATGCATGAGCCGTCCGGGAATCTTGCCCTTGCCGGCGATGCCGGAGAGCGCCACGGCATCGGTCGGCGACAGCACCGCGGCGAGCGCGAATGCAACCGGCAGCGGCATCGACGGCACCAGTTCATGGACGAAGTAGCCGACCGCGAGCACCGTCATGAAAACCAGGCCGAGCGCGAGCATCAGGATCGCGCGGCGCGCCATGAAGAACTCGCGCTTGGGAATGCGCCATCCGTCCGCGAACAGCAGCGGCGGAATGAACAGCATCATGAAGATTTCCGGATCGAACGTGACGTGCAGTCCAAGCCGCGGCCACGCGAGCATGGCGCCGATCGCGATCTGCACGAGCGGCAGCGGCAACGTGAGCGGCAAGAGGCGCGTGACGACGCCTGACGCGGCAACCGCAAGCAAAAGAATCAATACGGTGAAGACAATTTCCATCGGTCTGTTTCTGAGCCTATAACGTGTTTATTCGCGATGTCGACGGCCTCGCCGCGTCATGCCGCGCAGGGCGGAAGGCCGAAGTTTAGCCCGAGGACGCACGGCGCCCATGCGACCCCGGCACGGCTTAGAGCGAGTGAGCCGCGAACGAGGCAGGCGAGCGCGCGAACCGGGCGGCGCACCTAAAGAGTGCCTGCCGCGCCCCCGTGCGGCGCATTGGCCCTTTTGCCGGTGCAATCTTTCATGCGAATTACTTACCAAGGTGCGTTAGCGCGCGCATGGAGCTTGCTTAACCCATATCGACAACGCACATTTTGAGAGAGACGGCGCCGAGGTTGCTCGCTTCCGCGTTCGGACCGGCCCGGCTTTCGCGTGAGAGGATCGCATGACGATTGCGCAGCAGGAAAGGACGGCCAGTGCGCCGCATGGTTTCGACGTCGAAGTGACGTCGGGACTCGAACGTTTTTCGGTACAGCATGGCGAGCTGACGCTCACCAGCGTGTTTCAACCGATTTTCAGCCTCTCGCATATGCGGGCGGTCGGCTACGAGGGACTGCTGCGCGCGCACGACGCGCTCGACCGTCCCGTGTCGCCGCTCGACGTATTCGGCGAGGCCGCGCGGGTCGGCGACGTCCTTCAACTGGACCGGCTCTCGCAGACGCTGCATCTGGAAAACTTCAAGGTGCTCGGCGCCGAGCGCGAATGGCTGTTCCTCAACGTGCATCCCGGCGCGCTCACCGATCCGTACCACGCCGCCGCGCTGCTGGCCAATCTGCGGCGGCTCGATCTGCCGCCGCGGCGCATCGTGCTCGAAGTGCTCGAACAGCGCGCGGAAGATCTCGAACGTCTCGCCGACGCCGTGCGCCAGTTCCGCGACCGAGGCTTCCTGATCGCGCTCGACGATTTCGGCGCGGGACATTCGAACGTCGAGCGGATCTGGCAACTGAACCCGGACATCGTGAAGCTCGACCGCATCATGCTGTCGCACGCCGCGCATCGCGCCGACATGGCGACGATCTTGCCGGGACTCGTCGCGCTGCTGCACGAAGCGGGCAAGCTCGTGCTGATCGAAGGCGTCGAAACCGAGCACGAAGCGCAGATGGCGCTCGCCTGCAACGCCGACTTCGTGCAGGGTTTCTTTTTCGGCCGCCCGAGCCCCGCCGCGGCGGACGCCCTCCAGGCGACGACTTGCATCAGCGACCTCACCGAGCGCTATCGCGAACAGGCCGAAGCGCGTGAGCGCCACAATGCGAGCCGCCTCGCACCGTATCTGCGCGCCTTCGAGCGCGCGGCCGAGCGGCTTGCCGCCGGCGAGCCGCTAGAGGAGGTCTGCTGGAATTTTCTCGCGCTCGATCACGCCGCGCGCTGTTTCCTGCTCGATTCGAAAGGCCGGCAGGCGGGCCGCAATGTCGTGCTGCGCGCCGATCGCGCGGCGCATGAAACGCGCTTTCTGCCGCTCGCCGACGCGCAAGGGGCGAACTGGCTGCGTCGTCCGTATTTCCGCGCGGCGATCAATGCGCCGGAACGCGTGCATGTGACGCGTCCGTATCTGTCGATCAACGAGGCGTTGCCGTGCGTGACGCTTTCGGTGGCGACGCGCGTCGGCGCGCAAACCTGCGTGCTGTGCGGCGACATCGACTGGGTGGACGAAGAGCGGTTCTGAGATGATGTCGTTTTCCACGACGCGCTTTCATCCTCATGTCCGTTCTGCTCGAAGTCATTGCCACCACGGTGGCCGATGCGCGCCTCGCCGCGCAAGCCGGCGCTGACCGTCTCGAACTCGTCACCGCGATGGGCGAGGGCGGCCTGACGCCGAGCGTCGGCTTGATCGAAGCGGTGGTGAGCGCGGTTGATATTCCTGTGAATGTGATCGTGCGGCCGCACAGCCGCTCGTTCGTCTACGACACCGACGACTCCGCGGTCATGCTGCGCGACGTGCGCGCGGCAAAAGCGGCGCGCGCCAACGGCGTGGTGATCGGCATGCTGACCCAGGCAGGACAGATCGACCGCGACGCACTCGCACGCGCGATCGACGCGGCCGACGGCCTTGCGATCACCTTCCACCGCGCATTCGACGAAGCGCGCGATCTGCAAGAAGCGCTCGACGTGCTGCTCGAATTCGAAGCGGTGACGAACGTGCTGACGTCGGGCGGAAAAGCCTCGGTGCTCGACGCGCAAGCAACGCTAGGCGACCTGGTCAGGCAAGCGTCCGGCTCGCATTGCACGGTGCTGGCCGGCGCGGGTTTGACGGTCGACGCGGTTGCCGGCTTCGTCCGCGCGACGCAAGTGCAAGCGGTGCATTTCGGCTCGGGCGTGCGCGTCGGCGGCAAGGGGCTCGCGCCGGTCGATGCCGCCAGGGTTGCGCAAGTGAGAGCGCTGCTGAACGCGGCATAGCGCGGCATAACGTGCGCAAGGCGCGATGAAAAATGCCGCTTCGGAGCCGAACCCCGAAGCGGCATTTGCAACACGCACATGCCCACGCACACGAGCCTTACTTCGCGACCACCACCGGAATGCCGCGCAACTGCCCGGCGCCTTTCACCTCTTCCAGCGACTTCTTCACGCACGCGCCCGTTGCTGCTTCGATCTGCAAGCGTGCGGCGAGATCGCGTTCGCCACGCTTCACGCCCGCCAGATTCGCCAGCTTCACGTGACCATAACCGCGCACGCGAGCATGCAGGTCGGCCAGCTTCGCGACGTCTTCCAGGTTGTTCGCGTTGAGCTTTGCAAACGCGCGTTGCAGCGTGGTTTCGTAATCGTCGGCGAGTTCGCGCTCCATCCTGCGTTCGAGCGTGCGGCCGAACGGATCGAGCATCGTGCCGCGCAGGCCGCGCCATTTCGCCAGCATGCCGAGCACCGGCCACATCCATTGACCGAAGGTTTTCTTGGCCGGGTTGATGCCGGGCTGCGGACGCGTCAGCGTCGGCGGCGCGAGATTGAATCTGATGCCGAAGTCCTTGCCCGCCACGCCTTCGAACTGCGCTTCGAGCGCCTCGCGGAATGCGGCGTCCGTATGCAGGCGCGCCACTTCGTATTCATCCTTCACGGCGAGCAGACGGTAGAACGTGGTCGCCACCGCGCGCGTGAGGCGCTCGCTCCGTGCGTCCACCGCGGTCTCGGCGCGACGTGCAGCATCCACCAGCGCGCGATAACGCTTCACATAGCGCTCGCCGCCATACGTTTGCAGACGCCCCTCGCGATGCGCGATCAGTTCATCGAGCGTATCGACGCGCACCGTTTGCTTCGCGACATGCCGCGCTTCCCACAATGCTTCGAGCGCGGCGGGGTCTTCGGCGGCGAGCCGGCCGATCGAGAACGCCAACTGATTCATCTGCACGGCGACGTTGTTCAACTCGATCGCGCGCATCATCGCGGCGAACGATACCGGCACGAGACCGAGCTGCCACGCATAGCCGAGCATCAGAATGTTCGCGCCGATGGTGTCGCCGAGAAAGCGCGTGGCAAGCGCTTGCGCGTCGCACGTGGACATGCGTTCCGCACCTGCCGCGTGACGCATCTTGTCGATCAGCGCATCCGCATGCAGCGTCGCGTCGGGGTTCTGCACGAAGCTCGCATTCGGAATCGCATGCGTATTCACGACGATGCGCGTGCGGCCATGACGCACCGTTTGCAGGGCATCGGCGCTCGCGCCCACCACCATGTCGCAGGCGAGCAGCACGTCGGCCTGTTGCGTGTCGATCCGCACCTGGTTGAGCCATTCGTCGCGCGCGGCGAAGCGCACGAACGACAGCACCGAGCCGCCCTTTTGCGCGAAGCCCATGAAGTCGAGCACCGACGCGCTCTTGCCTTCCAGATGCGCCGCCATGCTGATCAGCGCGCCGACCGTCACGACGCCGGTCCCGCCGACGCCCGTCACCAGAATGTCGTAGGGCGCGGCGTCGAGATGCGTCGCGGGAACGCGCAACGCAGCGACGCGCGCCGCCAGCGCTTGCGGATCGAACGCCACGCCCGCGGCTTTCTTCAGCTTGCCGCCTTCCACGGTGACGAAACTCGGGCAGAAGCCGTTCACGCAGGAATAATCCTTGTTGCACGACGATTGGTCGATGCGCCGCTTGCGTCCCAATGCCGTTTCAACGGGTTCCACCGACAGGCAATTCGATTGCACGCCGCAATCGCCGCAGCCTTCGCAGACTTCCTCGTTGATGAACAGACGCTTGTCGGGATCGGGGAATTCGCCTTTCTTCCTTCTGCGCCGTTTTTCCGCCGCGCAGGTCTGGTCGTAGATCAGCACCGTCACGCCGTCGGTGTCGCGCAATTGGCGCTGCACGGCGTCCATTTCGCTGCGATGGTGAAACGTCGTGCCCTTCGGAAACAGATCGTGATGGCCGTCGTATTTCTCCGGCTCGTCGCTCACCACGACGAAGCGCGACACGCCTTCGGCTTCCACCTGGCGCGCGATCTGCGGCACCGAGATGCTGCCGTCGACCGGCTGCCCGCCCGTCATCGCAACCGCATCGTTATAGAGAATCTTGTACGTGATGGTGGCTTTCGCGGCCACCGCCTGGCGGATCGCGAGAATGCCCGAGTGAAAGTACGTGCCGTCGCCGAGATTCTGGAACACGTGACGCGTTTTCGTGAACATCGAATGCGACGCCCAGTCGACGCCTTCACCGCCCATCTGGATCAGCCCGGTCGTGTCGCGCTCCATCCACGAAGCCATGAAGTGACAGCCGATGCCCGCTTGCGCGATCGATCCTTCCGGCACTTTCGTCGAGGTGTTGTGCGGGCAGCCCGAACAGAAATACGGCGTGCGCTTCACGCTGTCCGCGGCGTTCGAGAGAATGTGCGGCGCGACCAGATCGACCACGCGCTCGCGCCGGTCGAGCGCGGGCTTGTGTTTGGCGAGCCAGTTCGCGAACACCGGCAAGATACGCGAAGGCCGCAATTCACCGAGCGACGACAGCAGCATCGTGCCGTCCTCGGCATGCTTGCCGATCACGATCGGCCGCGTGCCTTGCGTGCGGTTGTACAGATAGTCCTTGATCTGCTGTTCGATGACCGGGCCCTTCTCCTCGATCACCAGCACTTCGGACAAACCGGCAACGAACGCGTCGATGCGCGTCATCTCCAGCGGAAACGACAAGCCGACCTTGTAGATCCGCACGCCGGCGGCGTCCAGATCGGCGACCGTCAGATCGAGCCGGCGCAGCGTCTCCATCAAGTCAAGATGCGCCTTGCCGCAAGTGACGATGCCCACGTTCGCGTGCGGGCTCGGCGCGATCCATTTGTCGATGCTGTTGGCGCGCGCGAAGTGGCGCACCGCGTCGAGCTTCGCGTGCATGCGCGATTCGATCGTCAGGCTCGGCAGATCGGGCCAGCGGTTATGCAGGCCGCCGGCTGGCGCCTGGAAATCGTGCGGCGGCGTCCATTCGGTATGCAGCGCGTCGAGGTCGACGGTCGAGCCCGATTCGACCGTCTCGGAGATCGCCTTGTAGCCGATCCACGCGCCCGAGAATCGCGACAACGCCCAGCCGTACAAGCCGAATTCGAGCATGTCGGCGATGTTGGACGGATTCACGATCGGCATATGCCAGGCCATCATCGCGAAGTCGCTCTGATGCGGCATCGACGACGACACGCAGCCGTGGTCGTCGCCCGCCACCACCAGCACGCCGCCGTGCGGCGACGAGCCGTATGCGTTGCCGTGCTTGAGCGCGTCGCCGGCGCGATCCACGCCGGGGCCCTTGCCGTACCACATCGCGAACACGCCTTCGACGGTGCGTTCGGGGTCGGCCTCCACCCGCTGCGTGCCGAGCACGGCAGTGCCGCCGAGTTCCTCGTTGATCGCCGGCAGGAAGCGAATATCGCTCGCCGCGAGCAGTTTGTTCGCTTTCCACAACTGCTGATCGACCATGCCGAGCGGCGAGCCGCGATAGCCGCTGATGAAACCGGCGGTGTTCATGCCGCGCGCCCGATCGAGCGCGCGCTGCATCAACGCGAGGCGCACCAGCGCCTGGGTGCCGGTCAGGAAAATGCGGCCGCGCGTCGCGGTGAGGTTGTCGGACAGCTTGTAATCGGCGAGAGCGGGCGTGCCATCGATGGGCAGGCGAGCGGTCATGGGTGAGTCTCCATTATCTGCATCCGCGCGCCGTGGGTGGGGACCACATGGGCGACGCGACGAAAGAGACTCTATTTTTCAGCGCCGATCAGAGTAGATTTTTTCTAGTTCGAACGGCTGACGGCGAATGAGCGAGAAGAGTCGCGCATTTTGCCGACGTTTCGAGAGGGATTTGCCAGGCGGGCGGAGGCTCCGGGTATGCCCTGGTGTCCCGCGCGACGCCCCGGGCGGCGTATTCAGTTTCCGGCAACCGTATCCGACTGCGCGGTCGCGGCGGCCCGCGCCGTGACGTCGAGCGGTGCCGCGTCGAGCGGCACGATCTCGTCGAAATGCGAGTAGTCGATGTGACTCACGCCATCCACCTCGCTCATGACGTCCACGAAGCGATGCTGCCAGTAGATCTCGTCGAACGTCCACACGTAGCGCGCCTGCATGGTTTGCGCGGTGGATTCGTCGACTCCTTCGAGCGTCAGCAGCAGCGAGGTGTCGCGATTCTTGAGTGTTTCGGCGGTTTCGCCGAACAGCGGGCTGCTTTCGTCGATGACATGCATGAGGCTCCAACCCAGCTTGAACACGGGATGCTGGTCCCGCACGAGCGTCAGGTCGTGGAGCTTGCGCAGCGTATAACCCTCGGCGGTGGTTTCCCTGCGCAGAATGCGCAGCTTCGCGCGCGCTTCGGCGATGACGTTCTGACGCGCGTTGGCCGCGCGCACCATCAGCGTCATGCGGCCATCGAGCGGCCGCACGACCGCATAACGGGCGAACATGATCTTGGCGTGCGGACGCGAAAAGCGCGCGAAGATCAGGCCCGTCGCCAACGCGATGCTCGACATGCCGATGAAGATTTCGAGCGTGGCGATCCAGTGCGCGTAGGTGGTTCGCGGATGCATGTCGCCGTATCCGACGGTCGCGAGCGTTTCGACGCTGAAGAAAAACGCGCCGCCGAAGCCCGGCGGAAACTGATTGGCGATCGCCTCGTCACCGATCATGTAGAGCGCGGCGAACGCGGTGTTGAGCACCAGGAACAGCACCGCGAGCGAGACGAAGAACATCGGCCAGCGCACCACGAGCGCGCGGTGATAGAGGTCCTGCCAGAGCGGCGTGGGCATGCCGTGCGCGATCACCACGCGATCGTCGAGGCGCATCTCGCGGCCGCCGGGCGTGCGGCGCCGCCGCGCACGCACGCCAGCGTCGCCGAGGCCGGTGCCGGAAAATCGGTCTGAGGGTTCGCTAGCCATTGCGTGCTCGTGGAGATGAAAACGCGCAAAGCGTAGCACGGCGCCTTGCGCGCGTTCGCGCTACGGAAATGTTCGCGGCTTGGGTATGCCGGCGCCGTGCTCGATATCGTTGACGGCTTGCTGATGCGCGGCGGCGACCGCTTCGGCTTCGTCGGCGTAGCCATCGTCGCCGCCGACGGTCGCCCACGTTTTGACCGCTTTCTCGCGATGCCGGATTTCGTATTCCGCGTCCCAGCGCGCGCCGTTGAGTTCGAGTGGGCGGACGTGAATGGAGTACACGCCGTAGAGGAAGAGCTGTTCAGCCATGATCGCCTCCAGCCGGTTGTTCGGGTGGCGCAGCGCGCGACGCAACGCGGCGCCGGCGGTTTGACTACCTAGAGTTCGATTTCCCCGAGAATACGGTGAGCGAGCGCCTTGGCTTCCTCGAGCGCTTCCTCCGGCGTCGACGAAGTCGCTTCCACTTCGTAGACCGTCGTCTCCTGATCGTTGGCTCCGCCGCCTTCGTCGCGCGTGAGGGTGACGAGGCCCTGGTACGAGTCGGTCTGTAACTCTCTTACCGAGGCGGTAGCCGTGTAGATGCCTTTGGTGTAGGTGATGTCGTCCATGGCGTCGCTCCTTCTTCCAAAGGTTTCGGTTTTTTCATGCTAGCACGATGATGGAGCTTCGGTTTTCGCCGCGCGGCGCTCCGTCGTCATGACAATGCGCGCCGCGCAAGACAGCGGAATTACAGCAGCGCGACGACTTCATCCAGCGACGGCGCGTGCGCGCCGGCGTGCCGGCAAGCCGCCGCGCCAGCGGCCAGCGCGAACGCCAGGTGCTCGGGCCAGGCCCGCTGCGGCGCGGTCATCAAGCTGAACAGCAAGCCGCCGATGGACGCGTCTCCCGCCCCCACGGTGTCGACCACCTCGACGCGCGGCGGCCGTGCTTCCGTCAGCATTGCGCCGTCGATCAGCATGGCCGTTTCCGGTCCGCGCGTCACCAGCACGGCGGCGGACGGATTCATGGCTTGCAGTTGCGCGAGCGCGGCGGCCTCGTCGTCGGTCTTGAAGAGCAGGCGCAAATCCTCGTCCGAGACCTTGATCAGATCGGCGAGCGCGGCCATCTTGCGCAGCGTGGGCGCATACCCATGCTCCATCAGATTCCGGTAATTCGGATCGAAGCTGATCTTCACGCCGCGCGTGCGCAGTTCGGCCGCCAACTCGGCCAGCGTATCGCCGAGCGGCTGCCGCACGAGGCTGATGCAGCCGAAGTGCGCCCACTTCACCTGCTCGATCCAGCCCGCCGGCAAGCGCGTGGGGTCGAACGCCAGGTCCGCGCCGTTTTCGCCCATGAAAAAGTACGCGGGCGGATGCGTCTGATGAACGATCGCCAGCAAGGGCGGGCGCTCGACGCGCTGCATGAAGCGCATGTCGAGCCCGGCGGCGACGCTCGCGTTCCACAGTTCGTCCGAGAAATTGTCGACGCCGAGCGACCCGGCGCACGCGGTCGGCAAACCGAGCCGCGCGACGCAGCGCGCCACGTTCCAGCCGGCGCCGCCAGGACGCGACAGCCATTGCGAGGGACCGGTGCGCACGAGGTCGGTGAGGATGTCGCCGGCCGAGACGAAGAGAGGGAGTGCGCTGTTCGCGCTGCGGTCGTTCATTTCGTCTGCTCCGCGGATTCCTTCGCAGCGGCCGTGCTGTCGGGCAGTGCGTGCGCCAGCACCTCGTAGCACGCGCCCATCGTGTGATAGTCGGTCTTGCCGGCGGGACTCTTTTCGTCGCTGTACTTGCGGTTGTCGCAGGTGAGGATGCGATACCACGCGCCATGCTTGTGATCGACGAAGTGCGCCCAGCTATAGCGCCAGATCTCGTCGTACCAGTCCCAGAAGCGTTCGTTGCCGGTGCGCTTGCCGAGCAGCGCGGCGGTGGCGAAGGTCTCGGCCTGGACCCAGAAGTATTTGTCGTGGTCGCACACGGTGCCGTCCGGGCCGAAGCCGTAATAGAGGCCGCCGTGGTCTTCGTCCCATGCGTGCGTCATCGCGGCGTCGAACAGTTCGATCGCGCGCGGCAGCAGCCACGGCAACGGACGGTAGCGCTCCAGAATCAGCAGCAGCTTCGCCCATTCGGTTTGATGCCCCGGCTGAAAGCCCCACGGGCGGAAGATGTTCGAGCTGTCTTCCTCGTTGTAATGCCAGTCCACCGACCAGTCCGCGTGAAAGTGCTCCCACACGAGCCCCTGCGAGAGCTTCGCCTGGCGCAGCGTGATATTCGACGCGACCCGTTCCGCGCGATCCAGATAGACGAGGTGGCCGGTCGCCTCATGCGCGGCGAGCAGCGCCTCGGTGGTGTGCATGTTCGCGTTCTGCCCGCGGTACGAACTCACGCGCCATTCGGGCGATGCCTCGTCGGCGTAGAGACCGGCGGCGGGGTCCCAGAAGCGGTGTTCCATCAGTTCGAAGGTCGCGCCGATCATCGGCCTCGCTTCCTCGACGCCCGCCATCGCCGCATGCGAATAGGCGAGCAGCACGAACGCGAGACCGTAGCAGTGGCGCGTGGCGTCGAGCGTGCGCTTCTTGCCGTCCCGCCATTCGAGCTCCCAGTCGTAGCCCTCGTGGTGCGGGTCCCAATGCACTTCGCGCAGGAAGCGCAAGCCGTGGCGCACGTACTCGAGATGCCGCGGGTCGCCGAACTGGCGATACGCCATCGCGTAGTTGAAGACGTAGCGGCAACTGCTCACCAGATGCCGCGTGGTCTTGTCGTAGACGGAACCGTCGTCGCGGAAAAAATGAAAGAAGCCGCCGCTCGGATCGAGCACGTTCGGCGCGTAAAAGCGCAGCGTGTCCTGCACATGCGCGAGCAGGAAATCGCGGCTGCGGAAACTGTCGACGGGCGGCACGGCAACGGCCGCGCCGTTTGCGGGTTGATGCGGATCGGATTGCGTCATGGCTTTTCCATCAAAGTACTGGCACGGGCAATGAGATGAACGGGCAAGCGGATTTCCAGTTCGGCAGGCGCGTCTTCGAGCAGCAACTCGACGCCGCGCCGGCCGAGCGCTTCCTTGTCGACCGAAATGGTGGACAGCGGCGGCGTGGCGTGGGCGGCGGCGGGAATGTCGTCGAAGCCGATGATGGCGATGTCCTCGGGCACGCGCAGGCCGCGCGCGAGGCACGCGCGCAGCGCGGCGAGCGCGGCGGCGTCGTTGTAGGCGAACACGGCGTCGGGCCGTGGGCCGGGCGCGTCGAGCAACTGATGCATCGCGCGCGCGGCGCCGCTGTCGGGGTCGAGGCCGGCGTCGATGGTCACTTCAAGCGACGGGTCGAACAGCAGCCCCGCTTCGAAAAACGCGCGCCGGTAACCGAGCGCGCGCTGGGCGATGCTGAAGTGCGCGAGCGAGCCGCCGATGAACGCGATGCGCTTGCGCCCCTGCCCGAACAGATGCCGCATGGCGAGCATGGCGCCCGCGGCGTTGTCGAGGTTCACCGAGCGCAGGCCGGGCGCCCACAGGTCGATCAGCACGAGCGGACGGCGCATCGCCACCAGCGTACTCAACGTTTCGGGTTCGACGAAACCGGCGATCGCCACCGCGTCCGGCGCGTGCAGGCGCATCTGCTGGATCACGTCCTCGGTGGGACCGGCGGTCAGCACCGATGGGACGATGCCGCGTTCGCGGCACGCGTCTTCCACGCCGTGCAGCACGTGCGAAAAAAACGGGCTGACGGCGAAATTATTGTGCTGACGATGCAACAGGAAGGTGAGACGGCGAATGCGCGGACGCAATTGGGCGGCGTCGTAACCGAGCTGCCGCGCCGCTTCGACCACGCGCACGCGCGTGGCTTCGGAGAGGCCGGGCTGGTTCTTCAGCGCACGGGAGACGGTGCCGATCGACACGCTCGCCGCGCGGGCGACGTCGCGGATGGTTGTGGCCATCGAATGACACGGCCGAGCAGGGCCGCACGGTGTTTGAATTCGGGCGATTGTATAGTAAAACCCGCCGGAAACACCTTTGGAAACCGGCGATCCACACCCGGAAATACCCGTAGATGTTGAGGTTGGCCCGGAATTTGTCGTTTAGTAAAATTCACTAAACATTGCGTGGATCGTGGCTCCAGGGGCTGTTGCTGTTGCGCATTCAGTCGAAGGGCGCTTGAAGAACGGCCTCAGCCTGGCCGCGTAATAACGTCAGGCTTTCCTCCGCGTCGATCAGGACGAAACCGCTCGTCTCGTGCTTCGCGCGACGCTTCGCCAGCGCCGCGACCGAGGCGATCTCCTCGCTGCTGTAGAGCGCGGGGCCGCCGTCCGGTGCCACGCGCACGCAGCCGATCGCCATCGTCACGAAACCGAAGAAGGTCGGATTGCCGCGCCGGTCTTCGCCGTGAATGCCGCCCGCGAGCCGGTCGGCGGGCGCATAGAAGCGCTGCGCGCCTTCGTTGAACACGTGGATCGCGCGCAGCACGCGCTCGCGCCAGTCCTCGCTCTGGAACAGGATCAGGAAGTCGTCGCCGCCGACATGGCCGAGAAAATCGCGCGTCGGATCGCACACGTCGGCGAGCACGGCGGCGGCGAATTTCAGCACTTCGTCGCCTTGCCAGTAGCCGTACTGATCGTTAAAGGGCTTGAAGTGATTCAGGTCGACGTAACACGCGTGAAAGCCCGCGTCGTTGCCGAGCAGGCGGGCGATGTGCGAGCTGATCGGAATGTTGCCCGGCAGGAAGGTCAGCGGATTCGCGTAGCGCGCGGCTTCGATGCGCACCTCGGTCACCGCGCGCACGAGGTTCTCGCCGGTGCCCAGCCCCGCGTATTTGCCGTTTTCGGTGATCACGAAACCGTCGGCGAGATAGCGCTGGTCGTCGCTTGCGAGCAGCCTGGCCATCTGCTCGACGGTCATCGATTTCTCGATGATCACCGGCGATGCGTTGGCGAACAGCAAACACGGACGCTTGCCGAACAGCTCGCGGTGGTACGGCAGCGCGTAGCGGTCCATGAAGCTGCGGCGGTTGATCAGCGCGACGGGTTCGTCATATTCGACCACCGCGACCGCGTGCAGGTCGGGCAGACGGTTGAACAGTTCGAGCACGTCGTTGTTGGTGGCGTGACGCGGCAGCGCGGGCGCATGCACCAGCATCTTCGCCGACGCCATGCCGCCCGACGGCGACGCGCCGCTAGCCATGCGCGTGGGCTCCGGAAATACGGCGATATGGCCGGCGCGCAGCGCGTCGCGGGCGTCGTCGGTTACGTGGCGCGCCGGCTGCGCATGCGGGCGGCCGAAGAAATAACCCTGCCCGCAGGCGATGCCCATGTCGCGCACCACGATCAGATCGGCTTCGTTCTCGATACCCTCGGCCACCAGTTGCGCGCCGCTCGCGCTGGCGAAGTGCTGCATCGCGCGCACGGCTTCGAACTTGAGCGGATCGCAGGCAATGTCGTGAATGAAGAAGCGGTCGATCTTCACCACGTCCGGTTGCAGCCGCACCCACAGATTCATGCTGGCGTTGGCGGTGCCGTAGTCGTCGAGCGCGAATTGCGCGCCCGCCGTGCGCAGCGCCGAGATCACCGGCAGGAAGCTGCCGACGTCCGCGATCATGCTCTGCTCGGTCAACTCGATCACGATGCGCTGCGGATCCAGCCCGCGATGCCGCAGCAGCGCGAGCGTGTCCTCGCGCGCGTCGGCCAGTTGGCGGATCGCGCCCGCGCTGAAGTTGAGGAACAGCTTGCCGTCCACACCGAGTCTCGCGAACGCCTCGATGCAGGTGTGCGCGGCTGCGCGTTCGAGTTCGATCGCGCAGCCCTCGGCGAGCGCCTGCGAAAACAGCGCGAACGGCGCTTCGAGCGGCGTGCCGGCCGGGCCGCGGATCAGCCCTTCGTAGCCGAGAATCGCGCCGTCCTCGAAATCGATGATCGGCTGGAATACGGCGGACAGATCGCGCCGGGAGATCAACTCCGCGATGCGCGGCGTGGCGAATCGGGAGGGCGAGCGAGGTTGCATGGCAGGTAGGCGTAGCGATCGACGTTCGGCTTATCGGCCCGCCTGGCGTGGAATTAAGTGAAGTTTTCGTGAAGCGTCGCACTGGATTGGTGCGCGAGGCCAGGCGCCTCCAGGATTTTGCCTATGCCGTCCGGCCGAGGCGACAGCGGCGGCGTTTGCGCGTGAAATAACAAAAAAGCCGCACGCGGCGGCTTTCTTCAAATGACGCTCAGGGAGGGCGCTTATGAATGTCCTGATTGCATTGCGCGCGTATTCAACGGCGGGCCACGGCGGCGGCGGACCGCTCGCGCGCGGCGGCGCGGGTTTCGCCGCTGGTGTCGCGGGCGCCCCAGCGCTGCGCGAGCGCGGCGCACACCATCAACTGGATCTGATGGAACAGCATCAGCGGCAATACCACGGCGCCCACCGCATGCGAGGCGAAAATGACCTTGGCCATCGGCACGCCGGCGGCAAGGCTTTTCTTCGAACCGCAGAAGATGATCGTGATCTGGTCGGCGCGGTTGAAGCCGAGCCGCTTGCTGACGAACATCGTCGCGGCCAGCGCGAGCGCGAGCAGCACGACGTTGACCACCAGCAGGCCGCCGAGCGCGGAGAGCGGAATCTGATGCCAAAGGCCCTGGTTGACCGCTTCGCTGAACGCGCCGTACACCACCAGCAGGATCGAGCCCTGGTCCACGAATTTCAGCACGCCGCGATTGCGCTCGATCCACTTGCCGATCAGCGGCCGCAGCAACTGCCCGGCCACGAACGGCACCAGCAGTTGCAGCACGATATTGCCCACCGTATGCCACGGCGAACTGCCGCCGGCGGCGTGGTTAGTGACGAGGAGGCTGACGAGCGCGGGCGTGATGAAGATGCCCAGCAGGCTCGAGGCCGACGCGCTGCACACGGCGGCCGGCACATTGCCCTTCGCAATGGAAGTAAACGCGATGGACGACTGCACCGTCGACGGCAGCGTGCAGAGGAAGAGGACCCCCGCATAGAGCGCCGGCGTGACAAGTGGCGAAAGGAGCGGCTTAAGGGCGAGGCCGAGCAGCGGAAACAGCGCGAACGTGCTGAGCAGCACTACCAGATGAAGACGCCAGTGCGTCGCCCCCGCAATAATCGCTTCGCGTGAAAGTTTTGCGCCGTGCAGGAAAAACAGCAGGCCGACCGCCACGTTCGTCACCCAGTCGAACCCGGCGGCGGCCTGCCCGTGAACCGGCAGAAAGCTGGCAAGAATCACGGTGCCGACGAGGCACAAGGTGAAGTTGTCGGGAAGCAGTTTCGGGCGAGCCATGTCGGAATCTCGATTCGGTGATGCGGAAAAGCGCACGGCAAACGCGCGTGCAAGTCGCCAGCCTCAAGCTATGGGAGACGTCTATTGTTGTTGAAAATCGATTGAAAAAGCAAATTCATTTGCCGAATTCATTAATGAATAACCTGCATCCAATCACATGAGCAAGCGGCTGGCCGGCTATCGGCGGTCGCCGTTCAAGATTCGCGAGGCGGTTTGTCTGGTTCCATGGTTTCGACAATCGGGCGAAGAATCCAGGGGCGATTGGTCGTAAGCAAGCGTGAGCCAGGTGCCCTCGGCGATGCCCCGAGCAAGCGGTTCCAAGGCTTTAACGCAAGCGCACTGTCGCGGAAAAACGTCGCAGTAACAAGGTGTTACATCCGCGGTTGGGGCATAACACTTTTTGGCTCGACACCCTTTGTCAGCACCCATAAATTACGCTTCAAAGGCCATCGGGATGCTCCCGCGCCGCGATATATCCGCAGCGCTCGTGCCAGTCCCAGAACAAGTCCATCGCAGCTCGAACGGTGGGTTTCAGGCAAGTCTTCGGGCATGAGAGTCACTGGGTGGACGCGTTGTCGAGAACGAAGCACTGGGTGTTGGGCGCAGTCATCGCCGCGCTGTGCTCGTTCGCCTATGCAAAAGCGCCGGGCATGCTGCACGGCGGCGGTGGCGGTGGGTACGCGTCGGGAGGCGCGGCACATGCGATGCGTGGTGATGCGCGCAACGACAACCGTTACTACGGCGCGCCCAACGCAAGGCCGGCCCGCAACGACACGGCTGACCGGAACATGCGCCTGCCGCGCGGCGGTGCGGACCTGGCTGGCGGCATTTACGCGAACGGCTTCGGCAACTACGATCCGCGCATGCGTCGGGTTGCAGGACCGTCGGGCCCCGCCTATCCGGGCGCGGGACGCGGCGGCATCCAGTACGCGGGCGCGATTAAGCCGGTGAGCGCCGAATCGCGCTCCGCGCAGCGGCCGCCGGGCAATGGGCCGGTTCGCAGCGGTTCGATTCGCGCCGACGTCGCCCGCTATAACGAAGAGCGCGGCTCGACGCGCGCCATGCCGCGCCAGTCGGACGATCCGCGTCAACAGGAAGGTTCGCCGTACCGGAACTAGCCGTCGCACGGTGACGCACCCGTCGCCGTTCTTGTTGCACGGGCAGGCAAACGCTCGCTCGCGGGTACCACAAGCGCTGTTCGCTTCCTTCTTCCTCTCCTTCGCTGCATTACTGCGGCGCTTGCCAGTTTTCCAGGCGGCCTTGGCATCGTCCGAAATGCCCCCGCCAATCTGACGTTTCGACGCCACACTTTTTTGAAAACGCTCGGCAGCGAACCGTCTCCCATCGTCAAATTTGGTGGTTTGCGCGGCGGCGCGTCATCCGCATGTCGTCTGAAGCGGTGTTACCCCGGCCCGGCGCAATGTCAGCGCTGTTTTTCGTCGCGCGGCGAGCTTTGCGGCGCTGCCGCGCGGGCGGCTGGAACACGCGCTTTATCAGGCCGATAAGCGACAAAACTAATCAGACCGATATACCCGCAATAACCAACGATATTTTTGTCCATAAAAATGGTCCGCAAAGATGGTCCCGCCCAGATTGGCTCGATCACCGAACGGACAACAACAATGGTTCGCGCGAGCTTCCCCTTTCGCACAGCCACCCCCTTTTGACAAAGACAGGAGAATCCATGAAAACAAGCATCAGCCGTGCGCTGAAGACCACTCTCAAGGCAACCGCGTGTGCCGCTCTGCTGGCCAGTGCATCGTCTGCTTTTGCGCAATCGAGCGTGCAGCTTTACGGTCAGGTCGACGAATGGGTCGGCGCGCAGAAGTTTCCGGGCGGCAAGACGTCGGTGCAGGTGTCCGGCGGCGGCATGTCCACGTCGTACTGGGGCTTGAAGGGGGCTGAGGATCTGGGCAACGGCTACAAGGCGATCTTCACGTTGGAAGACTTCTTCCGCGCGCAGAACGGCCAGTACGGCCGCTTCAGCGGCGACACGATGTTCTCGCGCAATGCGTATGTCGGTATCGAATCGCCGTACGGCACGGTCACCGCCGGCCGTCTGACCACTCAATTGTTCGTATCGACGATCCTGTTCAATCCGTTCATCGACTCGTATGTCTTCTCGCCGATGGTCTATCACGTCTACCTCGGACTCGGCACATTCCCGACCTACTCGACCGATCAAGGCGTGACGGGCGATTCGGGTTGGAACAACGCGGTGCAATACTCGTCGCCGAATTTCAACGGGCTCTCCGCGAGCGCGATGTACGCACTCGGCAACACGACGCAGAACGGCGCGAAAAAGTGGAGCGGCCAGGTGCTGTACTTCCACGGCCCGTTTGCGGCGACCGCGGTGTACCAGTACGTGAACTTCAACAACTCGCCGGGCGACCTGGGCAGCTTCGATTCGTCCGGCGTGCCGGGCCTGAAGGCGCAGGGCGTGGCGCAGCTCGGCCTGTCTTACGACCTCAAGTACGTGAAGCTTTTCGGTCAATACATGTACACGCACAACGATCAGACCTCGACGAGCTGGCACGTGAACACGGCGCAGGGCGGCGTCTCGGTGCCGGTGGGCCCGGGCACCGTGATGGCGTCGTACGCGTATTCGCGCGACGGCGGCGGCTTCGACCAGACCCGTCAGACGGCCGCGGTCGGCTACGACTATCCGCTGTCCAAGCGCACCGACATCTACGCGGCCTACCTGTACGACCACATCACCGGCCAGTCGAGCGGCAACACCTACGGCGTCGGCATGCGCGCCAAGTTCTGAGCGTGCCGCGCGGCGTCCGCTTCGCGGCAGTCGCCGCATGACGGCTAACCTGCCGCGGCAATATCCGCAAGGCCCGCTTTCTCCCGAAGGCGGGCTTTGTCGTTTCTGACGTCCGCGCGTAGCCGATCCGCTCACCGTCTGGTTGATAAACCCTGCAAAATGACGCTGATTAATTCCCTCAGCGAGCGATTGAGATGGACACCCTCGTCAGCATGAAAGTGTTCCGCCACGTGGTCGAGATCGGCAGCTTTGTCGGCGCGGCCGAGCGGATGGAGATGTCGGCGGCGATGGCGAGCAAGCACGTGATGCACCTCGAACAGCAACTCGGCGCGCGTCTTTTGAACCGCACGACGCGGCGCGTCGCGCCGACCGAGGCGGGCCGCGAATACTACGAGCGCCTCTCGCAGGTGCTCACCGAACTCGAGGAGGCCGAGCAGGCGGTCGGCGCGGCGAGCGTCGTGCCGCAGGGGCGCTTGCGGGTGTCGTCGCTGTCGGCGTTCGGCTTGAGCCACGTGATGGCCGCCGTGGCCGACTACGCCGCGCAGTATCCGCAAGTCACCGTCGACATGACCTTGTCCGACCGCGTGGTCGAACTGATCGACGAGGGCTTCGACGTCGCGATCCGGGCCTCGCCGGGCGGGCTGAAGTCGTCGTCGCTGATCGCCCGGCAGATCGCGACCGCTCACCTCGTGCTGTGCGCGTCGCCGGCCTATCTGCGCCGTCACGGCACGCCGAAAACCGTCGCCGATCTCGCTCGCCACAACTATCTGCACTATGCGGGCGTGTCGGCGCTCGAAATCGCGCCCGGCATGGGCGACGCCTCGCGCATGCGTCTGTCGGGCAACCTGATCGTCAATCATCTGGAAGCGCAACGCGTGATCGTGCTGCAAGGCGCGGGTATCGCGTTGCTCGGCACCGAGGTGATCGGCGACGATCTGGCCGCGGGGCGTCTCGTGCCGTTGCTGGTGGACGAGGTGCCGCCGCGCGAACTGCCGATTCATGTGGTGTATGCGAGCCGCCGGCATCTGTCGGCGAAGGTCCGTTCGTTTGTCGACTTCCTGGCGGAGCGGTTCGCGAACGAATCGCTGTGGCCGTCGCTGGAGCAGATCAAGGCGTTGGCCGCGCGTTAGGCGCGTGGCGGTGCGCCGCCGTTCGTCGGTGATGACGGACGGCGCCAAAGTTGCCTATCGGTGATGGTCGGGCTAACTGGCGCGCCGCACGCGGGGGGTAGGGGAAGCGGCCTGCCGCGTCAAACGCGTCAAACGCGTCAAACGCGTCAAACGCGTCAAACGCGTCAAACGCGTCAAACGCGTCAAACGCGTCAAACGCGCCAAACACGCCAAACACGCCAAACACGCCAAACACGCCAAACACGCCAAACACGCCAAACACGCCAAACACGCCAAACGCGCCAAACGCGCCAAACGCGCCAAACGCGCCAAACGCGCCAAACGCGCCAAACGCGCCAAACGCGCGCTAAACGCGCAAAAGACGCAAAAGACGCAAAAGACGCAAAAGACGCAAAAGACGCAAAAGACGCAAAAGACGCAAAAGACGCAAAAGACGCAAAACGTGGCAAAGGCGAAGGACGCCAGCCACGCCAAACCCCGCCTCGATCCCGCCCGGACGCCGCCCCTCGTTTAGCTATACTGGTTGCCAGCACCCATACGCGTAACGATCTGGGGGAGACATGACCGATCTGTCCACGCCGCAGCGCGCCGGTAGCCACAAGCTGCCAGCGGGCCGGCGTCTGCGTTTCGTCACGGCCGCCGCGCTATTCGACGGACACGACGCGTCGATCAACATCATGCGGCGCATCCTGCAGGCGAGCGGCGTCGAGGTGATTCACCTGGGCCACAACCGCTCCGTCGATGAAGTCGCCACCGCCGCGCTGCACGAAGACGCCGACGGCGTCGCCGTGTCCAGCTATCAAGGCGGGCATAACGAATACTTCCGCTATTTAGTCGAACTCTTGCGCGCGCGCGGCGGCGAGCGCATCAAGGTATTCGGCGGCGGCGGAGGCGTGATCGTCCCCGAGGAAATCGCCGAACTCGAACGCTACGGCGTGGAGAAAATCTATTCGCCGCATGACGGTCAGCGGCTCGGCTTGCAAGGGATGATCGACGACATGATCGCGCGTTGCCTGGAAGCCGCGCGTGCCGTCGAGGGCAGCCGGGAAAATGCGGTGGGTGCGTGGATCGCCGACCTGTCGGCGCGCAGGTTGCCGCGTTTGGAAGCGCGCGCCGATGCGCCCACCGACCATCAAAGCGGCGGCGGTCAGGATCCGCTCCACAACGCTCGCGAAGCCGGCGAAACAGCGCAAGCGGACCCCGTCCCGCACACCGTCGGCAAGGCGTCCGCCGACCATCAAAGCGGCGGCGGCCGCGATCCGCTCCACAACGCTCGCGAAGCCGGCGAAACGGCGCAAGCGGACCCGGTCCCGCACACCGTCGGCAAGGCCTCCACCGACCATCAAAGCGCCGGCGGTCACGATCCGCTCCATAACGCTCGCCAGGCCGGCGAAACGCCACAAGCGGACACCGCAAAGGCGCCCGCCGTCACGCCCACTGCGCCCGTCCTCGATGCACGCGATTCGGTATCGCCCACCTTCCGCCGACTCGCGCAACTGATCAGCGCGTTCGAAACGGGCGGCGTCGCGCCGGCCGAGCGCGAAAAACTGTCGGCGCTTGCGAAGGCGAGCGAGGTTCCCATCCTCGGCATCACCGGCACCGGCGGCGCGGGCAAATCCTCGCTCACCGACGAACTGGTTCGCCGCTTCCGGCTCGACTACGGCGACGCGCTCACCATCGCCGTACTCGCCATCGACCCGTCGCGCCGCAAATCCGGCGGCGCGCTGCTCGGCGACCGCATTCGCATGAACGCGATCGGCGACTGGGGCGGCGGCGCGCGCGTGTACATGCGCTCGATGGCGACGCGCGAAGCGTCGAGCGAAATCTCCGACTCCTTGCCCGACGCGCTCATGCTGTGCAAAGCGGCGGGCTTCGATCTGATCGTAGTGGAGACGTCCGGGATCGGCCAGGGCGATGCGGCGATCGTGCCGTTCGTCGACGAATCGCTGTATGTAATGACGCCCGAGTTCGGCGCGGCCAGCCAGTTGGAGAAAATCGACATGCTGGACTTCGCGGGCTTCGTCGCGATCAACAAGTTCGATCGCAAGGGCGCGCCGGACGCGTTGCGCGACGTCGCCAAGCAGGTGCAGCGCAATCGCGGCGACTTCGCGAAGTCGCCCGACGCGATGCCGGTGTTCGGCACAATCGCCTCGCGTTTCAACGACGATGGCGTGACCGCGCTGTATCAGCAAGTGGCAAGCGCGCTGCGCAAGCACGGCTTGCGCGCGGGCGGCGGCCGTCTGCCCACGCTCGATAACGTGCGCTTTTCGAGCGGCCGCAACGCCATCGTGCCGCCGGCCCGTGTGCGCTATCTCGCCGATGTCGCGCAGACGGTTCACGCTTACCGTGAGCGCGCCGACGCGCAAGCGCGCGTGGCGCGCGAGCGCTGGCAACTGGTCGAAGCGCGCCGCATGCTCGGTGAAGCAAATGCGGGTGAGGGTGCAAATGCGGGCGCACGTATCAGTGCGATCTCGACGTCAATGGCGAGCGTAGCGTCCTCCGCAGACCCAGCGCCCGAACAAGCGCCCGAACAAGCACCCGAACAAGCGCCCGAACAAGCGCCCGAACAAGCGCCCGAACAAGCCACCACCGCCGAAATCCCGCTCGACAGCTTGATCGCCCAGCGCACCGCCGCCCTCGGCGAACGCGAACGCCAACTACTCGAAAGCTGGCCGCACACCGTCGCCGCCTATTCCGGCGACGAACACGTCGTCCGCATCCGCGACCGCGAAATTCGCACTGCGCTCACCGTCACGACACTGTCCGGCTCCGAAGTCCGCAAGGTCGCGCTGCCGAAGTTCGTCGACCACGGGGAAATCCTGCGCTGGCTGATGCTCGACAACCTGCCCGGCTACTTTCCGTTTACCGCTGGCGTGTTCCCGTTCCGCCGCGAAAACGAAGACCCGACGCGCATGTTCGCCGGCGAGGGCGACCCGTTCCGCACCAACCGCCGCTTCAAGCTGCTCTCCGAGGGCATGCCGGCCAAGCGTCTTTCGACGGCCTTCGATTCCGTCACGCTCTACGGCGAAGAGCCGGACGAGCGGCCGGACATCTACGGCAAGGTCGGCAATTCGGGCGTGTCGGTGGCGACGCTCGACGACATGAAAGCGCTCTACGACGGCTTCGATCTGTGCGCGCCGGAAACCTCGGTCTCCATGACGATCAACGGCCCCGCGCCGACCATCCTCGCGATGTTCTTCAACGTCGCGATCGATCAGCAGATCGCGCGCATGGAACAACAGCACGGCCATCCGCTCACGCAAGACCAACTCGCCGCGGCGCGCCGAGCCGCGCTTGAAAACGTGCGCGGCACCGTGCAAGCCGACATCCTGAAGGAAGACCAAGGGCAGAACACCTGCATTTTCTCGACCGAGTTCAGCCTGAAAGTGATGGGCGACATTCAGGCGTATTTCGTCGAGCACGGCGTGCGCAATTTCTATTCGGTGTCCATCTCCGGCTATCACATCGCGGAGGCCGGCGCGAATCCGATTTCGCAACTCGCCTACACGCTCGCGAACGGCTTCACCTATGTCGAGGCCTATCTGGCGCGCGGCATGTCGATCGACGATTTCGCGCCGAACCTGTCGTTCTTCTTTTCAAACGGCATGGACCCGGAGTACACGGTGCTGGGCCGCGTCGCGCGACGCATCTGGGCCATCGCGATGCGCGAGCGTTACGGCGCCAACGAGCGCAGCCAGAAGCTCAAGTATCACGTGCAAACCTCGGGCCGCAGCCTGCATGCTCAGGAAATCGACTTCAACGATATTCGCACCACGCTGCAGGCGCTGATCGCGATCTACGACAACTGCAACTCGCTGCACACCAACGCATTCGACGAAGCGATCACGACGCCCACCGAGGACTCGGTGCGCCGCGCGGTGGCGATTCAGTTGATCATCAACCGTGAATGGGGTTTGGCGAAGAACCAGAACCCGAATCAGGGCAGCTTCGTGATCGAGGAGCTGACCGATCTGGTGGAAGAAGCGGTGTTGGCCGAATTCGATCGGCTCACCGAGCGCGGCGGCGTGCTCGGCGCGATGGAAACGGGTTATCAGCGCGGGCGCATTCAGGACGAGTCGATGCTGTACGAGCATCGCAAGCATGACGGCTCGTATCCGATCGTCGGCGTGAATACATTTTTGAGCGCGCATCCGCATGAAGCGCCGCAGCCGATCGTGCTGGCTCGCTCCACCGACGCGGAAAAACAAAGCCAGTTGAAACGTCTGCGCGACTTTCAGGCGCAGCATCGCGAGGGCGCGCCCGCGGCGCTCGAACGCCTGAAACGCGCGGTGATCGACGATGAAAACGTGTTCGCGGTGTTGATGGATGTCGTGCGCGTTTGCTCGCTGGGGCAAATCACGCACGCGTTGTTCGAAGTGGGCGGGCAGTATCGCCGCAATATGTGAGGCGGGTATGAGCCGCGGCTCGGCAGCAGACGTACGAGCCGCGGCGAACCGCCTTGAAGCGAAGCACTCGCCTCGCGTTCAGCGCGCAATCCCCAGCCGCGCCTTCGCATCGTCGTATTCCTTCGACAAGCGCCGCACCAGTTCCGCGACGCTCGGCACGTCATCCATCAAACCGACGCCCTGGCCCGCGCCCCAGATGTCTTTCCACGCCTTCGCCTTGTCGCCGCCGAAGTTCATCTTGGTCTTGTCCGATTCCGGCAGCGCGTCCGGGTCGAGCCCCGCGTTCACGATGCTTTCGCGGATGTAGTTGCCGTGCACGCCGGTGAACAGGTTCGTGTAGATGATGTCCGACGCCGTGGAATTGACGATGGCCTGCTTGTAGCTGTCCACGGCGTGCGCTTCTTTCGTGGCGATGAAACGCGTGCCCATGTACGCGAGGTCCGCGCCCATCGCCTGTGCGGCGAGAATCGAGCCGCCGTTGGCGATCGAGCCCGACAGCACGATCGGGCCGTCGAAGATGCGCCGCACTTCGCCCACCAGCGCGAACGGCGAGGTCGTGCCCGCATGGCCGCCGGCGCCCGACGCCACCAGGATCAGTCCGTCGACGCCCGCTTCCAGCGCCTTCTGCGCATGGCGCAGATTGATCACGTCGTGCAGCACGATGCCGCCGTAGCCATGCACCGCATCGACGATTTCACGCGCGGGCGCGCGCAGGCTAGTGATGAAGATCGGCACCTTATGTTCGACGCACACACGCACGTCGTGCTCGAGCCGCGTATTCGACTGATGAACGATCTGGTTGACGGCAATCGGCCCGATGAGCGCATCGGGATGGGCGGCCTTGTGCTCGGCGAGCTGCGCCTGAATCTGCGTGAGCCATGCGTCGAGCAATTCCGCGGGGCGTGCGTTCAGCGCCGGAAACGAACCGACGATGCCGGCCTTGCATTGAGCCAGCACCAGTTCGGGATAGCTGACGATGAACATCGGCGAGGCGACGACGGGCAGCGTAAGTTTTTGCAGGACGGCGGGCAATGCCATGATGCGAGTCTCCTGATTTGAGCGACCGGTGCGGCGTGCAGCGCCCGGCGTTAATGAGTTTAGCGGCACCTGGCTGACGGCGCTTCGAAGCTCGCGCATCTGTCCACTATGCCGCCGTCTATTAAAGAACGGTCGTTCGATTATAGGCGAAGCGCCTCGCTTGCGTTCGCGTGTTGGTTTGGAACGGTTGGAGGGAGTGTTCAGGTTCTATGCTTGCGTGGGCTAACCCACTCGGGGTGTACATATTGCGCTCCTACAATGCACAGACTTCCAAACGACACGAGACTCCGTTATGGCCTTCGAGAATTTCACGCCCTTTCGCGTCGCCACGGGCGATGTCGACATTTTCGGAGTGAAGGGCGGAGCGGGGCCGCCGCTTCTGTTGCTGCACGGTCATCCGCAATCGCATCTGATCTGGCGGCGCTGCGCCGCGCAACTGGCCGAACACTTCACCGTCATCGCCACTGATTTACGCGGCTACGGCGCGTCGGACAAACCGCCGAGCGACGCCGCCCACACGCCCTATTCGAAACGCGCGATGGCGGCCGACCAGGTCGCCGTGATGCGCCACTTCGGCTTCGAACGTTTTCTGGTGTGCGCGCACGACCGCGGCGCGCGCGTCGCGCATCGCATGGCGCTCGACCATGCCGACGCCGTCGAACGTCTGATGCTGCTCGACATCGCGCCGACGCTCGCGATGTACGAAGCCACCGACCGCGCGTTCGCCACGCATTACTTCCACTGGTTCTTCCTGATCCAGCCCGAGCCGCTGCCCGAGACGTTGATCGGCGCGAACCCGGCCGCGTATGTCGATTCGGTGATGGGCAGCCGTCATGCGGGGCTGGCCGCGTTCGAACCCGACGCGCTCGATGCCTATCGCTCCGCGCTCGCGCAACCCGGCGCGGTTCACGCGATGTGCGAGGACTACCGCGCGGCGGCGAGCATCGACCTCGAGCACGATCGCGCCGATATCGAACGGGGCCACAAGATCGGCTGTCCGCTGCGGGTGCTGTGGGGCGACAAGGGCGTGATCGAGAAGTGCTTCGACGCGCTGGCGGAATGGCGCCGTGTGGCGCGCGACGTGAGCGGCCGGTCGCTGTCTTGCGGGCATTACCTTCCCGAAGAGGCGTCTGAGCCACTGCTCGCGGAAATGCTGTCTTTCTTCGAAGCGGTCGAACAGTAAGCCGCTTCGTTCATGCGCGAGCGCGCGCTTCTTTATGACCCGCCGCGCCCGCCGCTCAACCGAGCGGCGGCAAGCGGCGCGCGACCGGCGTCGACTTGACGATCGCGGTGCTGGTTTCCGCCCGCTCGGTGACTTTCGACAGAATCTCATCCAACTGCTCGATCGAATGCAGATACAGGCGGCAGATAAAGCAGTCGTCGCCCGTCACCTTGTCGCATTCGACGAACTCCGGAATGCGCCGGATCACTTCCTCCACCAGATGCAACTGACCGGGCAGGGGCTTCACGCGCACGATCGCCTGCAACGTGAAGCCGAGCGCGCGCGGATCGATCTGCACCGTGAAGCGCTCGATCACGCCTTGCGCTTCGAGCCTGCGGATGCGCTCCGCCGTGCTCGGCGCCGACAGGCCGACCGCACGCGCCAGTTCGGCGACCGGCTGACGGGCGTCCTCGGCGAGCGCGGTGAGCAGCGCCCGGTCGGTTTCGTCGAGCGACGCGGGCACGGAGGGGGCAAGGCGTTTGATCATGATGGCCTTCGATTCTTAGGTTTAATCGCCGGAAGGCTTAAGTTTAGCCATGTATTGGCGTCATCGGATTAATTACACTGCCTGTCATGCAGGATTCAATTCGAGGATCGAATCATGGCTTCAAATGAAATTCGCCGCGGGGCCGCGGAGATGAGCATGGCCATGCTGATGTCGGGCACCATCGGCTGGCTGGTGGTGTCGTCGCAGCAGAGCTCGTTCAACGTGGTGTTCTTCCGCTGCATTTTCGGCGGCGCGACCTTGGCGCTGGTGTGCGCCGTATTGGGTCTCTTCAGGCGCAAGCTGTTTTCGTGGACGATGCTCGGCCTCGCCTTGCTCGGCGGCGCGGCGATCGTGCTGAACTGGGTGCTGCTGTTCGCGGCGTATTCGCGCGCGTCGATCTCGATGGCGACGGCCGTCTACAACACGCAGCCTTTCATGCTGGTCGCGCTTGGCGCGCTGATTTTTCGCGAGCGCATTAGCGCGTCGACGGTGGCATGGCTGGTGGTCGCGTTCATCGGCCTCGTGTTCGTCGTGAAAGTCGAGCCGGCGGTGTTGGCGGTGCCGGGGCAGTATCTGGTGGGCGTCGCCTATGCGGTGGGCGCGGCGGCGATGTACGCGGTGTCGTCGATCATCACGAAGCGGCTCAAGGGCACGCCGCCGCATCTGATCGCGCTGATTCAGGTGTCGCTCGGCGTGGTGATGCTCGCGCCATTCGTGCGTTTCGACGCGCTGCCGACCAATGGCGTGCAGTGGCTCGAATTGATTGTGCTCGGCGTGGTCAATACCGGCCTCATGTACGTGCTGCTTTACGGCGCGATCCAGAAGCTGCCGACTTCGATGACCGGCGCGCTGTCGTTCATCTATCCGGTGGTGGCGATCATCGTCGATCGAATCGCGTTCGGGCAGACGCTCGCATGGATTCAGATACTCGGCGCGGTGCTGATTCTGCTCGCGGCGGCCGGCGTCAATCTCGGCTGGCGAATCGTGCCGCAGAAGCGCTTGTCGTCGACGTGACGAGCCTCCGCTTGCTCGCGTTCCGTGCGGATGCTACGGATTCCGGAACGAGGCATTGTTCATATGGGCGGATCAATGCGCGAACGGATCGCGCGCAAAGCGAGCGGCCATGCGGGTTCGCGCGACACCACCTGTATGCCGGATTAAAACGCGGCGTCAAACTTCTGTAGGGAAATCACTGATGCGGTCGCAAATCCGGCGCGCGTATCATTCGTAACGACGCTGATCACGTCCGACAGAATTTCCGCCGCTCGCCATTCCCAATGGTCGAGCGGCTTTCTTTTTGTGGCGACGGTTTTTAGCCGCATGCCGCTTGGACCCCGCGCCAGCGCGCGAGCGTCAAGCCTGACGGGAGACGATGCGCGCGCCGTCCACCGCCAGCGGCCCATTTCGCGCCGCGAGTTCCTCGACGATCTCCCGCACCAGCGCCGGCCATTCGCCGCGCGGCTTGAGCATCGACGCGGCGGCGCGCATCGCGGCAGCTTCATCGAGCATTCGCAGCAGGACGTCGAAGCCCATCTCGCGGACTTCGAGCAGCTTGAACACGATCAGCACCTTCAACGCATTCCTCGCATTGCGCGCCGGATCGGCTCGCAACCATGCGACGCGCGAAAACGCCCGCTCCAATGCTTGCTCGACATTCGTGAAAGGCGCGCCGTGGCCGGGAATCACGAGGCGCACGTCCCGCTCCGCAATCGCTTCGAGCACCGCTTGTTCCTCGGCGAAACCGCTTTCACCTTCCAGCTCGGGGAAAATCACGCCGAAGCCGTTTTCCCACAGCGCGTCCGCGCTGATCAGGATGCGCTCGTCCGCGCAATACAGCATCAACGAATGCGGATCGTGGCCGGGCGCACCGAGCACCTGCCAATCGAGCGCGCCGAGCCGCAACCGCACGCCGGGCGCGATGGTCTCGGTGAAGCTGAAGCGCTCGCAAGCTTGCCCCGTCGCGCGAAACGTCAGACGCGTTTCGTCCCATGCGCGCACGGCGTCGGCTTCGGAGACGGGAATCGCGGTCCTGCACGGCCACGTTGCCTGCAAGAGCGCGTTACCGCCGCAGTGATCCGAATGCAGATGCGTGTTGACGATCAGATCGAGCGGCCGCGCGCCGAGCGTCTGCCGCACCAGGGCGAGCGTTTGCGGCGCATGTGTCGCATAGCCGGTATCGACGAGCGCGGCGCACGCATCGTCGATCAGCAGCACGTTGTTCGACGAGAGCCAGCCACGCTCGAATACCTTGATGGATGGCGGCAGCGCAATCACGATGCGTTCGCCGATGCTTCGGGCTTCGGCATCACCAGAACGGTGGACGTGCCGATCAACACAGTGTCGCCGCGCTGGTTCACCACCGCTCCATCGAGATGCGTCAGATCGCCGTTCAGGCTCGGCTTCCAGTAGGCGTCGCGCACGCGCCAGGTGATCGTGAGCGTGTCGTTCGCATGGACCGCCTTTTTAAGCTTGATGTCGAACTCGAGACCGAGCGGCTGCGCGTAGGTCGAAAAATGCGTCGCCAGCAGCGCCATGAAATAGGCGGTGGGCTGCGTGCCCGAAGCGATCAACCCGCCGAAGCGGCTTTGCGCGGCATAGGTGTCGTCGTGATGCAGCGGGTTCAAGTCGTTGACGAGCGTGGCGAACGATTTCACCGACTCCGCCGAAAGCGCGAGCGTCGAGCTGAACGTCTCGCCTATCGTGACGATGCGCGGCGGCGCGTTCATCGCGGCACCTTCGCTTGCATCGCCATGACCTGCGCGTGACGCGCCTCGATCGCGTCCCACACCGCGCGCTTCGCGTCGTTGTCGAACGAGGACCAGCCGGCGATCTCGTCGATGCTGCGCAGACACCCTTCGCACCAGCCGGTCGACGCGTCCATCTTGCAGACGTTGATGCAGGGCGACGGCACGGCAGCGCCGTCGTCGTGGCCGAGGCTTTCGGTCATGGCTTCAAGCGGTTTCGCGCAGCGCCACGTCGATCACCGGCGCGCCCGTCAGCGTAATCAATTCCTGCGCCGTGAGATTGAACACCGCATGCGGATGGCCCGCCGCGGCCCACAAGCTGTCGAGCGCCAGCAGGTCGGCATCGATCAGCGTCACCGGTTCGGTCGCATGGCCGATCGGACACACGCCGCCGATCGCATAGCCGGTTTTTTCGCGGACGAACTTCGCATCCGCGCGGCCGATCTCGCCGACTTGCGCGGCCACCTTCTTCTCGTCGACGCGATTCGCGCCGCTCGCGACCACCAGCACGGGCGCGTCGTCCTCGCGACGGCGAAACAGGATCGATTTGGCGATCTGCGCGACCGAGCAGCCGAGCCCGGCGGCGGCTTCGGCGGAAGTCTTGCCGGTTTCCGGCAGCATCACGATGCGGCCGGCGTGGCCGCGCTCGCGCAGCAACAGCGCGACGCGGCGCGCCGAGTCGGGCAGCGCGGCGAGATTGTCGGATTCGAGGAAAGCGTCGTCCATCATTGTTTTAGATCCTGATTGATTGGCTGAGGTCAAACACAGTTGCCCGCTTCGCTGCGCGCCTTGGCGAGCAGCGCCTTGCCGGCGCGCGATACGTTGGGCCGGCCGATCGACGTCGAGATGAAATCGCCGATCGCCACGACTTGCGCGAGGTCGATGCCGGTTTCGATGCCGAGGCCGTTCATCAGATACAGCACGTCCTCGGTCGCGACGTTGCCGGTCGCGCCCTTCGCATACGGACAGCCGCCGAGCCCCGCCACCGACGCGTGATAAATCTCGATGCCTTCCTGCAACGCGGCGTAGATGTTCGCGAGCGCCTGGCCGTAAGTGTCGTGGAAGTGGCCCGATAGACGTTCACGCGGAAACACCTTGGTCACCGCATCGAACACTTCGCGCGTGCGCTTCGGCGTGCCGACGCCGATCGTATCGGCAATGTCGATTTCGTCGCAGCCGAGCGCCGCGAAACGTTCGACCACATCGACCACCGAGGCCACCGGCACCTCGCCCTGATACGGGCAGCCCAGCGCGCACGACACGCTGCCGCGAATCCGCAGGCGATTTTCCTTCGCCGCGCGCGCCACGGGTGCGAACCGGTCGATGCTTTCCGCGATGCTGCAATTGATGTTCTTCTGCGAAAACGCTTCGCTGGCCGCGCCGAAAATCACGATCTCGTCGGCGCGCGCGGCGAGCGCGCCTTCGAAGCCGCGCATGTTCGGCGTCAGCACCGAGTAGATCGTGCCTGGGCGCCGTTCGATACCGGCCATGACGTCGGCGCCGTCGGCCATTTGCGGCACCCATTTCGGCGAGACGAACGACGCCGCTTCGACGTTGCGAAAACCCGCCGCCGATAAGCGGTTGATCAACTCGATCTTGATCGCCGTGGCGACGAATTCTTTTTCGTTCTGCAGCCCGTCACGCGGACCGACTTCGACGATTTTCACTTGCTGCGGTAAGGCCATGATGTGTCTCCTGCCGCGCTTGGCGGCGCTCCTTCATTGATGTCTCTCAGTGCCTGCTCGAAGCTCACCCGGCTCTCAATACCCGCGTTCGATATTCACCACGCCGCTGACCGTTTCGCCGCGCGCGAGCGCCGTGATTTTCCGCGCGACCTGCGCGACGCTTTCCTCGCGCAACGTCAGCGCGGAGATGTGCGGCGTGATCGTGATACGCGGCTCCCGCCAGAACAGATGATCGGGCGGCAACGGCTCCTCGCGGAACACGTCGAGCGTGGCGGCGGCGAGTTGGCCGCTCGCGAGCGCTTCGAGCAGATCCTGTTCGACCAGATGCCCGCCGCGCGCGACGTTGATCAGATAGGTACCGCGCGCGAGCTTCGAGAAGGTGCGCGCGTTCAGCACGTCGGCTGTATCCGGCGTATGCGGCAGCAGATTCACCAGCACTTTCACGCCGTCGAGAAAGGCATCGAACTGCGCCTCGCCGGCGAAGGTCGTGATGCCCTCGATGTGCCGCGCGCCGCGGCTATAACCGCGCACCGGCATGCCGAAGCCCGCGAGCGTTTGCGCGACATGCGCGCCGAGCACGCCAAGCCCGAGCACGCCGACCGTGAAGGTCTCGCGCGGATGCGGTTCGAGCACTTCCCAGCGGCGTTCGCTTTGCAGCGTCTGGTATTCGTCGAAACGGCGCAGGTAGCGCAGCACCGCGTGCGCGACGTACTCGGCCATTTGCGGCGCCATGCCGGTGTCCTCCAGGCGGATCAACTGGGCGTTGCGCGGCAAGATGCCGGGCTGTTCGCTTTCGAGCGCGAGGATCGCATCCACGCCCGCGCCCAGATTGAAGATCGCGCGCAAGTCGTCGCGGCCGGCCAGCATCTCGCGCGGCGGCCGCCACACGACCGCGAAGTCCGCCGGCGCGGTGTCGCCAGGCTGCCACTCGCGCAGATCGGCCTCGGGCAGCGCGCGGGCAAAGTCGTGAAGCCAGGCGGCGGCATCGGCATGCGGCATGTAGAAGAGGATTTTCATACGGTCAGAAAGACGCCTGCGTTGTCGGGCCGGATTGCGGGAAAGGCCCGTTGTGACGGCTGCGACGCGCGCGGCGCTTCAGACGACGCTTGCGGCATGGGGCCTCCTCCTTTTATGGGTAGGCTTCATTCTACTTTTTCGACGCCGATCGCGCGCGTTTGCGGACGGCCGTGCAATTCGCCGGTCACGCGGCACATGGCACCGGCCGTCGCTCGGGCCAGTCGCCGGCCACGTCGCCTGCTACGTCGACAGTCACGGCGCCGCCATCTCGACCGCCATTTAGCCCGATAAACAAAGCACAAAAACTTGGTTCGTTCGCGCGGCGCGCAGCGGGACAATACCTTCCCGGATTCCCTTTGCGAGGGACAGACATGCTTTCATGCACCAAATCGACATGGCCGCCGCGGCTCGTGACCGTGCCCGGTCTGCACGGCAGCGAGGGCGCGCATTGGCAAACATGGCTGGAGCGGCAGTTCGCGCGCTCGCTGCGCGTCGAACAGGCCGACTGGGACGCGCCGGACCTCGCACTATGGGCGAAGTCGCTGCGCGATCTGCTCGCGCGCGAGCGCGGACCGTTCGTGCTGGCCGCGCATAGCTTCGGTTGCCTCGCGACCGCGCATGCGTTGCAGCAGGCGTCGTATGCGAACGACGTGGTCGGCGTGCTGTTCGTCGCGCCCGCGAGCCCGGAGAAATTCGGCTTCGCGGGAACGTTCGACGCGCGGCGCCTCGGCGTGCCGTCGATCCTGATCGGCAGCGAAACCGATCCGTGGATGCCGCTCGCCGGTTCGCGCGATCTCGCGCAGCGTTTCGGCAGCGCGTTCGTCAATCTCGGCGACGCGGGGCATATCAACACCGCGGCCGGTTTCGGCCCCTGGCCGCGAGCCAAGTATTTCATCGACACGCTGGTGCATTGCGCCGCGCCATTGCGCTTTCGCGAGGATGCCTTCGAGGCCGCGCAGCACGCATTCGTTTGAGGCTTCGCGCCGCGCTCGATGCACCGGCCCCGGCACGAGTGAGCCAGTAAGCGATCCGTTAGAATCCCGCTTCATGCCGCGCGTTCGTGCGGCCACCGGTTTTCATCATCGATAGGCGGGGACAAGATGGCAGGCAAGACGGGCACATCGCGCTGGCTGGCAGCCGGCATGACGGCAATCACGCTCGCGCTCGGCGGCGTGTCGACGGCGCACGCGCAAGCGTCGTTGCTCAACGTCTCGTACGACGTGACGCGCGAGTTGTACAAGGACATCAACGCCGGCTTCATCGCGGCGTACAAGCAGAAGACCGGCGAGACCGTGTCGATCCGCCAGTCGCACGGCGCGTCGAGCGCGCAGGCCTTGTCGGTGCTGCAAGGCTTGCAGGCCGACGTCGTGACGATGAACCAGCCGAACGACATCGACCTGCTCGCCGAAAAGGGCCAACTGGTGCCGACCAACTGGCGTGCGCGCATGCCGAACGACAGCGCGCCGTACACCACGACGATGGTGTTCCTCGTGCGCAAGGGCAACCCGAAGCACATCAAGGACTGGGACGATCTCGCCAAGCCCGGCGTGCAGGTGGTGATCGCCAATCCCAAGACCTCGGGTAACGGCCGCTATACGTATCTGGCCGCGTGGGGTTATCGCAAGCAGCACGGCGGCACCGACGCGCAGGCGCTCGACTTCGAAAAAGCGATCTTCAGGAACGTGCCGGTGCTCGACACGGGCGGCCGCGGCGCGACCACCACGTTCACGCAGCGCGGCATCGGCGACGTGCTGGTGACGTTCGAAAACGAAGTCGCGCTGATGAACACGGGTGTGGGCGCGGGCAATTTCGAAGCGGTGTATCCGTCGGTGAGCTTGCTGGCGGCGCCGCCCGTGGCGATCGTCGACAAGGTGGTCGACAAGCGCGGCACGCGCAAGGAAGCGCAGGCGTATCTCGACTATCTGTGGTCGGCGGCCGCGCAGGAAATCATCGCGCAACATCATCTGCGTCCGCGCGACAGGAACGTACTCGCCAAGCATGAGGCGGAGTTCAAACCGATCAAGACCTTCACCGTCGAAGAGATGTTCGGTAGCTGGCAGAAAGCGCAGCAAACGCATTTCTCCGATGGCGGGACGTTCGATCAGATCATCGTGGATAGGAAGTAAAGCTTCGCTTGAAGCATAAAGGCCGCCTTCGGTTCGTTACCGAGGCGGCCTTTTTTATTGCGCGAATTGCTATCGCATGCGCTTGTTGCGTTTAGTTGGGCGCAGCGTGCGAGTCATGACCGTGTTCGCAGCCATGCTCGCAACCGCTCTGATCGAGCGGCATCTGCTGCGCCGCTTCCGCCCGAATCCCCAGGCGCTCCAACAGCTTGCGATCCGCCTCCGCTTGCGGATTGCTGGTGGTCAGCAACTGATCGCCATAGAAAATCGAATTCGCGCCGGCGAGAAAGCACATGGCCTGCAACGCTTCGTTCATCTGCTCGCGTCCCGCCGACAGACGCACCATCGCGCGCGGCATCGTGATGCGTGCAATCGCGATCGTGCGCACGAACTCGAACGGGTCGATCGCTTCCGTGCCGGTCAGCGGCGTGCCTTCCACTTGCACCAGGTTGTTGATCGGCACCGACTCGGGATACGGCTCCATGTTCGCCAGTTGCGCGATCAAGCCGGCCCGCTCGCGCCGCGACTCGCCCAAACCGACGATGCCGCCGCAGCACACGTTGATGCCCGCGTCGCGCACCCGTTCGAGCGTGTCGAGACGGTCCTGATACGTGCGCGTCGAAATGATCTGGCCGTAGAACTCCGGCGACGTATCGAGGTTGTGGTTGTAGTAGTCGAGGCCCGCTTCGCGCAGAGCTTGCGCCTGGTGCGTCTCCAGCATGCCGAGCGTCACGCAGGTTTCGAGACCCATCGCCTTCACGCCGCGGATCATGTCCTTGATCGGCTCCAGGTGCCGGTCTTTCGGATTGCGCCACGCGGCGCCCATGCAAAAGCGCGTCGCGCCGTTTTGCTTGGCGGCGCGCGCGGCGGCGAGGACTTCGTCGACCGGCATCAGCTTGTCGGCCTGCAGGCCCGTGTCGTGATGCACCGACTGCGGACAGTACGCGCAATCTTCCTCGCAGCCGCCCGTCTTGATCGACAGCAGCGTCGACAGTTGCACGGTATTCGCGTCGAAATGCTCGCGATGTGTTTGCTGCGCGCGGAACATCAGATTGTTGAACGGCAGTTCGTACAGCGCGACGATGTCGGCGACGCGCCAGCGCGCGAGCTGTTTGCCGTCCGATGCGGCGCTATTGGCGTTGTGATTGGCATTGCTGTTGGCGGCCGCCGTGTCGACCGGCGTCGGAGCGATGTTCAGTTGCGTCATGTCGTCAATCCTCATGGATGGATGTGATGTTGATCAGCGCCGCGCATGGCGCAGCGTCTGCAAGAGTCGGTCGATGTCGAGCCGGTCCGCCGCGAGTTCGGGCGAAGCCGGGCTCAGATGCGGCACGATGCCGAGCAAGGGCGCGTCGTGTTCGCGCGCAAGATGCTCGCGGATCGACGCGATGTTTTCGTCGGGGAACGTCATGTCGGGGTCGACGCGGTTCGCCACCCAGCCGGCCAGCGTCAGTCCGCGCGCGGCGATCGCTTCGGCGGTGAGCAGCGCATGGTTGATGCAGCCGAGGCGCAGGCCGACCACCAGCACGACCGGCAGTTTCAAGGCGACGGCGAGATCGGCGGTGTCCGCAGTCGCCGTCAACGGCACGCGAAAGCCGCCGACGCCTTCCACGACCACGACGTCCGCGCGTTTCACAGCCTCGGCATGGCAAGCGACGATGTGCGCGATATCGAAGGTGACGTTTTCCAGCGCGGCCGCGATGTGCGGCGCGGCCGGTTCTTTCAGCAGATAGGGCGTGCGAATGTCGGGCGGCAACAAGACGCTCGATGCGGCGTCGAGTTGATCCGCGTCCTCGTTATGCAGAACGCCGTCGAGTTCGAATGCGCCGGCGGCGATCGGCTTCATCGCGGCGGCTTGCAGGCCTTCGCGAACGAAGCCGCGCAACAGCGCCGACGAAACGAACGTCTTGCCGATTTCCGTATCCGTGCCGGTGACGAAGAGAGACAGCGCCGTGCTCATGCCGCTTTCGCTCCCGCTTGTTGCAAGCCCGCTTCGAGCCGGTCGAGATCCGCTTGCGCGTGCGCGGCGGAAAGCGAAATACGCAAGCGCGACGTGCCGGTGGGCACGGTCGGCGGACGAATCGCCGGCACCCACAGACCCGCGCGGTCGAGCAGGGCGGCGATGTCGAGCGTGGCTTCGTTCGCGCCGATGATGAGCGGCTGCACGGCGGTGTGCGAATCGACCGGAAGCCACGGCGTGGCTTTCAGCATCTCACGCGTGCGTTCGATCAATTGCCGAAGATGCGCGCGCCGCGCATCGCCTTCGTCGCCGCCGATGATGCGCAAACTCGCCGACACCGCATACGCGGCGGCAGGCACCGAGGCCGTGGTGAAAATGTACGGACGCGCGCGCTGCACGAGCCATTCGATCACGGTGCCGTGCGCGACGACGAACGCGCCCGAGACGCCCGCCGCCTTGCCGAGCGTGCCGATCGAAATCAGGTTCGGCGAGCGCAGCGCGGCCTGCGCGATCGCGCCGCGCCCTTGCGGACCGAGCACGCCGAAGCCATGCGCGTCGTCGAGAATCAGCCACGCGCCGTGTTGCTCAGCAAGTTCGAGCAGACGCGGCAGCGGCGCGATATCGCCGTCCATGCTGAACACCGTATCGGAGACGATCACTTTCACTTCCGCGTCGGAAGCGTCGAGCATCGCGCTCAACGCTTCGGTATCGCAGTGCGGGTAGATCTGCACGTCGGCGCGCGACAGGCGCGCGCCGTCGATCAGCGACGCGTGATTCAATGCGTCGGAGAAAAGCGTCGTGCCGCGGCCCGCGAGCGCGGTGAGCGTCGCGAGGTTCGCCATGTAGCCGGTGCTGAAGTACAGCGCGCGCGCATTGTCGACGAAGCCGCCGACGAATTCCGCGAGGTCGTCTTCGAGTTGCGCATGCGCGCGCGAGTGGCCGCCGAGCAGATGCGAACCGCCGCTGCCCGCGCCATAGCGCCGCGCGCCTTCGCCGATCGCGGCGATCAGTTGCGGATGCGCGGCGAGGCCGAGGTAGTCGTTACTGGCGAAGCCGATGATCTCGCGGCCGTCCACCGTCATGTGCGCGGCGCACGGCGTGTCGGCCGTGCGGCGGCGACGGCGCAGGCCGCGTGCGTCGATGTCTTTCAGGCCTTGTGCAAGTGTGTCGAGCAAGTGCATTAGCGCGCCTCCGCGAGCGTGGCTTCGAACGTTTCATGAGTGCGCGAGGCGAGCAGCGCGAGTTCTTCGTCGTCGAGAATGTACGGCGGCATCAGATACACGGTGGTTGAAATCGGGCGCAGCAGCAGCTCGCGCTGCAACGCGTTTTCGAAGAAGCGGCGCGAGAATGTCCTCGCATGTTGAGCGTCGTCGATCACCGCGTCGAACGCGAAGATCGTGCCGCACTGGCGCAGATTGCGCACCTGCTCGTGCCCAGCGAGCGGAGCAAGCGCGGCCTTCAGTTTCGCGGACTTCTGCGCGTTGACGGCGAGGACGTTGTCGCTCGCGAACAGGTCGAGCGTGGCGAGCGCCGCGCGGCACGCGAGCGGATTGCCGGTGTAGGAATGCGAATGCAGGAAGCCGCGCGCGGTGTCGTCGTGATAGAAGGCCGCGAAGATTTCATCGCGCGACAACACGATCGAGAGCGGCAGATAGCCGCCGCTAATGCCTTTCGACAGACACAGAAAGTCCGGCCAGATGCCCGCCTGCTCGCATGCGAAGAACGTGCCGGTGCGACCGCAACCGACGGCGATTTCATCGGCGATCAGATGCACGCCGTACTGGTCGCACAACGCGCGCAATCCGGCGAGATACGACGCGTCGTGCATCGCCATGCCGGCTGCGCATTGCACGAGCGGCTCGACGATCAGCGCGGCGATTGTGTCGGCGCGCGCTTCGAACAGCGAGCGCACGTGATCGAGTGCGCGGCGCGCGACGTCGTCGGCGGTCTCGCCAGGCTGCGCGAGACGCGCATCGGGCGACGCGACGACGTGCGCGTGACGGATCAACGGGTCGTAGGCGTCCTTGAAGAGCGCGACGTCGGTGACGCCGAGCGCGCCGATGGTCTCGCCGTGGTAGCTGTTGGCGAGGCAGACGAATTCCTGCTTGTCGGCGAAGCCGCGATTGCGCCACGAGTGGAAGCTCATCTTCAGCGCTATTTCGACGGCGGATGCGCCATCGGACGCGAAGAACGCGTGGCCGAGCGTGTTGCCGGTGAGCGCGCCGAGGCGTTCCGCGAGTTCGATGACCGGCTCGTGCGTGCAGCCCGCGAGCATCGCGTGTTCGAGCGTGTCGAGCTGGTCTTTCAGCGCCGCGTTGATGCGCGGGTTCGCGTGGCCGAACAGGTTGACCCACCAGGAGCTGATCGCGTCCAGATAACGGTGATCGGCGCGGTCGTAAAGCCACGCGCCCTGGCCGCGCGCGACGGGAATGAGCGGCAGACGCTCGTGGTGCTTCATCTGCGTGCAGGGGTGCCAGACGGCGCGCAGGCTGCGGGCGATCCAGTCTTCTCGTGATGACGGTTGTGTTGCCGGGTTTTGCAAAGCGGGTACTCCAGGATGCTTTTTGCCGCTGCGCGTCGGGCTTTTTAGGGCCGTTTCGTTGCGCTGCGCGCGGCGTTTGGCGATGCGCGCGGGGTCGAGATTAGCGGTTTATTTCGTTGCGCGCACCTGCGCTGGAATTTGGGGTTTTGCTTGCTGGGCTGGGGTTTGGGGCTGTTCGATGCAGGTCGTTTCTGTTTTCTCATGAAGGTGGATGATCGGTGCAGTTGACGACGGCAAAGTAGTGGGATGTAGGTGGGGTTTGGCCTGCTCGGCGGTTTGGGTTGTGGGCTTGGTTTGTTGGCCTTTGCTTGATTTGTTAGTGGTCTATTGGCGTTGCCCCTGTGCGGGGCGGCACCTACTTTCTTTGCCGCCGCAAAGAAAGTAGGCAAAGAAAGCAGCTCACACCGCCAGCTTTGAAGCGGGTCTCCTGGCTTGGAGGGGGCAGTGGTGCATCTGGAATCGGTGCCCTCGCGCATTCGACGTTCGTGACAAGGCAGTCATACTTCCCGCCTCGCGCTGCGCGCTCGCCGGAAGCGGCGCGCACGGAAACCAGCGGTTTCATTGGGCGCGGTGGGGGCCATCGGCTTCGCCTCGGCGAGACGCCGAAAAGCCAGATGCTGTTTCAGATGTGTCGCTGGTTGCAGGACACCGGTTGTGGGGCCGGTCGCCGGTCGCCGTGCTGAGCGTCCGGCCGCGCGCCGATGCGCCGGCAAGTTGTCGGCAAGTCGCCGGCATTCGATGCAGTGACGCCGGGCGCACGCAGCGCTATTGGTTTGGAGAACTGCGGCTGACGGCGGTTTGTCTGGGCATCGAGAACTGCTGCCGACCGCAAAAGCGCCGTGCGACTTTATGAAGTACCGCGACGGCGCGCGCAGCGTCGCCGGAAGAATGACTGCTGTGTCACGAACGCGGAGTGTGCGGGAACACGGATTCCAGATGCACCACGATGCCCTCCAAGCCAGGGGACCCGCTTCAGAACTGGCGGTGTGAGCCGCTTTCTTTGCCTACTTTCTTTGCGGCGGCAAAGAAAGTAGGTGCCGCCCCGCACAGGGGCAACGCCAATAGACCACTAACAAATCAAGGAAAGGCCAAAAAACCAACCCCAAAAACCAACCCCGCCGAGCAGGCAAAAAAACCCGACCCTCACTCCCGGCTAGCAATAGCATGCCGACCTTGATCCGCACCGCTCGCAGCGGTCTGAGTGCCCCCAGAACCCCAAACAACAGCGTTATCCACCGCATACAACCGGCAAGGCGCCGAACTCTGCTTCTGGCAATTGGCAACCGCCACCGACATCGGATCGTCGCCGCCCTCGGCCCACGACCACGCGCCGGTATCCGACACGGCAAAAGCCCGGCTAGGATATTGATGCAGGAAGTTCCGATAGCCATTGCGCCCGGCTTCGTCGACGAACGGCACCGCATCCACCGCATCGACAGCGGCAAACCCGCTCGCCTTCGGCAACGAAGGATCGGACACGCGATACTGCACGCCCGTGGGCATGCCCACGCGGGCCAGGAAAGCCTCGACGGCCGGCCACCACACATGCACGCCGTCGCGGTCGCCCACCAGCCGATGCGCGTCGTTCTTGTAGTTGCCGAAATCCACCATCTTCGCGCTCGCGCCATGCTCGGCATACGCGGCGTACATGCCCGCCACCAGCGGCGCGGTCCACACCGAGTCGTTATCGCCGTACATCCACAACGACGGCACCTTGGTCTTTTCACCGTACGCGCCGAATGCGCGCGTGAGGTTGGCCTGCCAGCCGCTGCAAGCGTCCTGCCGCAAACCGCCCGAGAAATTGATCAGCGCCCGCACGCCCGGCGCGGCTTCGGTGCCGTAGGCCATCGTCGCGAGACCGCCGTGCGAGGTGCCGGCCACCACGATATGCGTGGCGTCCACGTAAGGCTGCTTCGACATGTAGCCGATGGTGGCCGCCACGTCGCCGGCCTGGCTCATGCCATTGCGTTCGACGTCGCAACCGTCCTGCTGATAAACGCCGTCCGAATGGCCGAAGCCCTGGCGGTTCGGCGCCACCACCACGTAGCCGCGGCGCACGAATTCGCGCGCGAACGGCAGCGGATTGCTGCGTTCCTGCGTGCGCGGATCGCCGGGAATCTTGCCGTGGTTGAACACGATCATCGGAAACGGGCCTGGGCCGTCCGGTTTGTAGATCGTCGTTTCGAGCGTGACCGCGCCGGCAGCGTCCACCGGCACGCGGATGATTTTTTCGTTGAGGCCCGCAGCCGGCAGATAGACGTCGTCGTCGAGCGCGATGCGCGGCACCTGCGCGCGGGCGAGAGGTCCCGCCTGGGTGTCGGCGAGCGGAGCGGCGTGCGCGACGGCGACAGCGCACGCAGCCGCTGCACAGATCACCGCACACTTCGTCAGAACCTTGCTGAACACCATTAACGCATCCGCCTCAAAAACTTGCCTGAATACCGTCATGCCCACTTGTCCAGAACGGCTGCTGACATTTTGCTTTCACCGGTGTTTTCGACACGCAAAAACATACCCGCGTACTGCTGCGCGAAGCGCACGCACGCCACTGGAGATCGCACGGGATTGAACCCAAACGGCCGACGCGACCCCACGCGCCGATGATGAGCGCCACCCATGCTGCCCGGAAGCGCCGCCGAACCCACACTATCTGGTGACCGGCAGCGTCCTTGCGCATTTTGCGTAGCCGGTTATGACCGGCTTTCGCAACGTGACGCCATGAAGCTACGGCCTCATCCTGGCACGACAATTTTGTTTTGTGCAATCAAGGAGAACCCGCGACGAAAAAATTGCCGTGCGCGGATCGGGCTCATGCTGGCTTGAAGACGCTGGTCTCGCCGGCGGCCGGCTGCACGAGGCAAGATGGCGGGCGCATGGGCTGTGGCGCCGGGCCAACACGAACAGGAAGCCGGTCTTTGAGGGCCGCATGTGAACGCGCCTCGGAGGCTGGCGCGTCGTGTAAGGCTCGGGAAGGCGTCGGGCTATTCGCTCACGTCGCCATCGACATAGCGCCAGCGGCCGTCCTCATCGCGGATAAAGCGGCTCAACTCGTGCAGCCGGTGCGCGCGGCCACCCACCTTGTAACGCGCGACGAATTCGACCGTCGCGTGATCGGCGTCGCTTTCAGCGAATGCCTTGATCTGAAGTCCGAGCCAACGTGGCGCATCGGGCGCGGCGGGGTCCGCGTCGAGGTCGGCGGGGCAGGTGTGCGGCGCCCAGGTGGCGCGCAAATAATCCGTCGCGCCGAGAACGTACGCGCTGTAACGCGAGCGCATCAGTTCGAGCGCGCGCGGCGCCGCTTCGCCGCCGTCGATGTAACGGCCGCAGCATTGCGCGAAGCGGGGCGCGCGGGCGCCGGCGCGCTGGCCGGGCGCGGCGCCGCCGCAGGGACAGTCGGATGGACGCTGCGCCGGCAACAATGGCTCGTTCATTGGACGTTCAGCCAAGACCGCGAGCGATCAGGATCTTCTGGATGTCGCTCGTGCCTTCGTAGATCTGGCACACGCGGACATCGCGGTAAATACGCTCGACCGGGAAGTCGCTCAGATAGCCGTAGCCGCCATGAATCTGCAAGGCCGCGGAACAGATGCGCTCGGCGGCTTCGGAGGCGAACAGCTTGGCCATCGCGGCTTCGGTGAGGCACGGCTGGCCGGCGTCTTTCAGCGCCGCGGCATGCCAGATCAGCTGACGCGCGGCCTCGAGTTGCGTCGCCATGTCGGCGAGGCGAAACTGCACGGCCTGGTGCGAGAAGAGCGGCGCGCCGAAGCTCTCGCGCTCCTTGGCGTAGGCCAACGCCGCCTCGAACGCGGCGCGCGCCATGCCGACGCTTTGCGCGGCGATGCCGATGCGCCCGCCTTCGAGCCCCGACAGCGCGATCCGATAGCCTTCGCCTTCCGCGCCGATGAGGTTCGCGGCCGGCACGCGGCAGTCCTCGAAAATGATCTGCGCCGTATCCGACGAATGCTGGCCGAGCTTGTCCTCGATTCGCGCGACGACGTAGCCCTTGGTATCGGTCGGCACGATGAACGCGCTGATGCCGCGCTTGCCCGCCGCCTTGTCGGTCACGGCCATCACGATTGCGACGTTGCCGTTCTTGCCGCTCGTGATGAACTGTTTGACGCCGTTCAGCACGTACGCGTCGCCGTCGCGGGTCGCGGTGGTGCGCAGCGCGGAGGCGTCGGAGCCGGCCTGCGGTTCGGTCAGGCAGAACGCGCCGAGCATCTCGCCGCGCGCGAGCGGCGTGAGCCAGTCGCGCTTCTGCGCGTCGTTGCCGTAGCTCAGCAGGATGCTGCACACCGGGCAATTGTTGACGGAAATGGCGGTGGACGTGCCGCCGTCGCCAGCGGCGATTTCCTCGAGGATCAGCGCGAGCGCCAAGGCGTCCATGCCCGCGCCGCCGTAGGCTTCGGGCACCAGCACGCCGTATGCGCCGAGTTCGGCGAGTTGCCGATGCACGTCGTGCGGAAAAACCCGCTCGCGGTCCCACCGCGCCGCGTGCGGCGTGACGGCTTCGCGCACGAACGTGCGCAGCGCGTCGCGCACCATCAGGTGGTCCTGGTCAAGCACCATCGCTCAGTCTCCTCATTCTTGGCGCTCTCACCAGTCGAGCGGCGTGCCGTCGTATTGATAGAAGCGGCCATTGAACGCCTCGCGCGCGGCCGCGGCCTGCGCCAGCAATTCGCGCATGCCGGTGACGCTGCGCGCCGGATCGATCGCCGCCTCGGCGCCGCCCATGTCGGTGCGCACCCAGCCCGGATGCAGCGAAACGCAGGTCGCGCGCCTGACCTCGAGCGACGCGAGTTTCAGCGCGTTGTTGAGCGCCGCCTTGCTCGCGCGATAGAGCCAGCCGGTCGTGCCGCCCGCGTCGCCGATGCTGCCCATCTTGCTCGAGATCACCGCGAACACGCCGCCGGTTTCCTCGACGAGCGGCAGCAGGATCGGCATCAGCTGCATGGGACCGCGCACGTTGGTGTGCATGACATGGTCGAAGTCATCGGCGGTGATGGTCTCGATGCCCGCGGTGCGCGGGCCGTAGACGCCCGACACGACGATCGCCGCATCGAGCCGTTCGCCGTCGAGCTTCCAGCCGAGCGCGGCGATTTCGTCGGGCGCGGTGACGTCGACGGAAAAAGTCTCCGCGCCGAGTTCGTTCAATGCGTCGAGCGCGGCCCCGTCGCGCGCGGTGGCGAGCACGCGCCAGCCGCTCTTTTTGTATTGCCGCGCAAACTCCTGGCCGATGCCGCGCGACGCACCCACGATCAACACTGTCTTCATCGAATCACCTCGTGCCTCAACTGCCTCAACTGCCGCAACGGCCCCGACTGCCTGGAGTGCCTGGAGCCGCGCGTCAAACCAGTTCGATACCCATCGCGGTGGCTTCGCCGCCGCCGATGCACAGCGTCGCGACGCCGCGCTTCAAGCCGCGCTGTTTCAGCGCGCCGATCAGCGTGACGAGAATCCGTGCGCCCGACGCGCCGATCGGATGCCCGAGCGCGCAAGCGCCGCCGTTCACGTTGACCTTTTCGTGCGGCAAACCGTGTTCCTTCATCGCGGCCATCGTGACGACGGCGAACGCTTCGTTGACCTCGTACAGATCCACTTCGTCCGCGCGCCAGCCGTTCTTCTCGAACAGCTTGCGAATCGCGCCGACCGGCGCGGTGGTGAACTTCGCCGGCTCCTGCGCGAAGGTCGAATGACCGACCACGCGCGCGATCGGCTCGACACCGAGGCGCTTCGCGGTCGACTCGCGCATCATCACGAGCGCGGCCGCGCCGTCGGAAATCGACGACGAGTTCGCCGCCGTCACCGTGCCGGTCTTGCTGAACGCGGGCTTGAGCGTCGGAATTTTTTCGAGGTTCGCCTTGAACGGCTGCTCGTCGCGATCGATGCTCACCTCGCCCTTGCGGCTCGCGACTTTCACCGGCGCGATTTCCCATGCGAACGAGCCGTCCTCGTTCGCGCGCTTCGCACGGTTCAGCGACTCGACGGCGAACGCGTCCTGCGCCTCGCGCGTGAAGTCGAACGACGCCGCGCATTCCTCGGCGAACGTGCCCATCAGGCGGCCTTTCTCGTAGGCGTCTTCCAGGCCGTCGTAGAACATGTGGTCGAGCACCTGGCCGTGGCCCATGCGCATGCCGCCACGCGCCTTGGGCAGCAGATACGGCGCGTTCGTCATGCTTTCCATGCCGCCCGCGACGATCACCTCGATCGAACCCGCGGCCAGCATGTCGTGCGCGAACATCGCCGCGCGCATGCCGGAGCCGCACATCTTGTTGACGGTGGTGCTGCCCGTGGCGAGCGGCAAGCCGGCGCCGAGGGCCGCTTGACGCGCGGGCGCCTGACCGAGCCCGGCGGGCAGCACGCAGCCCATCACCACTTCGTCGATCTGCCCGGGTTTCAGGCCCGCGCGTTGAACGGCGGCTTCGATCGCGACCGAACCGAGTTGCGGCGCGGTCAACGAAGCGAAGTCGCCCTGAAATGCCGCCATCGGCGTGCGGGCAACGCCCACGATGACGATCGGATCAGCGTTTGTCTCACTCATGTTTCAGCTCCTTGATCACACCTTCGACGATCGCCGGCATCTCGCCGAGTTGCGCGGCGTCGGCCGCGACCATGTCGTTGTCCGCGCCGTGCGCGCCGCTTGCCGATACTCCCGCGACGCAGCCCTGATAAACCGCGTCGAGCGCGCCCGGTTCGCCGACGGTCATGCCGAGATTGCGCACCTTGCCATCATGCACGCCGTACACCCAGCCGTGCACGGTCAATTCCTGGCCGCGCGCCCAGGCATCGTTGACGATGGTCGTGCGGCACACGTTCACCACCTGCTCGATGGTGTTCAGTTCGACCAGCCGCCGATGCCGCGCTTCACCGAGCGGCCATTCCTCGATCAGCGCCGCATGCTTGGTGCGCACGTCCTGCACGTGATGCAGCCAGTTGTCCGCGAGACCCACGCGACGGCCGTGCAGCGCCGCGCCGACGCCCGAGCAGCCGTAGTGGCCGACCACCATGATGTGCTTGACCTTCAGCAGATCGACGGCGAACTGGATCACCGACAGACAGTTCAGATCGGTATGCACGACCACGTTGGCGATGTTTCTGTGCACGAATACTTCGCCCGGCGGCAGGCCGATGATCTGGTTGGCCGGCACACGCGAATCGGAGCAGCCGATCCACAGATATTCGGGCGTCTGCTGATGCGCGAGGCGCGAAAAGTACTCGGGGTCTTCGGAGAGCTTGCGAGTCACCCACGCATCGTTGTTGTCGAAGAGATGCGCGAGCGGGTTCGGAGGAGTGGAAGCGTTCGAGTTCATGGTGCGTCTTGGCGGTTGCTCGACCGATAGACCGGTCGGTGTCGTTACATAAGGTTTCGGACGATGCGTTCAGCAATGCGGACGGCGCAGGATGTTCACGCCACCCGCACGCTGCGCTCGTCGGCTTGCGCGTCCGTTGCGTCTGATGGGGCCGGTGCTTTCGCAGCATCGGCGAAGCGTTCGGGATAGCGGATACAAAAGCGCACACTGCTGTCGTACGGGAAAAAGTCCGGCAGTTCGCCTTTCAGTAGATGATCCTTGTGCCGCTGCCACAGCGCGGGATCGAAAAAGTCCGCGTGATGCCGCATGAAGGAACGGCGCACGCGCGGGTCGCCGAGCAGGAACGTGCCATACGTCTCCGGGAAAATGTCGTGCACGCCGACCGAGTACCACGGCTCGCCCGACATTTCGTCTTCCTCGTTGCGCGGCGTGGGCACCGCGCGCACGTTGCAGTCGGTCAGGTATTCGATTTCATCGTAGTCGTAGAACACGACGCGGCCGTGACGCGTCACGCCGAAGTTCTTGTACAGCATGTCGCCCGGAAAAATGTTCGCCTGCATCAGTTCCTTGATCGCGTTGCCGTATTCCTTGATGCCGTGATCGACGTCCTCGTCGGAGCCGTGTTGCAGGAACAGATTGAGCGGCACCATGCGGCGCTCGATATACATATGGCGAATCACGAGGTTCTCGCCGTCGTATTCGAGCAGCGACGGCACTTCCTTTTCGAGTTCGCGCACGAGCGCTTCATCGAGCCGCGAGCGCGGCAGCGCGACGCTCGAATATTCGAGCGTGTCGGCCATGCGGCCCAAACGGTCGTGCCGCTTGACGAGCTGATACTTCTCCTGGATCTGCGCGCGCGTGGTTTCCTTCGGCGGCGGGAAGCTGTCCTTGATCAGCTTGAATACGTATGGGAAAGACGGCAGCGTGAACACCAGCATCACGAGCCCCTTGATGCCGGGCGCGACGATGAACTGGTCGCTGGAATGCGACAGGTGATGCAGCAGATCACGATAGAACAGATTCTTGCCCTGCTTCTGCAAGCCCACCGAGGTATAGATTTCCGCCTTCGGCTTGCCCGGCATGATCGTGCCGAGAAACTCCACGTAAGCGGACGGCACTTCCATATCCACGAGGAAATACGAGTGCGAGAAGCTGAAGATGATCAGCAACTGATCGCGCTTGAGCAGCACCGTGTCGAGCGCGAGCACGCCCGGCCTCACATGACGCAGCGGCACCGCGAACGGCAACAGCAAATCGCCGTTGATGATGCGCCCGACGATATACGCCGACTTGTTGCGGAAGAACAGCGACGAGAGCACGTGAATCTGGAAGTTGGGTGCTTCGTCGAATACGCCGAAGGCGTCGTGAATCGCCTGCATCACGCAGCCGACGTCGCGTGTCAGATCCTCGAACGGCGTCTCCAGTTGAAAGTTCGTGACGATGCGCTCGAGCGTGGCGGCAAGACCGTCCTTGCCCGGGTAATACGCGCGATACGTCGGCTTCGCGGCCGGTTCGTCGTTCTCGATGTATTCGGTCGAGATCGCCGGCCGCACGAAAATGAAGGCGTTGTTGAAATACGAGCGATGCAGGATCTTGCAGCAGACTGAATTGAAGAACGTCTCCGCGCACTCGGGTTGGCGGTGCGTGGTCAGAAGGCCGATGTAGTGCAGCTTGATCTGCTGCCACACGTCGCTGTCGATATTTTCCGCGTCGTATTCGTCTTGCAGCAGTTCGACGCATTCCTCGACGCGATCGTCGTATGACGTAATGCGATCGCGCGCGAGTTTTTGCAGGCCGTGCCAGTCGCCGCGTTCGAACAGCGTCTTGGCATGGACCGCGGCCTCGCGAAAGATGCGGTAGTGGCGCTCGAATCCTTCGAGCATCGTCTGGGCGACGTCAAAGCCGATCTGCGACGACAACAGTTTGGGGAAGTGATTCATGTCGACCGTGCATTCGTCCCATGTCGTGAAGACACCCGTGATTGTATCGTCCGGGTGGGCCCGCGACGCATCGCGCCGCTCGACTCATGCCTTGGCGCATGCCGCGCCCGGCGTGCATTTTCGCGGGCGTTCGCCGACTTTCCGGCTATCTCCGCTCAATGCGTCAGTTTGGCATGCCTTAATCGGCTCAACTGCCGGCAAAAAAATTTGCGTGGTCCGCTTTCATGCGGGCCTGGCTTCGCGTGTGCCGTTTTCCAGCAGCGCGCGCGCCTGGGTTTCGTATTGCGCGAGGTCTTCGAGCGTCGCGTTCAGGTCTTCCAGTTGACGTTCGAGCACTTCGCGATGGCGCGCGACCGTGGCGAGGAACGCGTGCAATTGCGCGACGGTGTCGGTCGGCGATTCGTACACGTCCAGCAGATCGCGGATTTCCGACAGCGTGAAGCCGAGCCGTTTGCCGCGCAGCGTGAGCTTGAGGCGCGTTCGGTCGCGGCCTGAATAGACGCGGCGCAAGCCGCTCGATCCTTCGCGGCTCGGCGAGAGTAAACCCTGGTCTTCGTAGAAGCGGATGGCGCGCGGCGTGACGTCGAATTCCCGCGCGAGCTCGGTGATCGTGTATTGCGTGTTCATCGGGGCATGCCGTGGCCGGGCAGAAAGTTGGATTGGACGATAGAATCAACGTTAACGTTATCGTCAACTTGAGCGAAACGCAACCAGGCGCAATACGGCACCGGCATGCCCCAACCGGGCCGCAACCGGGCCGCAACCACGCCGCCCGGCATCGCACACCTCGCCATGCCGGACGGCCGACGGAGGAAGACACCCGCAATGAATGCACTCGAACATCAACTCGACTATCCGTTCAACGACAGCTTGCCGGAAGCCGGCCACGCGATGGAAGTCGCGCCCGGCGTGTTCTGGCTGCGCATGCCGTTACCCTTCGCGCTGGACCATATCAACCTGTGGCTGTTGCGCGATGAGATCGACGGTCAGCCGGGTTGGACGGTGGTCGATTGCGGCATTACGTCGGACGCGATCAAGGAGAACTGGGAGAGAGTATTCGACTCGGTGCTCGGCGGCCTGCCGGTGCTGCGCGTGATCGTCACGCATTGCCACCCGGATCACATCGGTCTCGCGCACTGGGTGTGCACCGGCGGCGACAGGCAACGCTGGGACGCCCGGCTATGGATGACGCTCGGCGAGTACATGCAAGCGCGCGTGATGGCGGCCGGCGACGGCTCGAATGCGGGCGGCGAAGGCGCGGCGCGTCACTTCGCGCGGCACGGCGTGACCGACGAAGCGTCGCTGGACAAGCTGCGCGCCCGCAAGAGCTATTACGCGAGCCTCGTGCCGGCGATTCCCGGCCAATACCGCCGTTTGCGCGAAGCCGACGGCATGAGGATCGGCGGCAAGACGTGGCGCGTGGTGACGGGCTTCGGCCATTCGCCGGAGCACTGCGCGCTGCACTGCGAGGAGACCGGCGTGCTGATCTCCGGCGACATGGTGCTGCCGCGCATTTCGACCAACGTGTCGGTGTTCGACATCGAGCCGGAAGGCTCGCCGCTCGCGCTGTATCTGGAATCGCTCGGCCGTTACGAGACGATGCCTGAAGAGACGCTGGTGCTGCCGTCGCATGGCAAGCCGTTTCGCGGCGTGCGCACGCGCATCAGGCAACTGCGCGAGCATCACGACGCGCGCCTCGCCGAAGTGCGCGAGGCGTGTGCCGAAAAACCGCAAAGCGCAGCGGATATCGTGCCGCTGATGTTCAAACGCCAGCTCGACATCCACCAGATGACATTTGCGATGGGTGAAGCCTTGGCGCACTTGCATCTGCTGTGGCTCGCGGGCACGTTGAAGCGCACGCAGGGTTCGGATGGCGTGATCCGGTTTTCGGCTTGATCGGTTTTACCCTTCAACCTTTTGATGAAAAAAGCCCGGTGCTTTCGCAACCGGGCTTTTTCATGCGGTTTCGTTCAAGCCTAAGCGGTATTACTGCACGGCCACCGTGCCCAAGTTCTGCCGGCCAAACGGGCTCACGTGATAACCGCTCACGTTCGTGCGCGTGATCGCCGCCGCGGTCGGATAACCGAGCGGAATCCACAGCGCCTGGTCGTGAATGATCTGCTGCGCCTGTTCATACGCCTTCGCACGCTTGGCCTGATCGGGCGTGGCCTTGCCGTCGGCGATCAGCTTGTCGAGGTCCTCATTGCAGAAGCGCGCGAAGTTGATGCCCGACTTCACCGCGTTGCAACTGAAGAGCGGCGACAGATAGTTGTCCGGGTCGCCGTTGTCGCCGGCCCAGCCCATGAACAGCGAATCATGCTGCCCTTGCTTCGCCTGCTTGATGAGTTCGCCCCATTCGATCACCTTCACGTCCGCCTTCACGCCGATCTTCGCGAAGTCGGCTTGCAGCAGTTCGGCGCCGGCCTTCGGATTCGGGTTCAGCACGCTGCCGTTCGGGCGCACCCAGATCGTCGTTTCGAAGCCGTTCGGGAAGCCCGCGTCCGCGAGCAGCTTCTTCGCTTTCGCCGGATCGTACGGCCACGCCTTCACCGCCTTGTCGTAGCTCCACGTGTTCGGCGGATACGGGTTCACGGCCGGCGTCGCGGTGTTGTCGAACACCGTCTTCAGATACGTGGTGCGATCGAACGCCATGTTCAGCGCGGCGCGCACCTTCTGGTTGTCGAGCGGCTTTTTCTGCGTGTTCAACGCGACGAACGCGGTCATGAAGGCGGGCGTCTTGACGATATCCAGCGACTTGTCGGTTTTCGCGTCGGCGAGATCCTGCGGCTTCGGCGACAGGGCGATCTGGCATTCGCCCGCCTTCACCTTCTGCGCGCGCACGGTGGCGTCCGGCGTGATCGCGTAGATCAGGCGATCGATCTTCGGCTTGGGACCCCAGTAGGTCGGGTTCACGTCGTAGCGAATCACCGCGTCTTTCGTATAGCTCTTCAGTACGAACGGGCCGGTGCCGATCGGCTTCGCGTTCAGATCGACCTGCTTGCCGGCCTTGAGCAATTGATCGGCGTATTCAGCCGAATAGATCGACGCGAAACCCATTGTCAGGATCGGAACGAAGGTCGCGTCCGGCGCGTTCAACTCGAACTTGACGGTGTTGTCGTCGACCTTGGTGACCGCCTTGATGAGCTTCGGCAAGCCCATCGACTGCGCATGCGGGAAGCCGCTCGCGCCCACCACCTTGTGCCACGGATTGCTGTCGTTGAGCATGCGGTCGAACGTGAACACCACGTCGTCGGCATTCAGCGTGCGAGTGGGCTTGAAGTAATCGGTGGTCTGGAACTGCACGTTCGGACGCAGATGGAACGTGTAGGCGAGGCCGTCGGCGCTCACCTCCCACTTGTCGGCCAGCGCCGGCACCACCTTCTTCGTGGCCTCGTCGTATGAGACCAGCGAGTTGAAGACCACGTCCGCCGACGCATTGGTCGTCACCAGTGAATTGAACTGCACGACATCGAAGCCGTCGGGGCTCGACTCGGTACAGACGGTCAGCGGTTTGGCGAGCACGAGCGCGGGCGCCGTGAACAGTACGGCGGCTGCGAGCAGTTTGAAGCGCATAGGATCTCCCATAACGAGCGCGGTCAGGCAGTGCGTCTTGGTGTGCTTGTGTTCCGGTGGCGGGTGGCGGGTCGTCAAGGGTAGCCGACGCCCGCCTCTATGATTGTGATACGTTTCCGGCGCTGCCGCATGGGTGGATGTCGCCTCCATCGACGCGGCGCGGCCTTCGCGAAAGCTTATCGAAGGGTGCTGGCGGCGACAACCACTTAATCCACATATCCATATGGACGGCGGGACGGCGGGACGGCGGCGCTTATCCCCGCGCGGCGCGTTGCATCAGATAGACGATGCCCTCGATCGCGCGCACGCCGTACCACGACACCAGTTCGCCATCGATCAGTTCGATACGCTCCCTCGCCAGCCGCGGATCGCGTTTCAACGCATCGCAATGCGCTTGCGTGAAGCGATAGGGTTCGCTGGACAGCAGAATGCGATCGACATCGGCAAGCCACGGAGCATGGTCGAAGTCGAGCGTGGTGAGTACGGGATAGCGAGCGGCGCCCGCCGCACCGCCTCGCACATCGGGCAGCGTGCGCCAGTTGACGAGCCGCAGCATGGCGGCGATATAGGTATCGCGCGCGACGGTCATCCACGGCTCACGCCAGATCAGATACAGCACGTTTTGCGCGGCAAACGTATGCGCTGCGGCTTCATGCAGGCGGTTTTCGAGCGCGTCGCTCAGGCGCCGCGCTTCCTCTTCACGGCTGAAAATCGCACCCAGCAGCGTGTAGAGCGATTGATTGTCTCGCGGCGTGCGCGGATGCGTGACGACGATATGCGGCACGAACGCGCGCAACTGGTCGACGGTATCGCGCTCGTTTTCGTCGACATTGACGATCAGATGGGTAGGGCGCAACGCACGAACGGCGTCGATATTCACGGCCTTGGTGCCGCCTACCTTGCGCACCTGGCGTACCTTCTCACGCGGATGCACGCAAAAACCGGTGCGCCCGACGATCTGCCTGTCCAATCCCAAGGCAAACAGCAGTTCCGTGATGCTCGGCACCAGCGAGACGATGCGCGCCTCGGCGCTCGCCGGTTCGTGCGCGACGCCGGCTGCATCGATCGCACGGGGCTGCATGGCCTACTCGGTGACGGCGCGCGGTTTGCGCGGCGCGCGTTCGAAAACGCGGTCGTAGAGCCAGCGCGGCAGCACATGCAGCAGCATCGCCGCGATGCGCATTTGCCACGGAAACACCGCAAAGGCGGTTTGACGCTCGATCGCCCCGGCAACCTTCACCGCGAAACGGTCGGCGTCCATCAGGAACGGCATGGTGTACGGGTTGTGCTCGGTCATCGGCGTGCGGATATAGCCGGGCGCGATGGTGACCACGCCCACGCCGTGCGGCCGCATCTCGACGCGCAACGCTTCCAGGTACTTTTGCGCCGCCGACTTCGACGCGCTGTACGCGCCCGACCCCGGCAAGCCGCGCACGCCCGCGACGCTGGCGATGCCGACCAGCGTGCCGCGTTTCGCGGCGACCATCGCGGCGGCGAACGGCTCGAAGGTCGCGACCATGCCGAAGTAATTGATATCCATCACTTCGCGGAACGTGCGCAGGTCGCCGTGGCCGGTGAGCGCGCCGCGGCTGATCCCGGCGTTGGCGATCACGACGTCCGGCAAGCCATGCTGCGCGATGAAGCGCGTGGCCGCCTCGGCGAGCGCCTCGGCGTCGCGAACGTCGACGGCGTAGACAGAGACAGCGTTTTGGGGATGGGACTGCTGGAAAGCCGCGAGCGCGTCGCCGCGGCGGGCGACGAGGCCGAGAATCGCGCCGCGCCGCGCATATTCGGCGGCGAGCGCGAGGCCGATGCCGCTCGACGCGCCGGTAATGAAGACCTTCAACGGTGAACTCATTCCGGCGCCTCGGACGTTACATCTTCTTGGCGCGGACCTGCTGCACCAGGTAGTCGAGGACGTCGAGCGTGCCCGTCAGGCTGTTGGTCGCGGCCGGACCCGTCTCATACTTGCCCTGCACCGCCAGCGTCGGCACGCCTTCGATCTTGTAGCTTTCGAGCATCTTCTTGTCTTTTTGCAGCGCGCTTTGCGTCGAGAACGAGTTGTACGCTTCCATGTACTTCTTCGGATCGACGCCGTTCTTCGCGAGGAATTTGGCCTGATCTTCCGGCGTCAGCAGGTAGTTCTTGTTGACGTGGATTTCCTTGAAGATCGTCGGCGTGAGTTTCTCACTGAGGCCGAGTGCTTCGAGCGCGTGGAACATCTTCGAATGCGGAATGAAGTCGTCGCGGAAGGCAACCGGCACGCGCTTGAACACCACGTCCGGGCCTTGCTTCTTCACCCAGCCGTCGAGGTACGGGCCGAATTCATTGCAGTGCGGGCAGCCGTACCAGAAGAACTCGATGACTTCGATCTTGCCGGCCGGCACGTCGGTGGGTTGCGCCGTGGACAGCACGGTGTAGTCCTTGCCCGACACCGGCGTGGCGGGCGCGGCATGCGCCGTGGCGGCGATGAGGCCCAGCGAAAGGAACAGAATGCTCAGCAGTTTTTTCATGTGTTGATGACCCAAGTAGGCGGTAAAGCGGTGGCGCCACGCAATGCCCGTCACCGTTTGTGAATCGGCGTTGAACGTTTTCAGTGTTCCGTTGCCTAGGACACGAGCCGTTCGCCGATAGTTCGGCGGCGGCGCGCTCCGGCAAATCAGCGTTTATTGGTGATTGGCGCGTTGCTTCATTGTTTCGTAAAGCGGATCACGGCGGTATCCACGCCCGCGTCGGACAGACGCTGACGGCTCGAATTCATGTCCTCGAACTTGGAGAACGGCCCGATGCGCACGCGATAGTACGTGACACCGCCCGCATCGCGCTGCGTGACCTTCGATTCAAAACCCTGGAACGCGAGACGCGCGCGCTGTTGCTCGGCGTCGGCGGCGGTCTTGTAGGCGCCCACTTGCAGGAAGTAGCCGGTGTTCGCATCGCCCGGCGTCGGCGCCGCGCCCGAACCGGGCTTGGCGTTGGCGGTCGTGGCCGATGACGTGCTCTTCGGCGCGGAGCCCGCGGCGGTCGCGCTCGGCGCGCTCTCGCCCGGCTTCTTCACGGGCGCCGTTGCAGTGCCGTTGTCCGGGGCGGGCTTCGGCGCGATCGCCGTGCCGTTCGCATTGCCGTTATTGGCATTGGACGGCGGCACTTCGACGATTTGCGGTTCTTCCAGCATGCCCGACTGGGTCTGCGCGTTGGTCGCGCCCGGCGCGGTGTTCGGCGGTGCGGGTTGCGCGGCTTGCGGCACCGGCTGGCCCGGCGTCTTGCCTTGCAGCGGACGGTTCGGATCGTATTGCTGCGGCTGGCTCGCGCCGGCATCGGACGCCGCGGGCGGCGCCACCTTCGAGACGAACGGCGTAGGCGCACGGGTGATATACAGCGCCACCACTACCGCGATCGCAAGGCCGACGATCAGGCCCAGCACGATGCCGAGAAAAGTCCCCCCGGTTTGTTTCGATTGCTTTGTTGTGCGGCGTGGTTTTGCCATCGTATGAATCACCTACGAAAAGAATCCTGGAACGGCCGCCGATTATAGCGACGGCCGCATGCATGTTGCGCCGGAGGACTTACATCTTGACGGGAGCGGAGACGCCGATCGTCGCGAGACCGTTGGCCAACACCTGGCGCGTGGCCGCGAGCAGCGCGACGCGTGCATTGCGTTCGGCTGCATCGTCGACCAGCACGCGCTCGGCTCTGTCATTGTAGAACGAGTGGAATTCCCCGGCGAGGTCGCGCAGGTAGAACGCGACCGCGTGCGGCGCGAGTTCGTCGGCCGCGTGTTGCAGCATGTCGGGGAATTCGGCGAGCTTGTTCAGCAAGGCCATGGCGCGTTCGCTGGTGAGCGGCGCGACGTTCACGTTGGCGAGCGTGCTTTCGTCCATGCCGTAGCGCGCCTTGCATTCGGCGATGACCGAGCAGATTCGCGCGTGCGCATATTGCACGTAATGCACCGGGTTTTCGTCATTCTGTTTCAACGCGAGGTCGATGTCGAACACGAATTCCGTATCGGCCTTGCGCGAGATCAGGAAGAAGCGCACGGCGTCGCGGCCGCGGCGAATCGTCTCTTCGTCGATCAGGTCGACGGCGGCCTCCGTGCCCGGCGTCGCGCCGCCCGACCATTCGATCAGGTCGCGCACCGTCACATAGCTGCCGGCGCGCTTCGAGATCTTCACTTCCTCGCCGTTGCGCATCACCGTGACCATTTTGTGCAGGACGTAATCGGGGTAGCCATTCGGAATGCCGACGCCGAGACCTTGCAGACCGGCGCGCACGCGCGCGATCGTGCCGTGGTGGTCGGAGCCCTGGATGTTGATGACCTTGGTGAAGCCGCGTTCCCACTTGGCGACGTGATAGGCGACGTCCGGCACGAAGTACGTGTAGGTGCCGTCGGTCTTGCGCATCACGCGGTCCTTGTCGTCGCCGTCGTCGGTGGTGCGCAGCCACAGCGCGCCTTCCTGCTCGTAGGTCTTGCCGGCGGCGATCAGCGCCTCGACGGTTTTCTCGACGCGGCCTTCCGTGTATAGCGACGACTCCAGATAGTACTGGTCGAACTTCACGCCGAAGGCCTGCAAGTCCATGTCCTGCTCGCGGCGCAGATAGGCGACCGCGAACCGGCGGATCGCTTCGAGATTTTCGACGTCGCCCGCGCCGGTGACCGGCTCGCCGTCGCTCGCCGCCACCGTGACGCCGTTCAGATAGTCTTTCGCGATGTCGGCGATGTACTCGCCGTTGTATGCCGAAGCCGGCCAGCCCGCATCGCCGGGGGCGAGGCCGCGGGCGCGCGCCTGCGTGGACAGCGCGAGCGTGTGGATCTGCACGCCGGCGTCGTTGTAGTAGAACTCGCGATGCACGTCCCAGCCTTGCGAGGCCAGCACGTTCGAAAGCGCGTCGCCGAGCGCGGCCTGGCGGCCGTGGCCGACATGCAGCGGGCCCGTGGGGTTGGCCGAAACGAATTCGATCAGCACGTGCTTGCCGGCGTCGCGTGGCGAGCGGCCGAACGTCTCTTTCTCCGCGAACACGGCGGCGATCACCGCCTGCTTCGCGGCAGCCGCGAGGCGCAGGTTGATGAAGCCGGGACCGGCCACTTCGGCGGTTTCGATGAGACCCTGGGCGCGCGGCTGCGCGAGCAGCGCGTCGACGATCTGTTGCGCCAGTTGGCGCGGATTGGCGCGCAGCGGCTTGGCGAGTTGCATCGCCACGTTGCACGCGACGTCGCCGTGCGCGGCGACCTTGGGACGCTCCAGCGTGATGGTGGGCGACACGAAAGCGGCTTCGGTCGCGCCTTGGGAGGCTTGCGCCACCTGCTTCACCGTATCGGCGAGCAGTGTTTCGAGAGTGTGTTTATGTGCGGGCAGCATGCTTGTTGCGAGTCCAGTGAGGCAATCCGGTGATGCGGAAGAGGCGCCGGCCGCGCGACGGGCGCAGCCGGTTCGTCAGAAGCGTGGAAAGCGGCGATGTGCCCGCCCGGATTTGCCGGGCGCGCCGGGCACATTAGCGGCGCCACTGGGCACATTGCCTGCGTCGCGGTGAGCGCGGCGTGCGGCGACATGCAAGGGCTGCCGCGGCGGGCCGCAAGCGGTGGCAACAACCGCTTGCCGTTGCACGCAGCGCCTAAGCGGGGTGGGCCAACCGGGCCCAGCCGCGCCGCCTGCGCCATGCCGCGCGCGGCGCATGGCGGCGCGCTTTTCCGTCCAGACGGATTTTAGCAGGTGCTAATATGTTCAATGAGATGCCCGGCAAGGGCCGTGGCCGCCGCGCCTGATCGGCGGGCTAACGTAACGCGCGCCGGCAGTCGTCCACGAGCCGCTCGCGCGTCGATCCAACATAACGAAACAGGGAACAGACATGCTGATTACTTTTAAATGCCGCGCCTGCCCCGACGTGGTGATGCTGGAGAACCTCGCACAGTATCTGGTCGGCATCATCGGCAAACGCCTTGGCGAGCGGGGCGTCGTTGCCCATGATGAACTGGGCGTGGCGATCGCGAAACTCGAAGCGGCCATCACCATCGACAAGCAGGAACGCGCCGAGCACGACGGCCATTTCCATGAAGGCGAGGAAGGTCACGAGCATCATGAAATTCCGCCGGGACTCGCACAGCGCGCGTACCCGTTCCTCGACATGCTGCGCGCGGCGCAGAAGGAAAACGCGGATATCGTGTGGGGTCTGTGATCCCGGCGCGATCTCGGTGACGGCGCGCGGCGCGCGTTGCGCCGCTGACGCCGGTGTGCCAATGAAAAGAGCCCGCTGAGTGCGGGCTCTTGTGTTTACCGGACGCGAACAACCGGCCGGCGTGCGCTGCTTACTGGCTGGCGGCCTCCGCCGGGGCCGCTGCCGGCGCCGACGCACCCTTCTTCATTTTCTGCTTCCTGGGTTTCTTGACGTGCTTCACGGTGGGCGGCGAATACGAGCTGACCGCGCTGGAGCCGCCGGGAGCGGCAGGCTGGGCCAGCACCGCCGAGGCGCCCAAGGCAAGGGAAACTGCAGTCAATAACAGCGTCAGCTTCTTCATATGATTCTCTCCGTCGACGATTGCAATTAGATGAGCCGACGCGTTTTTTTGGCCGCGTCTGGCGGTAAAAGCAATTCAGTCTACAAAGACGAAAATTACGCCGCCGCAAATATTCAGTGTTTCCCGCCCGATATAGTGGGTTTGACGCCACGCCACGCCACGCCGTGCCTAGAGCAATGGCGCGAGAGCCCGTTCGGCGTCGGCTTTCGATAACGACATGCGCTGTGCGTAGTCTTCCAGTTGATCCTGACCGATCTTGCCGACCGAGAAATAGGTGCTGTCGGGATGCGCCAGATAGAAGCCGGAGACGCTCGCCGCCGGCAGCATGGCGAGCGATTCGGTCACGGTCATGCCGATTTCATTGGCTTGCAGCACGTCGAACATATCGCGCTTCACCAGGTGGTCCGGGCAGGCCGGATAGCCGGGCGCCGGGCGGATGCCGCGGTACTTTTCCGCGATCAGTTCGTCGTTGGAAAGCGTTTCGGCGTTCGCATAGCCCCAAAGGTCGCGCCGTACGCGCGCATGCAGAGCCTCGGCAAAGGCTTCGGCGAAGCGGTCGGCGAGCGCCTTGAGCATGATCGCGCTGTAGTCGTCGTGATCCTTTTCGAACTGCTTTTCCTTCACGTCCACGCCGAGGCCCGCCGTGACCGCGAACATGCCGATGTAGTCGGCCACGCCCGAATCCTTCGGCGCGATGAAGTCGGCAAGCGACCGGTTCGGCCGCATCACGCCGTCCACCACCGGCCGCACGCTTTGCTGACGCAGGTTGCGCCAGGTCAGCGCGACTTGCGAGCGTGATTCGTCCGTGTAGATTTCGATGTCGTCGTCGTTCACCGTGTTGGCCGGCAGCAGCGCGATCACGCCGTTGGCTTGCAGCCAGCGGCCCTGGATCAGGCGCGCGAGCATCGACTTGCCGTCGGAGAACACACGCCGCGCCGATTCGCCGACGATCTCGTCGTTCAGGATCGCGGGGTACGGGCCGGCCAGGTCCCAGGTCTGGAAGAACGGACCCCAGTCGATATAGTTCGCGAGTTCGTTCAGATCGAAGTTCTTGAACACGCGGCGACCGATGAACTTGGGCTTGACCGGTTGATAGCTCGCCCAATCTACTTTGGTTTTGTTCGCACGGGCTTCGGCGAGCGTGACCATCGGCAGCGCTTTCTTGTTGGCGTGCTGAAGGCGGATACGGTCGTAGTCGGCCTTGAGTTCGTCGACGTACTTCGCCGCGCCTTCGTCGGAGAGCAGGCTCGACGCCACCGACACCGAGCGCGACGCGTCCGGCACGTACACCACCGGGCCTTCGTAATGCGGCGCGATCTTCACGGCGGTGTGCACGCGCGACGTGGTCGCGCCGCCGATCAAAAGCGGTATCTTCTTGATGCGGAAATGATCGTCGCGCTGCATTTCGGACGCGACGTAGGCCATCTCCTCCAGGCTCGGCGTGATGAGCCCCGAGAGACCGATGATGTCCGCGCCCTCGACCTTTGCTCTCGCAAGAATGTCGTTGCACGGGACCATCACGCCCATGTTGACCACTTCGAAGTTATTGCACTGAAGCACCACCGATACGATGTTCTTGCCGATGTCGTGCACGTCGCCCTTGACCGTGGCGATGACGATCTTGCCCTTCGCGCGCACGTCGCCGCCGGCGGCGGCCAACTGCTTCTTTTCTTCCTCGATGTACGGAATCAGGTGCGCGACCGCCTGCTTCATCACGCGCGCCGACTTCACCACTTGCGGCAGGAACATCTTGCCCTGGCCGAACAGATCGCCGACGACGTTCATGCCGTCCATCAGCGGACCTTCGATCACGTTGATCGGCCGGCCACCCGCCGCGGCGATTTTCGCGCGCACTTCCTCGGTGTCTTCGACGATGAAGTTGGTGATGCCGTGCACCAGCGCATGCGACAGACGCTTCTCGACCGGCTGATTGCGCCATTCGAGGTTCTCTTCCTTCTTCGCGGCGCCGGTCTTGAACTTGTCGGCGATTTCGAGCAGACGGTCGGTTCCGTCTTCGCGGCGATTCAGTACGACGTCTTCCACGCGCTCGCGCAACTCGGGATCGAGCTCGGCATACACGCCGAGCTGACCCGCGTTGACGATGCCCATGTCCATGCCCGCCTGGATCGCGTGGTAGAGGAACACGGTGTGGATCGCTTCGCGCACCGGATCGTTGCCGCGGAACGAGAACGACACGTTCGACACGCCGCCGCTCACCTTCGCATACGGCAGGTTCTGCTTGATCCAGCGCGTGGCGTTGATGAAGTCGACGGCGTAGTTGTTGTGCTCTTCGATACCCGTTGCGATCGCGAAGATGTTCGGATCGAAGATGATGTCTTCGGGCGGGAAGCCCACTTCGTTCACAAGGAAGTCGTAGGAGCGCTTGCAGATTTGCGTCTTGCGCTCGAACGTATCGGCCTGGCCTTGCTCGTCGAACGCCATGATCACGGCGGCCGCGCCATAGCGGCGAATCAGGTTCGCGTGATGGCGGAACGCTTCCTCGCCTTCCTTCAGCGAGATCGAGTTGACGATCGCCTTGCCTTGCACGCACTTCAGGCCCGCTTCGATCACTTCCCACTTCGACGAGTCGATCATGATCGGCACGCGCGCGATGTCCGGCTCCGACGCGATCAGATTCATGAAGCGCACCATCGCCGCTTTCGAATCGAGCATCGCCTCGTCCATGTTGACGTCGATGACCTGCGCGCCGTTTTCCACCTGCTGACGCGCCACCGCGACCGCTTCGTCGAACTGGTCGTTCAGGATCATTCGCGCGAACGCCTTGGAGCCCGTCACGTTGGTGCGTTCACCGACGTTGATGAAGAGCGTCCCGGAGGTGACGTTGAACGGCTCGAGGCCGGCAAGGCGCATGGTGTGATCGGTCATGGCGTAGGTGCGAGTGATTTGCGGGCGATTGATGCGTCTGTTTCGATGGCGGGAAGCGGCGGCCCGGAATCCGGGCCGCCGTTTTCAGGCTGCGTCGCGGTATTGCGTCGGCCATTGGCGCGGCTTTACTTCAGCCAGCGCCTTGGCGATCGCCGCGATATGCTCCGGCGTCGTGCCGCAGCAGCCGCCGGCGATATTCACCAGACCTGCCTGCGCGAATTCCTTGAGCAGCCCGGAGGTATCGGCGGGCAATTCGTCGAAGCCGGTGTCGCTCATCGGGTTCGGCAAGCCCGCGTTCGGATAGCACGACACGTAGGTGTCGCACAGCTTCGCCAGTTCGGCGATGTACGGGCGCATCAGCGCCGCGCCCAACGCGCAGTTCAGGCCGAACGTGAGCGGTTTGGCGTGACGCAGCGAGTTCCAGAACGCCTCGACGGTTTGCCCCGAGAGAATGCGCCCCGACGCGTCGGTGACCGTGCCCGAAATCATGATCGGCAGACGCTCGCCGGTGTTTTCAAACAGCTCGTCGAGCGCGAACAACGCGGCCTTCGCATTGAGCGTGTCGAAGATCGTTTCGACGAGGAACAGATCCGCGCCGCCGTCGAGCAAAGCCTTGGCCTGTTCGTAGTACGCCGTGCGCAATTCGTCGAAGGTAACGTTGCGTGCACCAGGATCGTTCACGTCGGGCGAAATGCTCGCCGTCTTGGGCGTCGGCCCGATCGCGCCGGCGACGAAGCGCGGCTTGTCGGGCGTCGAATACTTGTCGCACGCCGCGCGCGCGAGCTTGGCCGACTCGAGATTCATCTCGACTGCAAGCGCTTCCATGCCGTAGTCGGCTTGCGCCACCGTGGTCGCGCCGAACGTGTTCGTTTCGATGATGTCCGCGCCCGCGGCCAGGTATTGCTCGTGAATCTCGCGGATGATCTGCGGTTGCGTGATCGACAGCAACTCGTTGTTGCCCTTGATGTCGCGCCCATAGTCCTTGAAGCGCTCGCCGCGATAGCGGGCTTCGTCGAGCTTGTAACGCTGGATCATCGTGCCCATTGCGCCGTCCAGGATCAGAATGCGCGACTTGAGCAGCGCGGGCAGCGCCGCGCCGCGCGTGTAGGCGGCGTCGGGACGGGCTGACGGGGCAATTTGAGCAGGCTGGTTCATGGCGGACTTGGGCTTGCGCCGGCTTTTCTCGGGAGCCTGTCATTGTAGCCGCTGCTGCCCGGTTCCGCCGGGCGCGGGCCGGAGCAACCATGCCCGCAATCGGGGCATGCGCCGCGCGGATAACAAAACGGCCCAGCAAGGCAAAAGCCTGCTGGGCCGTTTCATGCTGCTGACCGCCTTATAAGGGCCGCCGGCGGAGCCGGACGGCGCGGTCGATGTAGGTCGCCAAAAACGTTGAGCCGAACCCTGCGGTTAGTGAAGAATGACCGGTTGATGCATCAGGCTGTCGAACTGGCCGAGAAATTCGTCTACTTCGTCCAGCGACGGTTCCTCTTCGATCAGCTTTTGCACGTGCTCGCGAAAACGCGCCGCCATTGCACCGTCGATGTAAATTTCGCGCTGCATGTTTTTATCGACGATCTCGTAGCCACCTGACTTCATGGCCAGCGGACCTTCCTGCGGCGGAAACTCGACGACACAATAGTTGGGGCTGTTATAGATCATTTGCATGGCGACACTCCTTATTTCCGTTGGCTCCTGGCCGTTCCTGCGCCATATCTGGAGCTTGTGGTGTGGAATTCAAGGGGTGGGTCCGGGATTGACGCTCCTAAAGGTTCCGAACCTACCGGTTAGACCGGTCTTTCAAGAAACGTTTCAAGCAGTGCAGCAAAACGGTGAGCTTGCTCGACAGGCGCAAGATGAGCGGCGTCGAGTAGTTCGAACTGCGCGCCTTCGATGGCGTCTGCTACCGCCTGTGTCGCAGCAGGCGGCGTGCCCGTGTCGTGGCGGCCCGCCACGGTCAAGGTTGGACAACGTATGGCTCCCAGCTTACTGCGTACGTCGAAATCGCGCAGGGCTTCGCACGCCTTGGCGTAGCCTTCCGGCAACGTATGGCTCAGTACCTCGCTGATCTGTTCGACCGCTTCGGGGTGCGCGGCCTGAAAGCCGGGCGTCAGCCAGCGGCTCAGTGTGGCGGATACCAGCGGCGCCATCCCGTCCTGGCGGGCCGCGGCGGCGCGTTGATCGAAAAGCGCGCGGCCCTCGGGCGGCGTCCCGCCCGTGCTGTCGGCAATGGTCAACGTATCGACGCGCGAAGGGTAGTCCAGTGCGAATTGTTGCGCGACCATGCCGCCCATCGACATGCCGACCAGATGCGTGCGAGGTGCGTCGAGCGCATCGAGCAGCGCGGCGAGGTCGCGCGAAAGGTCGGCGATGGTGAAGGGTTCGCTCGATACCGCGGTTTCTCCGTGACCGCGCAGGTCGTAGCGCAGCACGGTGTAGTCGTCGCGGAAATAGCCGGCGAGCTGGTCCCACACGGACAGGTCGCCGCCGAGCTGGTGGATGAACGTGAGCCAGGGGCCGCCGCCCTCATTGCTCAGCACATAGCGCGTCTCGATGCCGTTGATGTTCACTTGCATACGGGCTCCTTGAAGGGAACGCAGTAGAAGGATCCATTCGCGCGCTGTAGCGGGCGTCGGACGACACGCCGTTACCACATCATACTCAGCGCCGCGCAAACGGTCGGAACTGTTTGTGCGAGCGAGCGTTGACGCGGAAGTTTCGCGATTTGCTCGAGACCCTGCTCGGGTCCAGGCTTTCAGGGCTTGATGATGCCTGGGTTATTGGCGGGATCGGACGAATCGGCGGGAGCGGGTGGCGCGGGCTCCGGCCCCGGCCCGGACGGAACCGCTGACGCGCCTGAAGGCGGCGGGCTCGCCGAATCATCAGGCGACGCTGTGCGGCCATCGCCAATACCATTGGCTCCTCCCGCATTCGACGAACCGACGGCACCATTGGCGTCGAGCTTGCCGCGCCACACCAGTTCGAATTGCGTGCCGTTCGGCTCGGTCTGCAGGATTCTCGCGGGGAGCCAGCCGAGCGAAGGCGCGAGCCACACGTCGATGCGGCGCCGGTCGCCCTCGCGGCGGGGCAGGCGTTTGAAATGGCGCGTATCGAGGTAGCCCTGAGCGGTGCGGATGGTTTCGTCGCCGATCGTCTCGACCGGCCAGTTTTCGCCGCTATCGCTGTCGGCCACGAAGAATTGCCGCGTCACGCCCGGTTGGTAGGCGGCGGGATCGCCACGCACCAGGCTCGCAAGCTGCATCACCATGCTGAAACGGTCTTGCGCGCCGTCGGGCAGCGGCAGTGTGGTCGGCGTGCGCGTAAAGGCGATCTTTTTGTCGACGCGATTGAAGATCGAAATGTCTTCCGCGCGGCGGCCGCGTTTTTCGACGTACTGATCCGGCGCGAGGCCGAATGCGTCGATGCGGCCGTGGCTCGAATAGACGAATGTGCCGACGAACGGCAACGGCACGGAGACGACCATTTCGTAGTTTTGCGCGCTGCTGGACCAGTGGATCGTGCCGGGCTGGTTACGCACGCCGTTGTAAAACGTGTCGTACTGCAGTTCGCCGGATGGCGGAACGGAGAACTTCACGCCCGGTGATGCTTGCGGTCCGCTCGCGCCTGCGGGCGCGCTGGCTGCACCGGCGCCGCTGGCGCCCGCATTGGAGTTCGCATTTGCGTTCGCATTGAGGGCGCTTGCCGCGGTGTCCGATGCAGCAGCCGGAGCTTGCGTCGCCGGCTGCAACGCCGTCAGCACATGCTCGCGCGGCTTGCTCGGGGCTGCCTTATGCGTCGGCGCGGGTGTTGGTGCTTGCTGCGCGGCGGCCGGTTTCCGCTCGATGCGTTCAGGCGTCAGCAGCGCGACCTGCACGGGGACATGCTCGTTATCCGACGGATTCAGCGTCGCGCGGTTGCGCTCGAACCATTGCGCGGCGATCCAGTGCAGAACGGCCACCAGCACGAGAGCCGCAATCCACCGCCACGCGCGCGAGCCGGCGCGCTGCGCGGCGGGCGGCAGGTGGTCGGAGCGGCGGCGTGCGGTGAAGGGTGAGGCCATTTTTTGGCGATGAATGCGTGCGGAAGGAAGTGTCGGGATTGGACAACGCCTGTGGGCATGTGCGCGGCGGCTACCGTAAAAAACCGCCGCAAAAACCACCGCCGAATGCCGCCGCAAAATGCCGCGAAGAACTGGCGGGCCGCATCGGCCCGCCGAGCCGCGAGGCCGGCAGCGAACGGATTCGACCGCGCCGCCGCAAACGATGTTCCGCGACGGCGAAATCGCACCCACGCCGAAGGCATCGAATCGCGGCAAGCTGGCAACGTCAAGCGTGCCGGCCTTATGCCGCGCGGGCTCGAACCCTAGCGGGGCGTCGCACTATACCCCAACTCATACGAGAGCTTCTGCGCGCATTCGCGCAACGCCGTATCGATCTCGCCGCCCCAGCGGATATCGAACGCACCCTCATGGCCCAGCGCCACGATGCCGAGCGCGAGCTCGCCGGTGGAGTCGAACACCGGCATGCAGAAGGCGTGGATGGTCGGCAGCAGCATGCCTTCCACGCGTGCCGCTTCATGCCGCCGCACGTCGGCGAGCACACGCTCGACCTCTTCGTGCGTGCGCGGCCCGCCCATATGGGACGAGCGGCGCGAATCGGCCAGTTCGCGTTCGAGCATCGCCGCCGTCTTGCTCGACGGCAGATACGCGGCAAACAGCAGACCGGTCGCGGAACCGAGCAACGGCATGACGTCGCCGAGTTTCAGCGATGCCTTGGCCGGATGGCTCGATTCCATCCAATGAACCATTGTGGGTCCCTGATTGCCCCAGACCGCGATGCCCACTGTCAAGTCGAGCCGCTCGCGCAGTTCGGCGAGCGCAATGCGCGCGAGCTTCACGCCGTCGACGCGCGCGAGCCGCGCAAGCCCCAATTGCAACGCGAAGCCGCCCAGTTCGTAGCGACCCGACAGCGGATCCTGCGCGACCACGCCAAGGCGCAGAAAACTCACCAGATAGCGATGCGCCTTCGCCGGGCTCATGCCGGCGCGTTGCGCCAGATCGCGCAGCATCATGGCGCGCGGCTCGTGGGTCAGCACGTCGAGCAAGCGGAAACCGACTTCGATCGACTGAATGCCCGAGCGCAGTTTCTCCTCGCCGGTCTCGACGCTTTCGTCGTCGGTTTCGGGCGTATCGAGCGGCTCAGCGGAGTCGGCGTTGCTGTGAATCGCGCCGGAGCGGGCAGTTGGAGGCATGAGCGAGGCGCACGGAGCGCGTTTAAACGGCGGTGAGAAAAGTGCCTTGATCGGCGTGGCTCGCGGCCGAAACCTGCAGTCGCTTGGGCGGCGCCGATTCACCATCGTAGAATAGATTCCTTCCATCGTCACCAACACGGTTCACTCCCCTATGAAACTTGCCACGCTGAAGGACGGCACGCGCGACGGCCAACTGATCGTCGTGTCGCGCGACCTGCATACCGCGGCCATCGCCGACGCGATCGCGCCCACGTTGCAGCGCGTGCTCGACGACTGGACCTTCTACGCGCCGCAATTGCAGGAACTTTACGAAGCGCTCAATCAGGGCCGCGCGCGCAACACCTTCGCGTTCGATGCGAAGGAATGCATGGCGCCGCTGCCGCGCGCATTCCAATGGGCCGACGGGTCGTCGTATGTGAACCATGTCGAGCTGGTGCGGCGCGCGCGCGGCGCGGAAATGCCGCCCGAGTTCTGGACCGATCCGCTGATGTATCAAGGCGGCAGCGACGACTTCATCGGCCCGAAAGACGATGTGCTGTGCGCGTCGGAAGCGTTCGGCATCGACTTCGAGGCGGAACTCGCCGTGATCACCACCGACGTGCCGATGGGCGCCACGCCCGACCAGGCGCTCAGAAGCGTGCGTCTGATCACGCTCGCGAACGACGTCTCGCTGCGCAATCTGATTCCCGCCGAACTGGCGAAAGGCTTCGGCTTTTTCCAGAGCAAGCCGGCCACCTCGTTCGCGCCGGTCGCCGTGACGCCCGACGAACTCGGCGAACATTGGCGCGAAGGCCGCGTGCATCGGCCGATGATCGTCCACTGGAACGGCAAGAAGGTCGGCCAGCCGGACGCGGGCACCGACATGGTGTTTCACTTCGGCCAGTTGATCGCGCACGCGGCGAAAACGCGCAATCTGCGCGCCGGGACGATCGTCGGTTCGGGCACGGTGTCGAACAAGGACGCGAAGCGCGGCTACTGCTGTATCGCCGAGAAGCGCTGCCTGGAGACCATCGAGCACGGCGCGCCGCAAACCGAATTCATGCGCTACGGCGATACCGTGAAGATCGAAATGTTCGATGAAGCCGGCAAGTCGATTTTCGGTTCGATCGACCAGGGCATCGCGCCGCTGGATTGAAGCGGCGAAAGGGTTTCGCCCGATGCCGCGGCCCCGGCGCGCCGCTACACTGACTGGCGCGGCCGCACGCCTCGGGGTGGCCCGCCGCCGTTCATCGCGAGCGTCGGCGCGCGCGGTACAAACAATCAGCAAACAAGCCGCAAAAAAAGCAGCACGACATCGGCAGTACATCAAAAAACGAAAGACCGACGTGAGGAGACAGCATGCCGCGACTTGAATCCTTTGAACCTGCAACCGGAGACGCTCGCGCTTGCGCCGCGAAAGCCCGCACGGGCAAATCGCGTCTTGCGCTTCAGGGTATCGCCGCCGGACTCGGCGCCGCGCTCGCCGCGTCATGGCCCGCCCTGGCGCTCGCGCAGGTAAAGATCGGCCTCGTGTTGTCGCTGACCGGACCGGCCGCATCGCTCGGCATTCCCGCCCGTGACACGGCCACGCTGCTGCCCAGACAGATCGGCGGCCAGAGCGTCGAATACATCGTGCTCGACGACGCGTCCGACACCACCCAGGCGGTGCAGGACACCAAGAAGCTGATTTCGGAGAATCGCGTCGACGCGATCATCGGCTCCTCGATCACGCCGAATTCGCTGTCGATGATCGACGTGGTCGCCGACGGTGAAACGCCGATGATCTCGCTTGCGTCGTCGGCGAAAATCATCGAGCCCGTGGACGCCAGGCGCCATTGGGTCTTCAAGACGCCGCAGACGGACGCGATGATGGCCTCGGCCATCGCCGAACACGCCAGCACGCGCGGCGTCAAGACGATTGCGTTCATCGGCCAGGCCGACGCGCTCGGCGAGACGTTCTACGTCGAGGTCGCGAAGTTCGCGCAGTTGCATCGCATCAACGTGGTCGCGAGCGAACGCTTTAACCGCACCGATCCGAGCGTAACCGGCCAGGTCCTCAAGATTCTCGCGACGAAGCCCGACGCGGTGGTGGTGGGCGCCGCCGGCACGCCCGCCGCGTTGCCGCCGAAGACGCTCAGGGAACGCGGCTACAAAGGGCTGATCTATCACAATCACGGCGTCGGCAACAACGACTTCCTGCGCGTGTGCGGCGCCGATTGCAACGGCACGTTCCTGCCCGCCAGCCCGGTGCTGGTGGCCGCGCAGTTGCCGGCCGATCATCCCGCGAAACGCCTCGCGCTCGACTACATCGCGCGCTTCGAAGCGCTGCGCGGACCGGGCAGCGTGTCGGCGTTCGGTTCGTACACGTGGGACGCGGGCATGCTGCTCAGCAACGCCGTGCCGATCGCGCTGAAGACGGCCGCGCCGGGCACGCCGGAGTTTCGTCGCGCGCTGCGCGATGCGCTCGAAGGCACGCGCGGTCTCGCGGACACCAACGGCGTGGTCAACATGAGCGCCACCGACCACCTCGGGCTCGATCAACGAGCGCGCGTGATGGTCGAAATCAGAAACGCGAAGTGGGTTTATCAGTCGCGCTGAACGGGTTTTTAGCGCAGCGGTTTCAACCGATGCATCGATCGACGGATTACCTGCCATGTCTCACGCACCCCATCGCAACGACGCGCATTACGCGCACTACCAGGCGCTTCAATTGCACCGCCATCCGCACGGCGTGCTCGAAGTCGTGATGAGCGGCGAGGGCGCGAACCGCAGCGCACTCGCCACCGCCGACGCGCGGATGCATTTCGAGCTCGCCGAAATCTGGCGCGACATCGATCGGGATCCTCAAGTGCGTGTCGCGATCATTCGCGGCGAAGGCAAGGGCTTTTCGGCGGGCGGCGATCTGCAACTGGTCGAGGACATGGCGACCGATTTCGACGTGCGCGCGCGCGTGTGGCGCGAGGCACGCGATCTGGTCTACAACGTCATCAACTGCAGCAAGCCGATCGTCTCGGCGATGCACGGCCCGGCGGTCGGCGCGGGGCTCGTGGCGGGCCTGCTCGCCGATATCTCGATCGCGGCGAAGACGGCGCGCATCATCGACGGGCATACGCGTCTGGGCGTCGCCGCCGGCGATCACGCGGCGATCGTCTGGCCGCTGCTGTGCGGCATGGCGAAAGCGAAGTATTACCTGATGCTGTGCGAGCCGGTGAGCGGCGCGGAAGCGGAACGGATCGGCCTCGTATCGCTCGCGGTCGACGAAAACGATCTGCTGCCCAAGGCCTTCGAGGTCGCGCGCAAACTGGCCGACGGCTCGCAAACGGCGATTCGCTGGACCAAGTATGCGTTGAACAACTGGCTGCGCTCGGCGGGGCCGGCGTTCGATACGTCGCTCGCGCTGGAGTTCATGGGGTTTGCCGGGCCGGATGTGCGCGAAGGCGTGAGTTCGCTGCGCGAGCGGCGCGCGCCCGACTTCGGCGGTGCGGATCCGTGGAGTGGGCGGCCGCAAAAGTCGGCCCGCGGCGCTGCGTCGGACGACGAGAATTCCTGAAGCGCGACGGCGCACAGCCTACGCAGCGTATCAAGATGCGCCGGCAAAAACCGGCCACGAGCGAGACGCAAAAGCAGGCGCCTCGCACGGTATCATCGAATCAAACGCGCGCGGGACGGCGCCATTTCCTTCCCTTCAAGCAGCGAGGCGACAAGCATGACCGATACACCTGGCTCCACGCCGCCCTTTCCCGGCTTCCCTGGCTTTCCGCCCGCTGAAATGCTCGACCAGATGTGGGGCATGATGCGGCTCTCTCCGTTCGGCTCGGCCTTTTCCGGCGCGCAACCCGGCGCCGGCCTCGGGCCGTCGCTCTCGATGATGTCCGACATGATGGCGCCGCTCACCAGCGTCGAGGAACTCGACAAGCGCATTACCGACATGCGCGCCGTCGAGCAATGGCTCAAGCTCAATCTGAGCATGTTGCAGTCCGCCATTCAGGCGCTCGAAGTGCAGCGCGCGACGCTCGCCACGTTGCGCGCGTTCGGCGCGTTCGCGCAGGCGTCGATGGAACAGCCGGCTGCATCCGCCGCGCCGAGCCCGTCACCGGCGACCGGCTGGCCGCATTCCGACGCGCCGCGTCCAGCCTCTAGCAGTGCCGGGCCATCGGGGGCATCGTCTCCGGGAGCGGCCGAATCGGCGGGCGATCAGGACGAGGCCCCCGCGACCACTCCCTTCGACGCCTCCGCGTGGTGGAACCTGCTGCAATCCCAGTTCAATCAGATCGCCCAATTCGCGATGACACAGCCCGCGGCGGGCGCCGCAACAGGCAGTTCGCCGACGGAGTCCCCGGAAGAGGAGGCGAAAGCGCCGGCGTCGGGAGGCACGCAGCCGTCTGACGCGCGCGAGGAGCCCGAGTCGGTGCCGCAAGCCGCGCCCAGGCGACCGGCGGCGAAGCGGGCATCGACATCCACGAAGCGCACGGGCAGCGCGAGCGTGAGCCCGCGAGTCGCGAAAAAGTCGGTTTGACGGCGGCAATGAAACGGGGCGCGACTGGCGCGGCATCGACATAGACGACGCAAAGCGCGCAAAAGACGCACGAACGGGCGGTGCCCCATTCAATCGAGAACTCGAATTCACCGCCTGTCATGGTTTTGCCCCAGATCGTCCACCACACTCGCTGGATCGCGTGGTTCATTGAGGCAGGTCAATCGGGCACCGCACTTGCGGCCGCTACCGCGAGGGTCCCGTAAAGTCAGCGTGCTATGATTGTGTAAGCTTTATCTGGCTTTTGGGCGTGCGCTGAAAACAACCAATCCAGCCGCCCTTGCTCCATTCGCCGCCGGCACCACCGGCGCAGGGCTGGACGGTGCGGCTTCATCGCAAAACTGGCTCGACCTCAGGCACAGGGTATCCCTCACCCACGGTTGGCCGCGCAGCGCGTCATCAAGATCAGGCGCCCGCGCAAACGCCCGGACTTCTTGCTGCCCGGCGCATCCAGGCAGCCGATTACCGCGTAAAATTGAATGCTTGGCCGGCGAACGGTGCGTTCGTTCGTCGTCAGCAAAAGTGCTACATGTAGTAGTGACAGACACAGACAGTATGCGCAGAACAGGGGTGGGACTATGAACACCATGCTTTATCCGGAACTTTATAAATCGCTCGAATCCGTTCGATGGGACATGGAGAAAGACATTCCCTGGGACAAGTTCGATGCATCGCTCTTGACCGACGAGCAGGCCGCGACGATCAAGATGAACGCGATCACCGAATGGTCGGCGTTACCCGCCACGGAAATGTTTCTTCGTGACAACCACCACGACAGCGATTTCTCCGCGTTCATGAGCGTGTGGTTCTTCGAGGAGCAAAAGCATTCGCTGGTGCTGATGGAGTATCTGCGCCGCTTCAAACCGGAAATGTGTCCGACGGAAGAAGAACTGCACGCCGTGCGTTTCGAATTCGATCCGGCGCCGCCGCTCGAAACGCTGATGCTGCACTTCTGCGGCGAAATCCGCCTGAATCACTGGTATCGCCGTGCGGCAGAGTGGCACACCGAGCCGGTCATCAAGCATATCTACGAAACCATTTCGCGCGACGAAGCGCGTCACGGCGGCGCTTATCTGCGCTACATGAAGAAAGCAATGGCGCAGACCGGCGACATCGCGCGCGCGGCCTTCGCCAAGATCGGCGTGTTGATGGCGTCGGCACGCCGCACCGAAAAGCCGCTGCACCCCACCAATCTGCACGTGAACCAGGCGCTGTTCCCGCGCGACACGATTCAGTCGCGTCTGCCGGATCCGGAATGGCTCGAACGCTGGCTCGACGAGCAAATCCGTTTCGACGACGGCTGGGAAAAGAAGGTGGTCGAACGGATCCTGCACAATCTGTCGATCCTGTTCGAGCGCACGTTCAATACGGCGCAGGAATTGAATCGCTACCGCAAGGAAGTGGTTGCGCGCTTGCAGGCCGACCAGAAATCGGCTGGGCAGCCGGCTTGATGGCTGTGAATTCGCTGGCTTGAGTTTGCCGGTATGAGTCGACTCCGGCGGCGCTCGCGCCACGAACAGGTCTTACGGTTTCAAAGAACGGTCCGGCACGCGTGAGCTTGCCGGACCGTTTTGCTTCGTGCCGCCCAACGTGTATCGTGGCGGCACTTTCCCGTTTCTTTCCGACTCCGTCATGGCTGCTACTTTCGAACGCAAGATTCTCACGCGCGATGCGCTGGTCGAGCTCCGTCCCTCGTTGAGCGCGCCGGTGGTATTTACCAATGGGGTGTTCGATATCCTGCATCGCGGGCATGTCACGTACCTAGCGGACGCGAAAGCGTTGGGCGCCAGTCTGATCGTCGGCGTGAATAGCGACGCCTCGGTCCGCATGCTAGGCAAGGGCGACGATCGGCCTATCAATAACGAGGCTGATCGGATGGCTCTGCTGGCGGCTCTGGAGAGCGTCGATTACGTGGTGTGCTTCGGCGAAAAGACGCCTGTCGAGTTGATTTCGGCACTGCGGCCGGATGTGCTCGTCAAGGGCGGTGACTACGATATGGATGCGTTGCCCGAGTCGGCCATCGTGCGCGGATGGGGCGGGAAGGCGTTGGCGATCCCGTTCGAGCATGACCGCTCGACCAGCGCGCTGCTGAAGAAGGTTCGCACGCAAGGCTGAACGACGCGCTCGCTCGCGCGCCGCGCAAGTCTCATGCGCTTACGCGCTGTCTGCGCCCCTTCGTGCGTCTGCTTACTGAGGCAAGGCCGATGCCGCGATCGGCGCGGCCGGCGCCGGGCCGCCGACTACCGGCTGGTCGGCGGCCTGAGCCGGCGTGATGGGTTGAACGCGCAACCACTCCGGATGGACTTGCCGGTTCAAATGGTTAGGCTCGCGTCCTCCGGCTGTGGGCGGGGGCCCGAATACGCCGCGCACCGCGACGAATGCCAGCAGGTTGGCAAGAAAGAGTATGGCGATCAGCCAGCGCAGCATTGTTGTTCTCTCACTCCGAAAATCGGGCCGCCGTTATCTTGATGGGCGGAACTCAGGCGCCGCGTTGCATCGCGCGTTCGGCGGCAATCAGCGCAAGACCGGACAGCACGAGCGAATCGTGGCGAGTATGCGGCACTTTGAGCGCGCTTGTCACTTCATCGGCGGCGCCGCCGCTCACTACCAGACGCACCGGCACCTGCCATTCTTCCTGCAAGTCGCGCCACATCCGCTCGATCAAGCCGGCTTGCGCCAGCGTGCAACCGGCCGACAGCGAACGCGGCGTGTCGGTCGCGAAGAACGGGCCGGGGTGCGCCGCCTGAAGCGTGCCGCCGGCGTCGACCAGGCCGCGCGCCGCGTCGGCGTCGAGCGTCGGCAGTTGCGCGGTGTGCTCGCCCAGTGAGCGCATCATCAAGGTCCAACCCGGCGCGATCAGGCCGCCGACAAAACAGCCGTCCGCCCGCAACGCCTCCAGCGTGGTCGCCGTGCCGAACGTCGCGATCAGCAGAGGTTCGCCGGGAAACGCCGCGTGCGCGCCGATCATACCGGCCCAACGGTCGCTGCCGAGCGCGTGCGGCGTGGTGTAGCTGTTGGTCACGCCGCATTGCCGCGCGCAGGCGCGAATCGTCGTGAGCGGCAATTGCGGCCAGTGAGTGGCAAGCAGCGCTGTGATCCGCGCCGCGACGCCATCGCCCGCGACGTTCGATAACCATGCGCTGCCGGGCGTCGGCAAGTTCGACCACTCAAGAGCGTCTTCGGCGCCGTCGTGCGCCAGCGCCCCCGACGCGATCCGCGCGCCGTCCGCCTGCACCAAAGCCCACTTGATGCGGCTATTGCCCGCATCGATCAGCAGATAGGGCGCACCGTTCGTCATGCGGCACCGTCGGCGAGACGCAGCGAGACGTCGCCGGTGGCGATGGCCTGGCGGCCCGCAGCCGTGTCGAGCAGCAATTGACCCCGCTCGTCGACGCCCGCCGCCACGCCGCGCGCCAGTTCCTCGCCTTGCTCCAGCAACACGACTTCGCGCCCCGCGTACGCATGCACGGCGTTCCAGCGCGCCTGGAACGGCGCGAAGCCGTCGGCGCCGAAGCGCTGCAGCGCGGGTTCGAGCGCGTTCAGTTCGGCGGCGAGCGTGTCGGTGAGATTCGCGTTGGGCAGCGCGCGTTGCAGTGCCGTCGGCGCGGTGCCGCGCGCCTGCGGCGGCGTGCCGGCGTTCAGTGCGCCGACCTTGGCCGCCAGTTCGTCCGCGCCCTTCACGTTGGTGCCGATGCCGATCACGACGGCGCTGGCCTCGTCGGTGCTCCACGCGGTTTCGATGAGGATGCCGGCCAGTTTGTCGCCTTCGAGCAGCACGTCGTTCGGCCACTTCAGCGCGATCTGGCCGGGACCCGCGACCGGCAGCGAACGCAGCCCGTCGACCAGCGCCACGCCGACAGCGAGACTTAGCCCCGCCAGTCCTCCGAGAGGACGCGGCAGCACGCACGCCACCGAAAACAGCAGCGCATTGCCGGGCTCCGCATACCAGGGACGGCCGCGGCGCCCGCGCCCGGCCGTTTGCAGATACGCGACCCGCACGATCGGACGCGGCAGCGCGCCGGCCTTGCGCGGCAACGCCTTGACGCGGGTCATGAGGTCGGCGTTGGTCGAGCCGGTTTCCTCGACGATTTCGATCGGCCAGTCATGCGCGTGCGGGCCGAACAGCGCGACGGCGCGCTCGCGATCGATACGCCAGTCGGCAGCCGCGGCGGCCCGGGATGAGGTCTTGTCAGCGTTCATGTCCGGTATTGTAGCGACAGCCAACCGGGCCGGCCGCCGGCACGATCTATCCGCCGCGCCTTCGCTACAATGGCCGCTTAATCCGATAACCAGATTCCTGCGATCCTTGAACTACGACACTCCGCCCGGCCTTGAAGTCGCGGCCGGCAGCCAGGGCAAGATCGTCCGGCTCTCGGGCCAGTGGACGGCGCTCGCGCTCGCGCGCGACCGCGCGACCGGACACGTGATTCCCCAGTTGCGCTCGCTGATAGGCGCCACGGGCATCCGCCAGTGGGACCTCTCGGGCATCGACCGGATGGACCACGTGGGCGGCCAGGCGCTATGGCGCGTGTGGGGCCACCGGATGCCGCCGGACACCGAGCTCACCGATACGCAGCGCGATATTTTCGAGCGCATCGCGCTGCTCGACACGGCGCGCGAAACGGCCGAGCCGGTCGTCAAGTTCGATCCGTTCACGCGGCTCGGCCTCGCGATCTTCTCGTTCTTCGAGCATCTATATGGCGGCGTCGGCATGCTCGGGCGCGTCGTGCTCGATCTGCTGGCGATCGTGCGCAAGCCGAAAATCACGCCGTGGACCGAGATCTCCGCGAACATCTACAACGCCGGCACCCGGGCGCTGCCGATCACCGCGCTGGTGGCGTTCCTGATCGGCATCGTGCTCAGCTATCTGTCCGCGCAGCAACTGCGGCTCTTCGGCGCGAATCAGTACATCGTGAATATTCTCGGGCTCTCGGTGATCCGCGAACTGGGGCCGGTGTTGTCGGCGATCCTGGTGGCGGGCCGTTCGGGCTCGGCGATCACCGCGCAGATCGGCGTGATGCGCGTGACCGAGGAACTCGACGCGATGCGCGTGATGGGCATTCCGCACGGGCTGCGGCTGATCCTGCCGCGCGTGATCGCGCTCGGCGTGGCGATGCCGCTGCTCGTGATGTGGACCAACATCATCGCGCTCGCCGGCGGCGCGCTGGCCGCCAAGATCGTGCTCGGCATCGACATGAGCTACTTCGCGCGCGCGTTGCCGGGCGTGGTGCCGGTCGCGAATCTGTGGATCGGCCTCGGCAAGGGCGTCGCGTTCGGCATGCTGATCGCGCTCGTCGGCTGCCATTTCGGTTTCCGCATCAAGGCCAATTCGCAGAGTCTCGGCGAAGGCACGACGACTTCGGTGGTGACCTCGATCACCATCGTGATTCTCGCGGACGCGGTGTTCGCGATCCTCTTCCAGAACGTGGGGCTCGGATGATCGCGCCACTCACCCAGGCCGTGCGCGGCCAGCCGATGCCCTCGATCGCCGAGCCGGTGATCGAGGTGATCGACGTGACCAAGCGCTACGGCCGCAACATCGTGCATCAGCACCTGAATCTGGACGTGCGGCGCGGCGAGATCGTGTCGATCGTCGGCGGCTCGGGCTCCGGCAAAACCACGCTGGTGCGGCAGATTCTCGGTTTGGAGCGGCCGTCGTCGGGCACCATCAAGCTGTTCGGCGAGGACCTCGCGACCATCTCGCCGGAAACCGCGCTGCTGATGCGCAGCCGCTCCGGCATGCTGTTTCAGCGCGGCGCGCTGTTCTCGTCGCTTTCGGTGTTCGACAACATCGCGCAGCCGGTGCGCGAACTCGGCCAGGTGCCCGAGGACCTGTTGCGCGACATCGTGATGCTCAAGCTGGAAATGGTCGGTCTGCCGTGCAAGCACGCGTCGAAGATGCCGTCGGCGCTGTCGGGCGGAATGATCAAGCGCGTGGGCATTGCGCGCGCGATCGCGCTGGAACCTGAACTGCTGTTTCTCGACGAACCGACCGCCGGGCTCGATCCGCAGGCGTCCGATGAATTCGTCGAACTCATCTCGGCGCTGCATCGCGCGCTGGGCTTGACCGTGGTGATGGTCACGCACGATCTCGACACGATGGTCGCGCTGTCCACCCGCGTCGCGGTGCTGGCCGATCGCAAGGTGCTGGTCGCCGCGCCGGTCGAGGAGGCGGCGGGCGTCGATCATCCTTTCATCCGCGAATATTTCCTCGGCCTGCGCGGGCGCCGCGCGTTGCAGGCGCTGCCGCCGGAGCGCCGCGCGAAACTGCCGCGCGCGGCGCTCGAACCGGCGTCGTCCGAATTGCCGCTGTGAACCAGGGAACCTGACAATGGAAAACAAATCACACGCCTTCTGGGCGGGGCTCTTCACGATCGTCCTGCTGGTTGCGATCGCGGTGGCGGCTTTTTTGTTCAACGTCGACCGTTCCGTGCGGGTGCCGTACGATCTGATCGCGCGCACCAACGTGACGGGGCTTTATACCGACGCGGCGGTGCGCTATCGCGGGCTCGACGTCGGCAAGGTGCAGTCGATCAAATTCGACCGGGCTCATCCGGGGCAGATTCTGATCCGCATCCTCGTCGACACGCACGCGCCGATCACCCATTCGACTTTCGGCAGCCTGGGCTTCCAGGGGGTGACGGGCATTGCCTTCATCCAGTTGGACGACAGCGGGCGCGATCCGTCGCCGCTGCCGTCGTCGCCCAAGCAGGTCGCGCAGTTGCCGATGCGTCCGGGCTTGCTCGATCAATTGCAGCAACGCGGCGACGTGCTGCTGCGCAAACTCGAAAAAGTCGCGGACGACGTCGATAATCTGCTGTCGCCGGAAATGGCCGCTCAACTGCAAGGCACGGCGGCCAGCATCCAGAAGGCCGCCGACGGTGTGGCCACGCTGACCCAGCAGGCGGCGCCGGTCGCCGGCAAGCTGCCCGCCACGATCGACCAACTGGATCGCACGCTCGCGTCGACCAATCAGTTGATCACCAGTCTGAACCGCCCGGACGGTCCGTTCGAGACCAACCTCAACAAGGTCGGCGCGGCGGCGCAGCAGGCGGGCGACGCGTTGACGTCGATGAACGGCTCGCTGCAGGAGTTGTCGGCGCGGGTCGGCTACGACACCTTGCCGCGCGTCAATTCGCTCGCCGAGGACGTGCGCTCGGCGGCCCGTTCGGTGGACCGCGCGGCCGATACGTTGAGCAGCAATCCGCGCAGCGTGCTGTTCGGCGCGCCGGGCGCGGCGCCCGGACCTGGCGAGGCCGGTTTCAAGTGGCCCGCCGCCCGCGCCGATAAATGATTTGAAGGTTTTGAAGAAGGAAGATGGTTATGTCACGCTCGATTCACCGATTGTTGTCCTCGGGATGGTCCACGCGCGCCGCGCTGGCGGCGCTGCTCGCGTTCGGCGTGCTGGCCGCGGGTTGCGCGGGTAATCCTGCGGCAATCTCGGACATCCGCTACGATTTCGGCCCGCCGAATCAGGCCGCTTCGGCGGGCCAGTTGCCGGCCGTGAAGATACTCGACGTCAGCGCGCCGGGCATGCTCGAATCCGACAAGCTGATCTACCGGCTCAGCTACGCCGACGCGCAGCAAACCGCCACCTACGCGAACAGCCATTGGACGATGCCGCCCGCGCAGTTGCTGACCCAGCGTCTGCGCAACGCGCTCAGTTCGAACGGCACCGTATTGACGGGCGCAGACGGCGTGCGCGCGCCGGTGCTGAAGGTCGATCTGAGCGAGTTCGAGCAGGTTTTCGACAGCAGTTCCCAGAGCCACGCCGCAGTCACCGCGCGCGCCACGCTGACGCAGAACGGCAAGGTGATCGGCCAGCGCACGTTCGTCTCGCGTGCGCCGGCCAGTTCGTCGGACGCCGCCGGCGGCGCGCAGGCGCTCGCCACGGCCAGCGACGATCTGGTCGCGCAAATCGGCGCGTGGCTCGGCGTGCAGGCGCTGGTCGCCGCGCAATGACCTCCCGGCGGCGCACGCAACGGAGCGCTGCATGAGCGAAAAGCCCTGGCAGCGGCGCCCGTCGGCGCTCTCCCGGCAGGCGCTGGTGCTGTATGCCGCGCTGATCGTCTACGGTTCGTGGTATCCGTTTTACGGTTGGCGCTCGCTCGGCCTCGCACCGTTCGCCTTTCTGTCCGATCCCTTGCCGCAGTACCTCACGGCCTTCGACGTGATCACCAACGTGCTCGGCTACATGCCGTTCGGCGCGCTCGTGGTGCTCGCGGTCTATCCGCGCTGGCGCGGCCCGCTGGCGGTCGCGTTGGCCTTCGTGCTGGGCGGACTGCTGTCGGGGACCATGGAGGCGGTCCAAACCTATCTGCCCACGCGCGTCGCTTCCAACGTCGATCTGGCCGCCAATGCGCTCGGCGCGCTGCTCGGCGCGGCGATCATGTCGCCCGCCACCGGCGCGCTGCTCGATCGCGGCTTGTTGCGGCGCTTGCGGCTCCTGTGGTTCGAACGCGACCGTGCGGCGCTCGCGTGCCTCATCTTCTCGTGGCCTTTCGCGACGATGTACCCGGCGCCCCGCCTGTTCGGTCTCGGCAACTGGCCGCGCGCGTTGTGGCTGCGCTTCGATTCGACGACACAGGATGCGCTGCTCGCATGGACGCCGTTGCGCTGGCACGTCGGCGCATGGCCGGCACGGGTCGCCGCGTGGCTGCCCGTCGACCTGTGGGAAGCGGCGATCACCACCCTCAATCTGTTTGCCGCGCTCGCGCTGGCGTCGCTGGCGGTGCGCCGTCATGCGCCGCGCGTGCGACTGTTGATCGCGTTCATCCTCATGACCTTGGGCGTCAAGGTGGGCGCGACGTTTCTACAGTCGCAGTCGGGTCTGACATTCGACTGGGCGACCTCCGGCGCACTCGCCGGGCTTGCGTGCGGCACCGTCGCGGCGCTGCTGGCGCTGCGCTTGCGGCGCCGCTCGCGCGCGGCGCTCGCGGCCTGCGCGCTGACGGTCGCGCTGGTGTTCGTCAATCTGCTGCCGGTGAATCCGTATTTCGACGTCGTGCTGGCGGACTGGCGGCAGGGGCGGTATCTGCATTTCAACGGTCTCGCGCACTGGCTCGCGTGGATTTGGCCGTACGCGGCGCTGGTGTGGCTCGCGTTCGTCGTCGAGCAGGCGTGGCTCAAGCGGCGCGTGACGCACGTTTGACGGCGCGTGGGGCGCCGGTTTGCCCCGGCGCGTGAAGAAGCCGGTGCGGCCGCCACCTCCATGCGTAGCGCGGACCCGGCGATGCACGGCCCGCCGCCAGCGATCGCGAGCCCCGCTCGCTATAATCGTCCGCATTACCGACAGGCGCGCCGTGGCGCATCCAGCGCCCTTTCCACTCTTACAGCCTCGCCACCGCACACATGGATTCCTTCTACAAGTACCACGTTTTCTTCTGCCTCAATCAGCGCGAACCCGGCGCCGATCGCCCAAGCTGCGCGAACTGCAACGCCCAGGCGATGCAGGAGTACGCGAAAAAACGCGTGAAGCAACTCGGCCTCGCCGGCCCCGGCCAGGTGCGCATCAACAAGGCCGGCTGTCTCGACCGCTGTGAGCTCGGCCCGACGCTCGTCGTGTACCCCGAAGGCGTCTGGTACACGTATATCGACGAGAGCGACATCGACGAAATCGTCGATTCGCATCTCGTGAACGGCAAGATTGTCGAGCGCCTGAAAATCGATCAATAAGCGTCCCCATGAACGTACACACGAAGAAGTATCTGATCGACGGCCCGGTCGGCAAGATCGAGGTCGCGCGCGATCTGCCCGACGGAACCCGTGAAAACGGCGCCGCGCCGCGCGGCATCGCGCTGGTCGCGCATCCGCATCCGCTGTTCGGCGGCACGATGGACAACAAGGTCGCCCAGACGCTGGCGCGCACGCTCGTGCAGTTGAACTACGTGACGTATCGCACGAATTTTCGCGGCGTCGGGCAAACGCAAGGCGAGCATGACGCGGGCATCGGCGAGCGCGACGATCTGCGCGCCGTGATCGATCACATGCGCGCTGAAGCCGGGCAGGGCGATCTGCCGCTTGTGCTCGCGGGTTTTTCGTTCGGCACGTTCGTGCTGTCGCACGTCGCCGCGAAGCTGCGCGAGGAAGGCCAGGCAATCGAGCGCATGGTGTTCGTCGGCACGGCGGCGAGCCGCTGGGAAGTCGCGCCGGTGCCGGACAACACGCTGCTGATTCACGGCGAAACCGACGACACCGTTCCCATTCAATCCGTTTACGACTGGGCCCGGCCGCAGGAATTGCCCGTGATCGTGATTCCGGGCGCCGAGCATTTTCTGCATCGCAAGCTGCACATTCTCAAGCGGATCATCGTCGACGCGTGGCGCTGAGGGGCGGGCGGCGCGCGTTTTCCGGGGTACAGGTACGCACAAACGGCAATTAATCGCCGCGCCCCGCGCATGGTTGGCGAGATAGCGCGCGTATAATGGGCGCTCTTTTTTGGGCGCAGCGCCGCCCACCCGGCAGTTCGCGCGACGCGTGGCTTCTTCTCGCGCGCAGCGGTGCCGGATGCGAGGCGTGCTGCGCGAACCGACCGCGTGGCCGGAAGTCCAACGGGCGCCGCGCCGTTTTACGGCCAGACGCTCGCCGACCGGCTCTTCCAACAATGCGCCCTGCGCACGATGTACTTTTCCGCACGAATCGACCCTATGCGTTTCTCAACTTTCGGCCGCACGTCATTTCCATCCGCTGTTTCCTTCGTTCCTAATACGCTTGGCCGTGCCGTCACCCTCGGCATCGTGTTGCCGGCAACCCTCGTTGCCAGCACCGCGTTCGCGCAAGTGCCGCCGCCGGCGGTGAACGCGCGTTCGTGGGTGCTCGTCGACGCGACCAGCAACCAGGTGCTCGCATCCGGCAATCCCGACGAGCGCGTGGAGCCGGCGTCGCTCACCAAGCTGATGACCGCGTATCTCGTCTTCGAGGCATTGCAGACGAAGAAGATCACGATGGAGCAAACGGTGATGCCGGGCGAAGCGGTGCGCCGCGTTCGCACCGACGAATCGCGCATGTTCATCGAATCGAATAAGCCGGTCACCGTGCACGACCTGGTGTACGGCATGATCGTCCAGTCGGGTAACGACGCGGCGATCGCGCTGGCCGAACTGGTCGGCGGCAGCGAGTCGCAGTTCGTCAACATGATGAACACCGAGGCGCAGCGCCTCGGCATGAAGAACACCCATTTCGCCGACGTGAACGGCATGCCCGATCCGCAGCACTACACCACCGCGGGCGACCTCGCGGTGCTGTCGGCGCGTCTGATTCGTGACTTTCCCGACTACTACAACATCTTCTCGGTCAAGGACTTCACGTACAACAAGATCAAGCAGCCGAACCGCAACCGTCTGCTGTGGATCGACCCGACGGTCGACGGTCTGAAGACCGGCCATACGCAAGCTGCCGGCTACTGCCTGATCGCGAGCGCGAAGCGTGAGCTGCCGGGCACGCCTGGCGCGGCGCGCCGTCTGGTCACGGTGATGATGGGCGAGCCGAAGGAACACGACCGCGTGCAGGACAGCCTGAAGATGCTGAACTACGGCTACACCGCGTACGACACGGTGCGTCTGTACAAGGCGGCGCAGGTGGTGGGCACGCCGCGCGTCTACAAGGGCGCGCAGGACACCGTGCAGATCGGCGTGAAGAGCGATCAGTACATCACCGTGCCGAAGGGCATGGCCGACAAGGTGAAGCCGCAGATCGAGCAGATCGATCCGCTGATCGCGCCGATCGCCAGCGGTCAGCAGGTCGGCACGGCGAAGCTGGTTGCGGACGGCAAGGTGCTGGCGCAATTCCCGGTGGTCGCGTTGCAGGCCGTGCCGCAAGCCGGCGTGGTGGGCCGCGTGTGGGATTCGCTGATGCTGATGTTCAACAAGAAAAAATAAGCGCCCAATCGCGATGACCGCCCTTTCCGATGTTTCGTTCGACCCGATCGTTTATCTGAACGGCGAACTGGTGCCGTTGTCCGAAGCGCGCGTGCCGGTTCTCGACCGCGGCTTTATTTTCGGCGACGGCATTTATGAAGTCGCGCCGCTGTATGCGCATACCGGCGGCCGCACGGCGTTCCGTTTCACGCAACATCTCGCGCGCCTCGCCCGGTCGGTCGACAAGATCGGCATCGTCAATCCGTTTAGCGACGCCGGCTGGCGCGAGTTGATCGAGCGCGTGGTCGCGGCGAACGAAGCGGACGCCGGCCTCAGCCCCGAGCAGGACGCGATCGCCTACATCCAGGTCACGCGCGGTGTCGCGAAGCGCGCTCACGCGTTTCCGGCCGGCATTCAGCCGACCGTGTTCGTGATGGTCACGCCGCTCAATCTGCCCGGCGCCGCGCAGCGCGCGCAAGGCGTGCGCTGCGTGAGCGCCGAAGACCGTCGCTGGCTCAATTGCGACATCAAGTCGGTGTCGCTGCTCGGCAATGTGCTGATGGCGCAATACGCGGCGGAAAACGACGCGTTCGAGACGATCCAGTTTCGCGACGGCATGCTGACCGAGGGTTCGTCGTCGAACGTGTGGATGGTGAAAGACGGTGTGTTGTCCGCGCCGCCGCGCAGCCACAAGATTCTCGAAGGGATTCGCTACGGGCTGATCGAAGAACTGGCGAGCGAGTGCGGCATCCGCTTCGAGGCGCGCGAGATCGCCGAAGCCGAATTGCGCGCGGCCGATGAGATCATCGTCAGCTCGGCCACCAAGGAAGTGCTGCCGGTCACGCAACTGGACGGTCAGCCGGTTGGCGACGGTAAGCCGGGCGCGGTGTTTGCGGCGCTGTACGCGGCGTATCAGCGCGCCAAGGCAAAGCAGGCGCGAGAAGCGCGGCAAGGAGTGGAAAATGAGTTCCGTGAACGAATCATTGCTTGAGTTTCCGTGCGATTTTCCGATCAAGATCATGGGCAAGTCGCACCCCGAATTCACCGAGACGATCGTCACGGTGGTTCGGCAGTTCGATAGCGAAGTCGACGCCGCAAACGTCGAGACGCGGCCGTCCAGCAGCGGCAATTACACCGGCCTGACGGTGACGGTTCGCGCCACCAGCCGCGAACAGCTCGACAATATCTACCGCGCGCTTACCGGTCACCCGATGGTGAAGGTGGTGCTTTAACGCCTGCGCGAGCGTCACGGCGCGGCGCGCAAGGCGTCCGCCGTCTGCTCGGTGTCTGCCGCGGGCCGCGCCTCGCAAGCCCGCTCGAAAAGCTGCTTGAAGCGGCCCACCTCGTCGAACACCCAGTCGCGGAATGCCTTGACCCGCGCGGTTTCGAGCATCTGCGGCGGGCAGATGAAGTAGTACTGCCACGGGCTCGGCCCATCCACATCGAATAGCCGCACGAGGCGCCCCGCGGCGATCTCGTGCATCGCCAGCGAACGGCGCGTGAGCGCGACCCCCTGGCCGTCGATGGCCGCTTGCAAAAGATTCGACGAATCCTGATACAGCACGCCGCGTTTCGGCTCCGGCCAGTCGGTGAGGCCGGCGGCGTCGAACCACGGACGCCACAATTCGTCGTCGGAGCGCAGCAGCGGTACCTTGGCCAGATCGGTCGGCGTTTGCGGTAGCTTGCCGCCGTTGAAGGTCGGCGCGCACGCCGGAAAGAAAATCTCCTCCAGCAGAAGCTCCGAATGCAGCCCCGAATATTTGCCGAAGCCGAAACGGATCGCCACGTCGACGTCGTCGCGCGCGAAGTCGGTTAGCGCGTTGGTGGACAGCAGTTCGAGATCCCACTGCGGATGCGCTTCAATAAAGCTGCCGATGCGCGGCGTCACCCAGCGCGCCGCGAACGAAGTCAGCATCGACACGACCAGCCGCCGCTCACGGTCGCCCGCGCGGATTTCGCGGGTGGCGTCGGCGAGCGCCATGAGCGCCGAGCGCACCTGTGCGGCGTAGCGCCGGCCGGTTTCGGTGAGCCGCACGCGTTTGCCGTCGCGGGCGAACAGCGAGACGCCCAGTTCGGCCTCGAGCGCACGAATCTGATGGCTGACGGCGCCGTGGGTGACGAACAGTTCGTCGGCGGCGCGCGAGAAGCTCTCATGGCGGGCGGCGGCCTCGAATGCCTTGACTGCGTTCAGGGCGGGTAATTGCCGGAGATCCATCGAAATTTTTCTCACATAGAGGTGAAAATAGATCGTTTTGCGTCAACCCTTGCTACGCCTACGATTGTAGCCATGAAACGATTTTTGGCGAGGGCATCATGCGAGAAATTTCCTCTAGCATTGCGTTTGAAATCCGCCGTGGCGAAACGGTTCCGATGAAGGTGGCGCGCAGCACCAGGCTCGTCGTGCACGGCGGCGCGGTGTGGGTGACACGCAGCGACGACACGGAAGACTATTGGCTGCAACCCGGCCACACGCTACGGCTTCGGCGCGGCGAGCGGCTCTGGCTGAGCGCCGAGGACAGCGCGCAGGCGAAGGTGATGTTTTCCGTGCCGACGCGCTGCGACGAACGCGCGTTGAACTGGTTCGCCCGGGTTGGCGAACGGCTGGCGGCGCGCATGCGCGGCGGCTGGCGGACGGTTTGAGCGGGGAATCGCTCACTGGCAGGCCGCGGCGCGCGGCTCGCCGCGCATGTCCGGCGCATGCCGCGCTTCCGGCGTTCGCCTCGGCGGCGGCGCCGCGCCCGGCGGGGATCGCCGGTTTTCGGTAAACTAGCGCCACCATGTGCGCCACCCCGGTTTCCCCGTCTCCATTGTCCGCCGCGGCGCCGCTCACGCTGCGCTGGCGCGGCAGCGAACCTTACGAAGCCAGTTTCGAAGCCATGCGCGCATTCACCGACGCGCGCACGGCCGACACTCCCGACGAAATCTGGCTGGTCGAACATCCTCCCGTCTTCACCTTGGGCCAGGCCGGCGATCCGTCGCATCTGCTGGCGGCCGATAGCGGCATTCCGCTCGTCAAGGCGGACCGGGGCGGTCAGATCACGTATCACGGGCCCGGTCAGGTGGTGGCCTACCTGCTGCTCGATTTGCGCCGCCGCAAACTGATGGTTCGGGAACTGGTCACGCGGATCGAGCAGGCCGTGATCGACACCCTCGCGGCGTATAATCTCGCCGGAGAACGCAAGGCGGGCGCCCCCGGCATCTACGTGGCGCCTCATCCGCAAGCCGGCTTGCACGCCGGCGCGAAGATCGCCGCGCTGGGTCTGAAAATCCGCAACGGCTGCAGCTATCACGGCGTGAGCCTCAATGTGAACATGGACTTGCGGCCGTTTCTGGCCATCAACCCATGCGGCTACGCGGGGCTCGAAACAGTCGATATGGCGACGCTCGGCGTTGCCGCCGGCTGGGACGACGTGGCCCGCACCCTTGCAGCACGCCTCACCGCAAACCTCGACGGCAGTCCCGCGGCCGTCGCCCAACCGCAGGCCGGTGCGATCACCGCCTGACTGGACCGAACGAATGACTGACGTTACCGCGAACCTCGCAACTTCTCCCGCCGCCGAAGCCGTGCCGGCTTCCGCCGCCTACGACGCCACCGCGAAGCAGAAGGCGCAAGCCAAAACCGCCCGCATTCCGATCAAGATCGTCCCGATCGAAAAATTGAAGAAACCGGATTGGATCCGCGTCAAGGCGGCGACCGGCAATTCGCGCTTCTACGAAATCAAGCAGATTCTGCGCGAGCACAATCTGCACACGGTGTGTGAAGAAGCAAGCTGCCCGAACATCGGCGAATGCTTCGGCAAGGGCACCGCGACCTTCATGATCATGGGCGACAAGTGCACGCGCCGCTGCCCGTTCTGCGACGTCGGCCACGGCCGCCCCGATCCGCTGGACACCGAGGAGCCGGGCAACCTCGCGCGCACCATCGCCGCGCTGAAGCTGAAATACGTGGTGATCACCAGCGTCGATCGCGACGATTTGCGCGACGGCGGCGCGGCTCACTTCGTGGAGTGCATTCGGCAGACGCGCGAGCTGTCGCCGGAAACGCGCATCGAAATTCTGACGCCGGACTTCCGCGGCCGCCTGGATCGCGCGCTCGGCATTCTGAACGCCGCACCGCCCGATGTGATGAACCACAACCTCGAAACGGTGCCGCGTCTGTACAAGGAAGCGCGTCCGGGTTCGGATTACGCACATTCGCTGAAGCTGCTGAAGGACTTCAAGGCGCTGCATCCGGACGTCGCCACCAAGTCCGGCCTGATGGTCGGCCTCGGCGAAACCGAGGAAGAAATCCTGCAAGTGATGCGCGACCTGCGCGAGCACGACGTGGACATGCTGACGATCGGCCAGTATTTGCAACCGTCGGAACACCATTTGCCGGTGCGCTCGTATGTGCATCCCGACACGTTCAAGATGTACGAGGAAGAAGCGTACAAGATGGGCTTCACGCATGCCGCCGTGGGCGCGATGGTTCGATCGAGCTACCACGCCGACTTGCAGGCGCACGGAGCAGGCGTGGTCTGAGCGGGTTGATTACGGTCGGTTTGAAAAAAAGCAAAGCCCGCACATGTTGCGGGCTTTGTTCTTTTTGGCAAGCGAACTGTGAGCGCTGGAATCATGCGCTCACGGAACATGCGAGCGGACTACCGATAGTAGCGCGCGAGCAGCATTGAGATCGAAGCCAGCGTTGCACCAATTAACGTGAACGGGTACATGAGGTCGATAAAGCGATTGCGCAGCGCGCGATTCTCGATGAGGTGATCGATCAGATTCGGCATGTTGGCTCTCCCTGTTAGGCTCGGTGAAAAAGTATAGTGCAATCGCCTTGGTGTTGGTTAGGCTAGCGAATAATGAGATGCGGAGAAAGAGGCGGCGACGGCTGCGGTCATGAATAGCGAAAACCACATCAGCCTTCGGTCGCACGGTTCTTCGCTGTCGTTTCGCGCGGGGTGATACACCGCGTCAGCCGCAGCGAACGATACGAGGATCGACGCCAGCGAGCCGTCGGTTCGTGCGTCGCCTAGCGCAGAGCCAATCTCATAACAAGCACTCGCGCACATCGAAATGACGACCCAGAGAAGCTGTCCGTCTTTGATGGCTTTTATCGCAATGCCCTGCGACGCCCGCCGAAAAACGCGCGATAAACTCAACAGGGGCAGCAGTGCAATCGGCCCAAACACCGGCACGCCGACATTGAAGAACAGCCAGCTCAAACAACTGAATACGAAGACCATGGCGGATGCGAAGAATGGCAACGCGAAGATCATCGCGCTGCGTGCCGCACGCGGTCAATCTGCCGAACGGCCAGCTTGCGCAACTGGATATCGACGCGTCATCATTCGCGAGAACCCATGCAGTGCCCGTTGCAGGTTGCTCAGTCGCGGCATCCAGGCGCTGGAGCCGCGGTTAACACCGTCGAGGCGACGCCTGTCGATTCAAGCAAACAGCTCGATCACCGGCCAGCCGCGTTCTGCCGCAATCGCTCGCAGCCGCGCGTCGGGATTCGTCGCGACCGGGTGCGTGACGCGCTCCATCAAGGGCACGTCGTTGATCGAGTCGCTATAGAAATAGCTCTGCGGAAAATCCTGCAAGCAATGGCCGAGCGACGCCAGCCAGCTCTCGGTGCGCGTGATTTTGCCTTCGCGAAAAGTCGGCACGCCCACTGAGCTTCCGGTAAAGCGCGCGAGCGGATCGCCGTGTTCCGTGTCGAGTTCGATCCCGAGCAGATGCTCGAAGCCCAGCGCCTTGCCGATCGGCTGTGTGATGAACACATTGGTGGCGGTAACGATGCAGCACAAATCGCCCGCCTCGATATGGCGTTGCACGAGTTCGCGCGCGGCCGGCAGAATCGCCGGCGTGATCACGTCCTGCATGAACTGCGCATGCCATGCGTCGAGTTGCTCGCGCGAGTGGCGGGCGAGCGGCGCCAGCGTGTAGTTCAGATAGTCGGTCATATCGAGCGTGCCGGCCACGTACTGCCGGTAATACTCGTCGATCTCTTGCGCGTGCCGCGCAGCGCCCTCTATGCCCAGGCCCGCAATGAAGTGAGCCCACGCCTGATCGCTGTCGAGCGGCAGCAGCGTGTGGTCCAGGTCGAACAGCGCAAGATTGCGGCTCATCCAGCGTCCTCGTGATCAAGTGGGCGAACGAAGTAAGTAGCGGAGCGATGAACGACGAAACATGCGTCCACAAAGGTCGACGCCATTCGTACACCGCGTGCCACCGAGCGTATATTTAAAAGCACAAAATTACAATAAGGCAAAATTGTGCAACACTACTGCATACGCCCCGGGTGCCGGTTCGCGCGGCATGCGGTTCGGGTCATGGCAGCAGGAACGGACGCGCAGTGCCTTATGTTGATACTCCTTAACCTCCTGGCCGGTGTGGCGCTCCTCGTGTGGGGCTCGCACATCGTGCGTACCGGCATCCTGCGGGTGCTCGGCGCCGATCTGCGCAGCGTGCTCGGCCGCAGCACCAGCAGCCGCTGGCGCGCCTTTCTGTCGGGCGTCGGCGTAACGAGCCTGGTACAGAGCAGCAATGCCACCGCGGTGATCGTCACGTCGTTCGCGGCTCAAGGTCTGGTGCCGCTGACCAGCGGCCTTGCGATCATGCTCGGCGCCGATGTCGGCACCGCGCTGATGGCGCGGGTCCTCACACTCGACCTTTCATGGCTGTCGCCGATTCTGGTTCTGTTCGGCGTGCCGCTCTTCCTGTCGCGCAAGCAAACGCGCCTGGGGCAGGTCGGGCGCACGCTGATCGGGCTCGGCCTGATTCTGCTGGCGCTGCATCTGATCGTCGAGGCCGCCCAGCCGATGACGCAAGGCGCCGGCGTGCGCGTGATGTTCGGCGCGCTGACCGGCGACACCATGCTCGATGCGCTCGTCGGCGCGGCGTTCGCCATGCTGTCCTATTCGAGCCTCGCCGCGGTTCTGCTCACCGCGACGCTCGCCTCGTCCGGCGTGATCTCGCTGAAGGTCGCGTTGTGTCTGGTGATCGGCGCGAATCTCGGCAGCGGCGTGCTCGCGCTCATGGGTACCGTCGCGCAAAATTCGGCGGCGCGGCGGCTCGCGTTGGGTAGCTTCGCGTTCAAGCTGGCCGGTGCGCTGCTGATCCTGCCGTTCACCTCGCTGCTCGCGCGCGGTTTGCCGGTGTTGATCGCGAATCCGCGCGAAGCCACGGTCGGCTTCCATCTGATCTACAACGCGCTGCGTTGCTGCGCGTGCCTGTCGCTGATCGACCCGGTCGCGCGCATCTGCACCCGCGTGCTGCATGACCGCCCGCTGCCGAACGGCGAACTGCGGCCGCTGCACCTGGATACGGCAGCGCTGTCCACGCCCACGCTCGCGCTCGCGAATGCCTCGCGCGAGGCGCTGCGCATCGGCGACATCGTGCGGACCATGCTCGACAACGTGGCGGAGCTGATTCACCACAACAACCTGGACAAAGCGCGCGAAACCGTCCGCATGGACGACGACGTCGACGAACTCTACGCCGCGGTCAAAACGTACCTCACGCTGATCTCGCGCGAGCAGTTGGACGAAGCCGACAGCCGCCGCTGGACCGACATCATTTCGCTGACGATCAACCTGGAGCATGCGGGCGACATCATCGAGCGGATCGTCGGCGATATCGAGGAGAAGAAGATCGCGCACCGCCTTTCGTTTTCAGAGGAAGGGCTGGGCGAACTGGACGACCTCCAGGCGCGGCTCGTCAGCAATCTGCAACTTGGCCTCTCCGTGTTCCTCAATAACGATCTACGTTGCGCCGAGCGACTGTTGGCCGAGAAGGAGCGCTTTCGCGACCTGGAGCGCGCGTATTCCTACAAGCACCTCGATCGTCTCGCGGGACAGAGCCTGCGCAGCATCGAGACCAGCGCGTTGCATCTGGACCTGATCAGCGACATGAAGCGGCTCAACTCGTTGTTCTGTTCGACCGCCTATCCGGTGCTCGACGCAGCCGGCGCGCTGCACGACACGCGCTTGCGCAAACGCGTGCTCGATACGATGCATGTGAAGGAATAGGCGCGGGCGCCCGATCCTAGGCCAGCACGATTTCTTCCAGCTTCTTTTTTAGCGATGCAAAGTCGGCGGCCTCGGCCGCCTTTTTGTTGGTGACGAGCACGTCGATCCGATCGATCGGGCAATACGAAATGCGGCTGCGCTGGCCGATCTTGCTGTAGTCGGCGAGGATGATCACGCGGTCCGCGTTGGCGACCATCGCGCGCGCCACTTCCGTTTCGGCGTGGTCGTAGTTGGTCGCGCCATGCCGGTGGTCGACGCCGACCGGCGACAGCAGCGCCATGTCCGCGCGATAGCGCTGGATGTCGAGCACGGTAGTGGCGCCGGTGGTCGCCATTGCGCGGTCGCTGATCGAGCCGCCGAGCAGGATCACTTCGTTGGCCGCGTCGGCTTGCTCCACGGCGCCGCGCATTTTCAGCGCGACGTCGATCGAGTTGGTGACAACGGTGAGATTCGCCAGTTTCGCCAGTTGTTCGGCGAGCGCCGCGGTGGTCGTGCCCGCGTCGATGAAAAGCGTCTGGCCGCTCGCGATCAAACCGGTGGCCGCCTTGGCAATCGCCGTTTTGGACTTGACGCGCGTGTGAGCGCGTTCGGCGATCGGCGCTTCGTCGGCGGGTCTGATTGCGCCGCCGTGCACGCGCCGCAGTTCGCCGAGCGCTTCGAGATCGAGCAGATCGCGCCGCACGGTTTCGCGTGACACGCCAAGGTCCGCCATGATCCGTTCGGTCGACACGCGTTGAAGCGTCGACAACAACGCTCGAATTCTCTGATGACGGTCTTCCTGCCACATGCGTTTTTCCCTGGATGCGAACGCGCGTTACACGACTTTGTTTCTAAGGACGACATCGTGGACACGAATGTGTGTCCGGGCGATGTCAAGCGTACTACTTTAGCCGGATTGTGTTGTATTTTTTTGGCAGCTTGCAAGTTTGTGTATTTCAACTTAGCCTTCGCAAATCATAGCGTCGTGCCTATTTCGAACTATCCGCATGGAAGGTGACGAGACGTGGGAAACGGGATTGATCGCGCTGTATCCGCAGACTGGCCGTATCCGCAACTGGTCGCGCATCGTTGCGGCGGCAGCCTCGCGCCTGAGAACACGCTGGCCGGTTTCGACGCGTGCGTGCGTCACGGCTACCGCATGGTCGAATTCGACGCCAAGCTTTCCGCGGACAATCAGCTTTTCCTGCTGCACGACGACACCCTCGAACGCACCACCAACGGTCATGGCGCCGCCGCCGACTACACGTGGGCGCAACTCGCCGCGCTCGACGCCGGCGCCTGGTACGGACCGCAATTCGCGGGCACGCGTCTGCCGACGCTGGCCGACGCGGCCATGCGTTGCGCGCGCGACGGCATTGCCGCCAACATCGAAATCAAGCCGTGTCCGGGCCGCGACGAGATCACCGGTCGGCTGGTTGCAAGCGGCGCGCTGACATTGTGGCAAGGACAGACGCCGCCGCTGCTTTCATCGTTTTCATTCGACGCGCTCGCCGCGGCGCGCGACGCCGCGCCTTCATTGCGGCGCGGCATGCTGTTCGAAGAGGTGCCGGCGGACTGGCTGCGCATCGTGCGTGAACTGGACTGCGTGTCGCTGCACGCGAGCCACCGGCATCTGAGCGAGCCGCTGGTCGCGGACATCCGCGCGGCCGGCTTGCGCGTGCTCGCCTACACGGTGAATGAACCGGCGCGCGCCCTGCTGCTGGCGCAGTGGGGCGTTGACATGATTTGTACCGATCGTATCGATAGACTGAAACCCGACATGTTTTCCGCACCGGCTAATTCGGTGTGAACATGCCGCGGGCGGGCGAGTGCGAATCACACCCGCCCGCCTTGATGCTCGAACCAGAAATTTTCCAAACGTAGCAATTTCGGCAGAGGATGGGGAAAACCATGAACCGCACCGCGTTAGCTCGCATACTTTCGCTGTCGACCGTCGCGGGCGTTGCCGCAGCCGGCGTGAGCAGCGCCTCGGCCGCGCCGCTCGACGCGCTGGTCGCCGCCGCCAAGCAGGAAGGCCAGCTCACCGTGATCGCGTTGCCGCACGACTGGTGCAACTACGGTCAACTGGTCGCCGGCTTTCAGAAGAAATACGGCATCAAGATCAACGAGCTGAATCCGGACGCCGGTTCCGGCGACGAAGTCGAAGCCATCAAGGCGAACAAGGGCAACAAGGGGCCGCAAGCGCCCGACGTGATCGACGTGGGTTTGTCGTTCGGTCCCACGGCGAAGGCGGAAGGTTTGCTGCAACCGTACAAGGTTTCGTCGTGGAACTCGATTCCCAAGGAACTGAAAGACGCCGACGGCTATTGGTACGGCGACTACTACGGCGTGCTGTCGTTTGAAGTGAACGCCGACATGATCGACAAGGCGCCCACCGACTGGAGCGATCTGCTCAAGGCGGACTACAAGAACGCCGTGTCGCTCGCGGGCGATCCGCGCTCGGCCAACCAGGCGATTCAGGCCGTGTTCGCGGCGGGTCTGTCGCAAAGCAAGGGCGACGTGAGCAAGGCCGATAAAGCCGGCCTCAAGTACTTCGCCGATCTGAACAAGAGCGGCAACTTCGTGCCGGTGATCGGCAAGGCCGCATCGCTCGCGCAGGGCACGACGCCGATCATCGTGCGCTGGGACTACAACGCGCTGGCCGACCGCGATACGTTGAAGGGCAATCCGAAGGTGCAGGTGGTGATTCCGAAAACCGGCGTGGTCGCGGGCGTGTACGTCCAGGCGATCAGCGCGTATGCGCCGCATCCGAACGCGGCCAAGCTGTGGATGGAATACCTGTACTCGGACGAAGGCCAGATCGGCTGGCTGGCCGGCTATTGCCACCCGATGCGCTATAACGAAATGGTCGCGGCGAAGAAGGTTCCGCAAGCGCTGCTCGACAAGCTGCCGCCGCCTTCGTCGTACAAGAACGTGGTGTTCCCGACGCTGTCGCAACAGGACGCGTACAAGGAAACCATCACCAAGCATTGGGACGAAGCGGTCGGCGCGAACGTCAAGTGAGCGTCAGGTAAGCGCTCAACTGAGCGCCAACTGAGCATCAACTGAGCGCAGCGACGAACCTGGCCGCGGACGTACCGCAGCTTCAAACCATAGCGTGAAGTCGGGCCGGCGGCGCGCCGCTCGTAATGAGCGGCGCCCCCCGGCGTTAGCCAGATTGCCAAGGGTGAGCTATGAGTGCTTCATCGGATGCCGGGTCGGTCCAAACGGAACTGCTGGTTCCTCCCGTGCCCACCCCAACGCCTCGCGTCGACGGTCCGGGCCGCGCGTCGCAGTTGCTCGCCTGGATCGGCGTGGTGCCGTTTTTCACCTTCGCGCTGCTGTTTCTGATTCTGCCGACCGGCTTCCTGATGATCGGCGCGTTCCAGGATTCGCAAGGCCACTTCACGCTCGCCAACTTTCGTGACCTGCTTCAGCCCACGGTCATGAACGCGTATCTGATCAGTTTCAAGGTGAGCGCGGCGTCGTCGCTCGGCGGCGCGGTGATCGGTTCGCTGCTGGCCTGGGCGGCGGTGCAAGGCAAGCTGCCGCGCTGGATTCGCCCGACCCTGATGACGTTTTCCGGCGTCGCTTCGAACTTCGCCGGCGTGCCGCTCGCGTTCGCTTTCATCTGCACATTGGGGCGCGTCGGACTCGTCACCGTGTTGCTGAAGAAGTACCTCGACATCAATCTCTATTCGACCGGCTTCAGCATTCTGAGCTTTACCGGACTGACGCTGACTTACCTGTACTTCCAGATTCCATTGATGGTGCTGATCGTCACGCCCGCGCTCGACGGCCTGAAGCGCGAATGGCGCGAGGCGTGCGACTGCCTCGGCGGCACCGCGTACCAATACTGGCGCCACGTCGCGTTGCCGGTGCTGTGGCCGAGCGTGCTCGGCGCCACATTGCTGCTGTTCGCCAACTCGTTCGGCGCGGTCGCCACGGCCTATGCGTTGACGGGAAGTTCGCTGAACATCGTCACGATCCTGCTGTACGCGCAGATTCGCGGCGACGTGATGCATAACCAGAACCTCGGCTACGCGCTCGCGCTCGGCATGGTGCTGGTGACGGGCCTGTCGAACGGCGGCTACATCTGGCTGCGTTCGCGCGCTGAAAGGGGGCGCCGATGAAAAGCCAGTCGCGGGTGGGCGCGTGGACCGCGATGATCGTCGGTTCGCTGTATTTCCTGATTCCGTTGATCGCCACGGTCGAGTTCAGCATGCGCATGAAGCGCGGCGTCTACAGCTTCGAGGCGTACCGCGTCGTGCTGGCCGATCCGCGCTTTCAGGCCTCGTTCGGCTATTCGATCATGATGGCGGTGTTCACGATCGTCGTCGGCGTGCTGCTGGTGGTGCCGACCGCCTACTGGGTGCAGTTGCGGCTGCCGAAGCTGCGGCCGGTCGTCGAATTCATCACGCTGCTGCCGCTGGTGGTGCCCGCGATCGTGATCGTGTTCGGCTATCTGCGCATCTATAACAGCAGTTCGATCCTGCCGCTCACCGGCAACGAGCGCGCAACGGATTTGCTGCTGGTGTTCGGTTACGTGACGCTCGCGCTGCCGTACATGTACCGCGCGGTGGACGCGGGCCTGCGCGCCGTCGACGTGCGTTCGCTGACCGAGGCCGCCGAATGTCTCGGCGCGAACTGGCCGACGATTCTCTTCAAGGTGATCTTTCCGAACATCCGCTCGGGGATTCTCTCCGGCGCGTTTCTCACCTTCGCGGTGGTGATCGGCGAGTTCACGCTGGCGAGTCTGCTCGATCGGCCCGCGTTCGGTCCGTACCTGCAATTGATCGGCGCGAACCGCGCTTATGAGCCGTCGGCGCTTGCGATCATCGCGTTCGTGATCACGTGGGCGTCGATGGGATTGATTCAGGTATTCGGCTCGGCCCGCGCGACCGGCGGCCAAAAAACTTGACGGACTGAGGCAGCGAATCATGGCATTCCTTGAGATCGAAAATCTGCATAAGTCCTTCGGGACGAACACGGCGCTGCATCACTTCGACATGAAGATCGAGCGCGGCGAATTCATCACCTTTCTCGGGCCGTCCGGCTGCGGCAAGACTACCGTGCTGCGGATGATCGCCGGCTTCGAAACGCCGACGCGCGGCGTCATCCGGCTCGACAACAAGGACGTCACGCACCTTCGCACGCGGCAGCGCAAGGTCGGCATGGTGTTCCAGTCGTATGCGCTGTTTCCCAACATGACGGTGGCCGAGAATATCGGCTTCGGTCTGAAGATCACGCATCGGCCGCAGGCGGAGATCAACAGCCGCGTCGAGGAGATGCTGCATCTGATCAAGCTGCCGCATCTGGGCGGGCGTTATCCGTGGCAGTTGTCGGGCGGGCAGCAGCAGCGCGTGGCGTTGGCGCGCGCGTTGGCCGGCAAGCCGCAAGTGCTGTTGCTCGACGAGCCGCTTTCCGCACTCGACGCCAAGATCCGTATTTCGCTTCGGCAGGACATTCGCACGTTGCAGCGCGAGCTCGGCATCACGTCGATTTTCGTCACGCACGACCAGGAAGAGGCGCTGTCGATTTCCGACCGCATCGTCGTGATGAACGAGGGGCGCGTCGAACAGATCGGCTCGCCTTCGGAAATCTACAACTATCCGCGCACGCGCTTTGTCGCGTCGTTCGTCGGCACGCTGAATATTCTGGCCGGGCATGTGGTCGATCCGGCGACCGGCAAGATGGCCGTGGACGGTCAGGAGCTCACCACCACCCAGGAACTGCCGCCGGACGATGCCGGCAAGAAGCGTCTGCTCGCGTTGCGCCCTGAAGCGATCGTGCTGGAGCCGGCGGCGCCGGGCCGCAATACGCTGAACGCCACCGTCGAGGAAGTGAATTTCCTCGGCGCGGTGGTGCGCATCAGAACGCGCGTGAAAGACGCCGTGATTTCGCTCGACGTGTTCAACGATCCGAATCGCGGCTTGCCCGAACGGGGGCAGCCGGTGTCGCTCGGTTTTTCTCACGAAAACTTGCTGGTGCTGGAAGAAGGCGGTGCTTGACCCCTGATTGACGCAGCGCGCGCGGGGCCGAACCGCGCCGTTGAAAAGGCGTCCGGGTTTTCCCGGGGCCGCCGCCCCGATGGATTCCGGATTATCCGACGCCCCTTGTCCCGATTTCCGGAATCCCGGACGCCGCATTCCGCCGCGCGACGGAAAATCCATAAAAATCAAGCTGTTGCGTTTTGATTCGAGCTGGCATCGACCTTGCGAAATAGATAACGCGGCCGCAACGGTCCGACAACTAAAGCAAGGAGACAACGATGTCTGATTTCCCTTCCCGGTATTTCTGAATTCGTCGTCTTGTCGCGGCCTAATGCCGTGCACAGGCGTGACGAGTTCCGTTCGCATGATGCGCAGCGTGGCAGGCCATGGGCTCACCCACATCGCAGGTAATATCGTGAAGAAACCTTTCTACAAAGTGCTGTACGTCCAGGTGATCGCGGCGATCATCATCGGCATCGCGCTCGGCCATTACTATCCGACGCTCGCGGTCGACATGAAACCGCTCGGCGACGGCTTCATCAAGCTGATCAAGATGGTGATCGGGCCGATCATCTTCTGTACGGTCGTGACCGGTATCGCCGGCATGGAGGACATGAAGAAGGTCGGGCGCGTCGGCGGCAAGGCGCTGCTGTACTTCGAGGTCGTCTCCACTTTCGCGCTGATCCTCGGCCTGATGGCGACGCATCTGCTGAAACCGGGCGTCGGCTTCAACATCGATCCGGCCACGCTCGACGGCAAGGCTGTCGCCTCGTATGCCGCGAAGGCGCACGGCCAGACCACCGTCGACTTCCTGATGCACCTGATCCCGGACACGCTCGTGTCCGCGTTCGCCCAGGGTGAAATCCTGCAGATCCTGCTGATCGCGCTGCTGTTCGGCGCGGTGCTCGCGACGGCCGGCGAGAAGGGCAAGGTCGTGACGAACTTCATCGACGGGATCTCGCATGTGCTGTTCGGCATCGTGCGCATCATCACGAAGCTGGCGCCGATCGGCGCGTTCGGCGCGATGGCGTTCACGATCGGCAAGTACGGCATCGGCTCGCTGCTGCCGATGCTCAAGCTGATCGGCACGTTCTATCTGACCTCGATCGTGTTCGTGGTGGTGGTGCTCGGTATCATCGCGCGCGCGGTGGGCTTCAACATCCTGCGCTTCATCGGCTACATCAAGGAAGAGATGCTGATCGTGCTCGGCACGAGCTCGTCGGAAGCCGCGCTGCCGCAACTGATGCTCAAGCTCGAGCGGCTCGGCTGCTCGCGTTCGGTGGTGGGTCTGGTGGTGCCGACCGGTTATTCGTTCAACCTCGACGGCACCAACATCTACATGACGATGGCCGTGCTGTTCATCGCCCAGGCGACCAACATCGACCTCACGTGGACGCAACAGCTCACGCTGCTGGCGGTGACGATGCTCACCTCGAAGGGCGCGAGCGGTGTGACCGGCGCGGGCTTCATCACGCTGGCCGCGACGCTCGCCGTGGTGCCGACCATTCCGCTGTCGGGCATGGTGCTGATTCTCGGCATCGACCGCTTCATGAGCGAATGCCGTGCGCTGACCAACATCGTCGGCAACGGCGTGGCGACGGTCGTGGTGTCGGCATGGGAAAAGGAACTGGACCGCAACAAGCTGAACGCGGCATTGCGCGGCGATGTGCCGCTCAAAGAGCCGGCCGGCGTTTAAGCCGCGTACCGGCTGCCAGAACCACGACGCTCACGGCCGCGGACACCTCGCATGAAACCGGTGGCCGCGAGCCGCAACCCCACGCCGTCGGCCGACGAAGCTCGCGCCGACGGCGTGTCGCCTTATGCCACAATAACTGATCCTCACCGATCGGATATTGCCAACGTGACGCGCCGCCTGCTGATCCTCTTCGCGCTCGTCGCCGGGCTCGTGGCGGCGTGCGGGCTCACTTACAGCGTCGCGTGGCAAAGCGGAATCGACAACTTGCGGCGCAACGCCGCGGTGCGCGTCGACCGCACCACCAGCGCGCTGAAGAGCACGCTGGAGCGCTACGAATCGCTGCCGTATCTGCTGGCCGAACATCCCAGCGTGCAAGACGTGCTGGTCGATCCGACTCCGGCCAACGTCGAGCGCGCCAATCACTATCTCGAAGACCTCAACCGTCACGCGCGCGCGACGGTCACTTACATCATTCCGCTCAATGGATACTGCGTGGCCGCGAGCAACTGGCGCGGGCCGGGCAGTTTCATCGGCGCGGGCTATCACTTCCGGCCGTATTTTCTCGATGCGGTCAAAGGCGGCGTGGGCCGCTTCTTCGGCATCGGCACGATCTCGCAGGCGCCGGGCTACTACATTTCGCAGCCGGTGCGGCGCGCGGGCAAGATCGTCGGCGTGGCGGTCGTCAAACTCGATCTCGAATGGTTTCAGAGCGCGGATGCGTCCGAGCCGCTCGTCGTCACCGACGATCATGGCGTGATCTTTCTGTCCGCCGTGCCCGCGTGGAAATATCACACGATACGGCCGCTGTCGGGCCAGGTCGCCGATTCGATCTACCAGGCGCGTCAGTACGCGCAGCAGCCGATCGCGCCGCTGCCGGTGACGATCGAGCGCACGCTCGAAGGCAACGCGCAGATCGTGCGCATCGGCGGCGGCCGCTATGCGCCGCGCTATCTCGCGTCGCGGCGCGGCATGGGCGAGCCGGACTGGCATCTGATCACGATGTCGCCCGTCGATCCGGTCGACGCCGACGCGCGCAACGCGACCATCGTCACGGGCTTCGGCTACATCTCGCTCGTGCTGCTCGCGTTCTACTGGAGAATGCGCCGCGCTCGCGTGCGCGAGGTCATGAGAAGCCGCGCGCTGCTGCAAAAGGCCTACGCCGAATTGAATCGGCGGGTCGCCGAGCGCACCGCGGATCTTTCGCAGGCGAACGAGCAATTGCAGAAGGAAGTCGCCGAACGCACGCGCGCCGAACAGGAACTGCGCGCCGCGCACGACGAGCTGATCCAGGCGAGCAAGCTCGCCGCGCTCGGCCAGATGGCGGCCGGCATCACGCACGAATTGAATCAGCCGCTCGCGGCATTGCGTGGATTCTCGGACAACACGCGCGTGCTGCTCGATCGCGGCGACCACGCGTCGGCGCGCGACAACCTCGAAGCGATCGCCTCGCTCACCGAGCGCATGGGCAAGATCACCAATCAGTTGAAGCTGTTCGTCGGACGAGCGCGGCCGCGCAATGCGCGCGCGCCGGTCGTGCGGGCGCTGCGCAACGTGATCGGTTTGCTGCAAAAGCGCTTGCAAGGCGTGGAGATGGAGTTCGCCTTGCTCGACGCCGACAGCGGCGCGCGCGCGCCCTTGAACCTCTCCGACGACCATCCCGAACTGATCGCCCATTGCGACGACTTGCGGCTCGAACAGGTGCTGATCAATCTGCTCGGCAATGCGCTGGATGCAACCGCTGGCATGAGTCCGCCGCGCATTTCGATCGAGATCGAAGTCGCGGAGGCGAGCTTGTCGTTCGCCGTGAGCGACAATGGTCCGGGCATTCCCGAAGACGTGCTGCCGCGCCTGTTCGAACCGTTCTTCACCACCAAGGAAATGGGGCAAGGGCTTGGCCTCGGCCTCGCGATTTCGTCGTCGATCGCCCGCGATTGCGGAGGGACGCTGGTGGCGCGCAACGCGGCGCACGGCGGCGCATTATTCGTGTTGACGCTGCGCCGCGCTGGCGTGCAAACGAGCCATACATCGGACCCGCTGACGACGGGTTCCTGAATCAGACGGAAAACGACAATGGTGAACCACGGCTTGCAAGTGCTGTATATCGAAGACGACGAACTCGTGCGGCGCGCCAGTGTGCAGAGTTTGCAACTCGCCGGCTTCGACGTGATCGGCCATGCGTCGGTGGAATCCGCGGCGAAGACGATCAGCGCGGATTTCTCCGGCGTGATCGTCAGCGATATTCGCTTGCCCGGCGCGAGCGGTCTCGATCTGCTCGCGCAATGCCACGAGCGCGCGCCCGACGTGCCGGTGATTCTGGTCACCGGTCACGGCGATATTTCGATGGCCGTGCAGGCGATGCGCGACGGCGCGTATGACTTCATCGAAAAGCCGTTTGCGTCCGAACGTCTGATCGAAACCGTGCGGCGCGCGCTGGAGCGCCGCAAGCTGGTGCTCGAAAACCTCGCGCTGCGGCGCGAGTTGGCGGAACAGAATTCGGTGGCGCCGCGCATCATCGGCCGCAGCCCGGCGATCGAGCAGGTGCGGCGGCTGATCGCGAACGTTGCGCCGACCGATGCATCGGTGCTCATCAACGGCGACACCGGCGCGGGCAAGGAATTGATCGCGCGCAGTCTGCACGAGTTGTCGCCGCGGCGTGACAAGCCGTTTATCGCGGTGAATTGCGGCGCGCTGCCGGAGCCGATGTTCGAGTCGGAAATGTTCGGCTACGAACCGGGCGCCTTCACCGGCGCGGCGAAGCGCCGCATCGGCAAGCTCGAACATGCGTCGGGCGGCACGCTGTTTCTCGACGAAATCGAAAGCATGCCGCTCGCGTTGCAGGTCAAGCTGCTGCGCGTGCTGCAGGACGGCGTGCTGGAACGGCTCGGCTCGAATCAGCCGATCCGCGTGAATTGCCGCGTGGTTGCCGCGGCGAAAGGCGACATGGCCGAGCATGTCGCGGACGGCTCGTTCCGCCGCGATCTGCTGTACCGGCTGAATGTGGTGACGATCGCGTTGCCGCCGTTGGGCGAGCGGCGCGAGGACATCGTGCCGCTCTTCGAGCACTTTCTACTCGACGCGGCCGTGCGTTATCAACGCCCGGCGCCGATCCTCACCGATCGTCAGCGCGCGAGCCTGATGCAGCGCGACTGGCCGGGCAACGTGCGTGAGTTGCGCAATGCCGCCGACCGTTTCGTGCTCGGCGTCGCCGAAGATCCGGTGATGTCCTTCGCCGATGACGGCGCGCCCACTCAGCCGCTGAAGGAACGCGTCGAGCAGTTCGAGCGCGCGGTGATCGCCGAGGCGTTGGAGCAGACGGGCGGCGTAGTCGCGGTCGCGGCGGACAAGCTGCAGCTCGGCAAGGCGACGCTCTACGAGAAGATCAAGCGGTATGGCCTCGCGGCCAAGGGGGAAGGGGAGCGGTGAGGATTTGAAGCGCCGGCCAAGGAGATGCCAGGCCGGCGCGTTTGAGTCAGGTTGGAACGTAGGAACCTCGCCTGCGTTCAGGCCGCGTTCAGCGCTTTTTCCAGCAGCTTGTCGAGTTCCGCGAATTGCGGCTCGCCGACGTAGCGCTTCAGAATCTTGCCGTCCTTGTCGACCAGGAACGTGGTGGGCGTGAGCTGGACGTTACCGAACTGCTTCGCGGCCGAGCCGTCGTCCATGGCCACCTTGAACGGCAACTGACGGGTTTGCGTGTAGTTGGTCACGTACATCGGCGCGTCGTAACTCATCGCGACGGCGACGAATTCAAGCCCTTGGCCCTTGAAGCGGTTGTACGTCTGGACCATTTGCGGCATTTCCTTCATGCAGGTGTCGCAACTCGTCGCCCAGAAGTTGACCAGATAGACCTTGCCTTTCAGGTCGGCGGTCGAGATTTTTTGGCCGGAGAGCAGCGTGAAGGTGGCGTCGGGTACGCGCTGCTGACCCGCAAACGCGAAATAGCCGGCGATCGCGATTGCGACGGCCACGGCGGCGATGATGACGTAGCGAACCGGACTCGCGCGCCGGGCGGCGGTGGACGGGGTGGTGCTCATTGGGGTGGAACTCATGAACGGAACCTCGAGAGTCGCGCGGCACGCGCGGAACAGTGCGCCGGTTCGGGCTTTTCAGCCCGGCGCAGCATGACTGCCGCCATTGTAGCCCCAATCCGTCGGCGCGGCAGGACGCGGGCCGGGAGCGGATAATAGGGTTTTCCGCTTCCGTCAGTCCGATCTTCCGCCCCATGTCCCGAACCGTTTCGCTCGTTTTTCATCGCGTTTTCCATCTGTTCGCTCGAATTTCTTCTGTCCGCTCGTTCGTTCGTCGCTCGCAAGACCGTTTTTCGACTAACTGTCGTTCCGCCGACGGCACTTTGCGCTTGCGGCGGGCCCGGACGGTGATCGGCACGGCGGCCTGCATGCTGGCACTCGGCGCGGCTTTGTCGGCATGTTCGCCCGCTTTCGACTGGCGCACCGTGGCGAACAGCGACAACGGCTACACCATCGACCTGCCTGCCAAGCCGGGCAACGATCAGCGAACGGTGCAGATCGACGGCACGCCGATGCAGATGGCGATGCAGACCGCCGAAGCAGGCGACGCCGTATTCGCGGTGGGCACCGTGATGCTGCCGAACGACGACGACACGACGCAGCGCGCCGTGCTCGAATTCCTGCGCACCGGTCTTGCCCATAACGTGGGCGCCGCGCCCGTCACCCATGCGGTGCAAATCCCGCTTGCCGCGGGCGGCCAGGTGCTGGGGCTGGAAATGAAAGTGAGCGGCGAGGCCGGCTCCCAGCATGAATCGCGCACCGTCTATGCACGGCTGGCAGCACGCGGGCGGCACGTTTATCAAGCCGCGATCATTACGTCGAAACCATTGCAACAGGAGCAGATCGACCAATTCTTTTCGTCGTTCCACCTGTATTAAAAACGGTAGTTTTGGCCGACGAGGCGTCGCGCCGGTTCATCATGCACAGTGAAAGTTCCTTCGCAGCATCGTGCGCTAATTGCCGGTTTACGTTGAAGTTTTCCCGTTGCGCAGACGCCCTGTGGATAACTCTGTTGAGAACTCCGCTTTAATTGCCGCAAATGCCCATCCGGTGGGCACTCCGTCAGTTTCACTTCGCCCGCGCCGGTTGAAAAAACGCAATCGAATCAACGGTCTTTCGTTGAATCGCGCGCCGCACCTTTCACATGTTTCAAAAGTTTGCAGGAACGCGCGAATGTGCATAAGTCAAGTCTTGACAGCATGTTTTTCGCTTTATAACGGGCTCAACGCCCGACGATATTGGACGGCTTCACCGATTTGCGCGGCGCTCGGCATGGCGGCACCGGTGAGATCGGCGATGCTCCGGGCCACCTTCAGCACGCGGTAATAAGCCCGCGCGGACCAGCCGAAGCGCTCGCCTGCCTCGCGCAGCAGCGCTTCGCCCGTTGCGTCCGGCCGGCAGACTTCGTCCACTTCGCGCCCGCTCAGCTCGCGGTTGGTTTTGCCCTGCCGGCTCAGTTGCCGTTCGCGCGCGGCGTTCACCCGCTCTGCGATCGTGGCGCTCGTCTCGCCCGTCGCAGTCGATCGGGCCGATAACTCAGCCGGCGTGAGCGCCGGAATTTCGAGCTGGATATCGATGCGGTCCAGCAACGGCCCGGACAGTTTGCGCAGATAGCGCGCGGCGATCTCCGGCGTGCAGCGACAGCGGCCGTTGGGGTCGCCACGCCATCCGCACGGGCAGGGATTCATCGCGGCGATCAATTGGCATGCTGCCGGAAAATCCGCCTGCAAGGCGGCGCGTGAGATCGTGATGCGACCCGCCTCCAGCGGTTCACGCAGCGTTTCCAGCACGTGTCGATCGAATTCGGGCAATTCGTCGAGAAACAACACGCCGAGATGCGCCAGCGTGATCTCGCCCGGTTGCGGTGGGTTGCGGCCGCCGACCAACGCCGCGGCACTCGACGAATGATGCGGCGCGCGAAACGGCCGTTGCCGCCATTGCGAGGGAGTAAAACCGGCCCGGCTCGCGGACAGTAGCGCGGCGGAGCTGAGCGCTTCGTCGTCGGTCATGGGCGGCAGCAGGCTCGGCAAACGGGCGGCGAGCATCGACTTGCCGGCGCCGGGCGGCCCGATCAGCAGGACGTGATGTCCGCCCGCCGCCGCGACTTCCAGCGCGCGGCGCGCGCCGCGCTGGCCGATCACGTCGCTCATGTCAGGTGCGGCGACTGGCGCCGTTTCGCCGAGCTCGGGTGCGGCGACAGGGTAGAGCCGCGCATCGGGCGCTCCTGCCAGATGTGCGCATAACGATGGCAGATCGGCGGCGCCATAGACGTCGACGCCGGGCACCAGCGCCGCTTCCGCGGCGCTTGCGACCGGCAGATAGAGTTGCGGCGTGTGCGGTGCCGGCAAACCGGCTGCCGCGAACTCGCCCGGTGTGACGGAAAGTGCGACGCCGCCGCCATGCGCGGCGCCGCCGCCAAGCGCGACGCCGCCGCGCGCCGTGCCGCACGCCATCGCAAAAGCACCGCGCATCGGCCGTAGCGCGCCGGTCAGCGACAGTTCGCCGGCGAATTCCCGATGCAGCAAGGATTCGGCCGGAATCTGGCCGCTCGCCGCGAGAATGCCCAAGGCGATCGGCAGGTCGAAGCGGCCGGACTCCTTTGGCAAATCGGCGGGAGCGAGGTTGACGGTAATGCGCCGCACAGGAAAGTCGAAGCCGCAGTTCTGCAGCGCCGCGCGTACGCGCTCGCGGCTTTCGCGCACTTCCAGATCGGGCAGGCCGACGATCGAGAAAGAGGGTAATCCGTTGGCGAGGTGAACCTCGACGGTAACTTCGGGCGCGCGGCCAGAGGCCGGCGCGCGACTGCGCACCACGGCAAGCGACATGTTTTCTCCCGTCGGACAGCGCGCCGGGGTGCGCGCAAGTCCCCTAAAACGCTGATGACGTCACGGCTCGCTTGCCAGTGATGTGCAGCACTGCGCAGCTAATGCGCGGCGAGCAAAGCCTTACGGCGTTTGCGTGACCGGCAGCTTCTGCTCGAGTTCGGCGACGCGGCGCTCCAGTTCCTCCAGGCGAGCGCGCGTGCGCACCAGCACCTGAGTCTGCGTATCGAATTCCTCGCGCGTGACCAGGTCGAGTTTCGAGAAGCCTTGCGACAGCATGGCTTTCAAATTGCGTTCGACGTCCTTGGCCGGTGAGTTCTTGAACAGCTCGCTCATGCGGGCCTGAAAGTCGTTGAAGACATCATTCGGTTGTTTCATGGTGTTCCCTTTTCTGCACGGAAAATGTGCATGTTTCATTGCGGCTGTGCCTTGCTGCGCGAAATGCTCAACCTTGGTGCATGACCGGTGGTATGAGGTGTCCTCATGGGCGCCTTTGGTGCGCGTCGGGCTGTTCCACGCCGTCAGAACACTCTAGCAACGATCAATAAGCCGCGCCAGCGTGCGCCGACAACGTTGGCCGTCCGGCCAGGCACGCTTGAGCCCTTGCGCAGCGTGCCCCCACGCGAAGTCTGACACAACATGGCATGCGAGTTGCTGTTACTGCCCCGCGCGCACTGCCGGTAGCGTTTTGCCGACAGCGGAACGAGACCACGCGAAGGGGTTACGGGTACGCAAACAGGTTACGAACGGGTTACGCAACTTAGCGAGGATTTCATGAAGCTCATTACCGCAATCATCAAGCCGTTCAAGCTCGATGAGGCGCGCGAAGCCTTGTCGGCCATCGGCGTCTCGGGCATCACGGTGACGGAAGTGAAAGGGTTCGGCCGTCAGAAGGGCCATACGGAACTGTATCGGGGCGCTGAATACGTCGTCGATTTTCTGCCGAAGGTGAAGATCGAGGCAGCCGTCTCGGACGACATCGTCGACCAGGCGATCGAGGCACTCGAGCGCGCGGCACGCACCGGCAAAATCGGCGACGGCAAGATTTTCGTCACGCCGATCGAACAGGTGATTCGAATCCGCACCGGGGAGACCGGCGCGGACGCCCTGTAACACTAAAAGATAGCGACACAGATAGCGATAAGAGGAAACGAAAGATGCGCAAATTATTGATGTCCTTGCTGATGGCCGGTTCGCTGCTCGCGGGCGGTATCGGCGCCGCCCTCGCGGACGACGCTTCCGCCCCGGCAGCCGCCTCGGCCGCTGCTTCCGATACGGCCGCCAGCGCGCCGGCAGCGGACGCATCGGCTCCGGCCGCAGCCTCGGCGCCGGCAGCGGACGCTTCCGCCGCCCCGGCCGCCAGCGCCGCAGCCGCGCCCGCGGCATCGGACGCCGCACCGGCCGCGCCGACCGCGCCGTTCTCGGTCGATTCGTCGAAGATCAATTCGGGCGATACCGCCTGGATGCTGACCTCCACCGCGCTCGTGCTGTTCATGACGATCCCCGGTCTCGCGCTGTTCTACGGCGGCATGGTCCGCAAGAAGAACGTGCTCGCCACGCTGATGCAAAGCTTCGCGATCACCTGCCTCGTGACGATTATCTGGGGCGTGGTGGGCTACAGCCTCGCGTTCACGCCGGGCGGCTCGTTCATCGGCGGCTTCTCGCGCGTGTTCATGTCCGGCATGAACTACATCAAGGGCGACAAGGCCACGACGCTGACCGTCAGCCATCTGGCCCAGACGATCCCGGAAACGGTCTACTTCGTCTACCAGATGACGTTCGCGATCATCACGCCGGCGCTGATCACCGGCGCGTTTGCCGACCGGATGAAATTCTCGGCGATGCTGGTGTTCATGACGCTGTGGTCGATCATCGTCTACTCGCCGATCGCGCACATGGTGTGGGAACCGACCGGCTGGCTGGCTAGCGCCGGCATCCTCGACTTCGCGGGCGGCACGGTGGTGCACATCAACGCGGGTGTCGCGGGTCTGGTCTGCTGCCTCGTGCTCGGTAAGCGCGTCGGCTACGGCAAGGAAGTGATGGCCCCGCACAACCTGACGCTCACGCTGATCGGCGCGTCCATGCTGTGGGTGGGCTGGTTCGGCTTCAACGCGGGTTCCGCGGTGGCGGCTGACGGCCGTGCCGGTTTCGCGATGTTCGCGACGCAAATCGCAACGGCGGCGGCAGCGCTGGCATGGATGTTCGCCGAATGGGCGGCCAAGGGTAAGCCGTCGGTGCTCGGTATCGTGTCGGGCGCGGTGGCGGGTCTGGTGGCGATTACGCCGGCTTCGGGCTTCGTCGGCATGACGGGTTCGCTGGTGATCGGCATCGTGGCCGGCGTGGTCTGCTTCTGGTCGGCAACGTGGCTCAAGCACAAGCTCGGTTACGACGATTCGCTCGACGCGTTCGGCGTGCACTGCATCGGCGGTATCGTGGGTGCGCTCCTGACCGGCGTGTTCGCGGTCAAGGACATCGGCGGCTTCGACGGCAGCGTCCTTCTGCAAGCCAAGGGCGTGGTGACGACGCTGGTCTACAGCGGCGTCGTGAGCTTCATCCTGCTGAAGGTCATCGACATGGTGATGGGCATCCGCGTGACGGAAGAACAGGAACGCGAAGGTCTGGACGTGAGCCTGCACGGCGAACACGTCGAATAAGAAAACATGCGCAAGCCCGGCTTCAGGGCTTGAACAATCAGAATCAAGCACAGCGACTTTGGCCCGCCTTCATGGCGGGCTTTTTTCTTGCTGAAAGAGTTGTTCCGTCTTGTGAGCAACAGTTTTCCCCACCTATCATGACGATAGTGAGAATGCATTCGTATCGGCTTGCGAATGGAGAAACCGTCCCCAAATGGGCAAAGCATTTGCTCTACAATCTTTTTTCTCCAGTCTGCGAGTGATCAATGGTTCCGCACCTAGTTACGGCGTTAAACGGCCCGCTGCTCGACCTCGAGCGGAAGATCCTCGACGCTACGCCCGCTATCGAACGCTGGTTCCGGCTCGAATGGCAGGAGCACACGCCGCCTTTCTACTGTTCGGTCGATCTGCGTAATGCGGGTTTCAAGCTGGCGCCGGTCGACACCAATCTGTTCCCCGGCGCATTCAACAATCTGCCGCAGGAAGTGTTGCCGCTCGCCGTGCAGGCCGCGATGGCGTCGATCGAGAAGATCTGCCCTGACGCGAAAAACCTGCTCGTGATTCCCGAGCGCCACACCCGCAACGCGTTTTATCTCGAGAACGTCGCCCGGTTGGCCGCGATCATGCGCCAGGCCGGCCTGAACGTGCGTTTCGGCACGCTCGACGAAAGCATCGTCGGGCCGGTCACGATCGCGCTCTCCGACGGGCAGAAGCTCGTGCTCGAACCGCTCGAGCGCACGCCGCGGCGGCTAGGCCTGAAGAACTTCGATCCGTGCTCGATTCTTCTGAACAACGATCTGTCCGCCGGCATTCCGCCCGTGCTGGAAAATCTGCACGAGCAGTATCTGCTGCCGCCGTTGCATGCCGGTTGGGCGGTTCGGCGCAAATCCACGCATTTCTCCTGCTATGACGACGTTGCGAAGAAATTCGCCAAGATGGTCGAGATCGATCCGTGGATGATCAATCCGTACTTCGCGCACGTCGAAGGCGTCGATTTCCAGGAGCGTACCGGTGAGGAAGCGCTGGCCGATGCGATCGACGGCGTTCTGAAAAAGATCGCCAAGAAGTATCGCGAGTACGGCATCTCCGAAAAACCGTATGTCGTCATCAAGTCGGACGCGGGCACCTACGGCATGAGCGTGATGACCGTGCACGACGCGTCGGAAGTGGCCGCGCTCACCAAGCGCGAACGCGCCAAGATGGCGGCCACGAAAGACGGCCTCGAAGTGCACGACGTGATCGTGCAGGAAGGCGTGTACACCTTCGAGCGGATCGGCGAAGAGGTCGCCGAGCCGGTCGTGTACATGATCGACCGCTATGTGGTGGGCGGCTTCTACCGCGTGCACGGCAGCCGCGAGCGCGATCAGAATCTGAACGCGCCGGGCATGCACTTCGTGCCGCTCGGGTTCGAGCATACGGCGCTGCCGGATGCGCACGCGAAGCCCGGCGCGGCGCCGCCGAACCGCTTCTACATGTATGGCGTGGTGGCGCGGCTCGGGTTGCTGGCCGCATCGGTCGAACTGGAAAAGACCGATCCCGAAGCGATTCAGGTCTAACCACCTTGGGTGGCCGATGGCGGCATGCGTGCCGCCATCGTCATTTTCAACGAGTATATTGACGTTCAATGCCAAGCCCGTCAGGGCGCACCGGGACCTTCATGGACATTCTCTTCATCGCCGATCCGCTCACGCAATTCAAGATCTACAAAGACTCGACCTACGCGATGATGGCCGAGGCCGCGCGCCGCGGCCACACGCTTCACACGTGCGAGCCGAAGCATCTGGCGTGGACGGGCGGCGACGTCGAGGCGAACGTGCGGCGCTTCGCGATCGCGGGCGACGTGACCGATCTGCATCGCGACACCTGGTACGCTGCCGAGGCCGCCGCGCCACGCTCGCTGAAAAGCTTCAGCGCCGTGGTGATGCGCAAGGACCCGCCGTTCGACATGGAATACGTCACGTCGACGTGGCTGCTGGAAATGGCGGAACGCGGCGGCGCGCGCATCTTCAACAAGCCGCAGGCGATTCGCGATCACTCGGAAAAGCTCGCGATCGGCGAGTTCGCGGAGTTCGTCGCACCGACCTTGGTCACGCGCGACGCGGCTCGCTTGCGCGCCTTCCACGAAGAGCACGGCGATGTGATCCTGAAGCCGCTCGACGGCATGGGCGGCATGGGCGTGTTCCGTGTGAAGGCCGACGGCATGAATCTCGGCTCGATTATCGAAATGCTGAGCCACGACGGCGCACGCTCGGTGATGGCGCAAAAATTCATTCCGGAGATCAAGGAAGGCGACAAGCGCATTCTGCTGATCGGCGGCGAAGCGGTGCCGTTTTCTCTCGCGCGCATTCCCCAGGGCAACGAGGTGCGCGGCAATCTGGCCGCGGGCGGGCTGGGCGTGGCGCGCCCGCTCACCGATCACGATCGCAAGATCGCCGGCACGCTTGCGCCCGTGCTGGCGGCGCGCGGTTTGCTGCTGGTCGGACTGGACGCGATCGGCGACTGGCTGACCGAAGTCAACGTGACGAGCCCGACGTGTTTTCGCGAGATTATGGATCAGACCGGCTTCGACGTCGCGGCCATGTTCATCGACGCGCTGGAGCGGGCGGTCGGCTGAGGCACGGCCCTTGATTGGACGCCATGGCCCCCAAACTATGTAGTAACTCCGCGCGGGGCGAAACGCCCGCTTTGGCGCGAAAATGAGCCTGCTACAATGCCCGCTCCGCCGCGCCAAGCCGACTCGGTGGCGTCAGCCGGACGTCACGGGCATGGATTGCGGACTGTGAGCGAGCAGTTTTCCGCATGCGTCCCGGTTGGACCGGGCGTCGCGGGCCGCTCGTCAAAACGATGCGTTCCGGCCCTCATGGCCCACGGCCGGTCGAGGGCGCTTGGGATCCGGGCCTCGTCCCGGTCCACGGTTTGGGGCCGTTCTTTTGCAGTAAGGCTGACATGGCAGGCATTCTGATCATTGCGCACGCTCCGTTCGCCACCGCGTTGCGCGATTGCATTTCGCATATCTATGGTGGCTTGCCGGCTCGCATCGGCGTGATCGACGTATCGCCGGATTGCGATCCCGCACAAATGGTCTCGTTCGCCAATTCGGAAATCGAGCGGCTCAAGGAAGAGAACGGCGCGCTCGTGCTCACCGACATGTTCGGCGCCACGCCGGCGAATATCGCCGGGCGGCTCGCGTCGGTGCCGAATGTGCGCGTGCTGTGCGGCGTGAACCTGCCGATGCTGGTGCGTGCCGTCTGTTATCGCGCCACGCCGCTCGACACGCTGGTCGACAAGGCGCTCGCCGGCGCCACCAAGGGCGTGCATGCAATCGGCCCGGCCACCCCACAGCCCGCCGCGGCTTGCGAACCGTGTTCGCCCGCGTTGCCGGCCGATGCCGCTGCTGGCGACTGTTTGCCCGCCTTGCCCCCCGAGGCCGATTTGACCCACAAAACCGACTCCACGGGCTTGTAACCGGATCGAACGGCGTTCAAAGGGCGTCAAGCGATTTCAAAACGCATTGCAACCGGTTTGCAGTTTCATCCTTCACAACAACACTTACCCGCGCTTCGGACCATCACATGCTGCAACAGGAAACGACCATTGTGAACAAGCTGGGGCTGCACGCGCGTGCGTCGGCCAAGTTGACGCAACTCGCCGGCAACTACCAGGCGGAAATCTGGATGAGCCGCAACGGCCGCCGTATCAACGCCAAAAGCATCATGGGCGTGATGATGCTGGCAGCAGGCATTGGAAGCACCGTGCTGATCGAAACGGAAGGCACCGACGAAAAGGAAGCGATGGACGCACTGTTGAAACTGATCGCCGATAAATTCGGCGAGGGCCAGTGAGCTCGCGCGTCCACGTTGCGAAGAGCATCCACCACGCCGCGGCTGTCCGCGGCGTTTTTTTTAGCGCATGACAATGGGTGATTCGGCGTCCATGGAACCGACGACGATCGTTGCGGCTGCGACAATTCGTGCTGCGCTGCACACAGCCCCGGCGCCCGCGCGAGGGGCGTGGAATTTATAATGGCGACGAGAGTCTGAGAGCACTGCAGCGGTTTGCCGCGGCATCACACAACTAGAGGAGGTGCGCGTGTCCTTCACGCTGCATGGAATTCCCGTGTCACGCGGTATCGCCATTGGGCGGGCTTACCTGATCGCCCCGGCTGCACTCGACGTAGACCATTACCTGATCGAACCCGCTCAGATCGAGAGCGAGGTCGAGCGTTTCCGTGCGGCCCAGCAGTTCGTTCATGGCGAACTCGACACGCTGCGTGCCGACCTCGCCGCGGACGCGCCCAGCGAAATGGGCGCGTTCATCAACGTTCATTCAATGATCCTGAACGATGCGATGCTCGTGCAGGAAACCATCGACCTGATCCGCACGCGCCGCTATAACGTGGAGTGGGCGCTGACCGAACAGCTCGAGCGCCTGTCGCGCCATTTCGACGACATCGAGGACGAATACCTGCGTGAGCGCAAAGCCGACATCGAGCAGGTGGTGGAGCGCGTGTTGAAGGCGCTCGCGGGCGCGTCGGTGGCGCTGGTGGACGGCGTGCACGGCGCGTGCGACGAAATGATCGTGGTTGCGCACGACATCGCGCCGGCCGACATGATGCAATTCAAAACGCAAACGTTCCAGGGTTTCGTCACGGACCTCGGCGGCCGCACCTCGCATACGGCGATCGTCGCGCGCAGTCTCGGCATTCCGGCCGCGGTCGGCGTGCAGCACGCGAGTGCGCTGATCCGCCAGGACGACCTGATCATTGTCGACGGCGATCATGGCATCGTGATCGTCGATCCGGCGCCGATCGTGCTGGAAGAGTATTCGTATCGTCAAAGCGAAAAGGCGCTCGAACAGCGCAAGCTGCAGCGCCTGAAATTCTCGCCGACGCAAACCCTGTGCGGCACGCGTATCGAACTGTGCGCGAACATCGAACTGCCGGACGACGCGCGCGCGGCGCTCGATGCGGGCGCAACGGGTGTCGGACTGTTTCGCACCGAATTCCTGTTCATGAACCACAAGGACCGCTTGCCCGAGGAGGAGGAGCAGTTCGGCGCGTACCGTCGCGCGGTCGAGTTGATGAACGGCTTGCCGGTCACGATCCGCACGATCGACGTGGGCGCCGACAAGCCGCTCGACTCGATGGGCGGCGGCGATGGCTACGAAACCGCCGCGAATCCGGCTCTCGGACTGCGAGCGATTCGCTGGAGCCTCTCGGAGCCGCAGATGTTCCTCACGCAACTGCGCGCGATTTTGCGCGCGTCGGCGTTTGGCACAGTGAAGATCCTGGTTCCGATGCTCGCGCACGCGCAGGAAATCGACCAGACGCTCGATCTGATTCGCGAAGCCAAGCGTCAACTGGACGATGCCGGCATGGCCTACGATCCGAACGTGCAGGTCGGCGCAATGATCGAGATTCCGGCTGCGGCGATCGCGTTGCCGCTGTTTTTGAAGCGACTGGATTTCCTGTCGATCGGCACGAACGATCTGATTCAGTACACGCTGGCGATCGATCGCGCGGACAACTCGGTCGCGCATCTGTACGACCCGCTGCATCCGGCGGTGCTGCATCTGATCGCGTTCACGCTGCGCGAGGCGAAGCGGGCGGGGGTGCCGGTGTCGGTATGCGGCGAGATGGCGGGCGATCCGGCGTTGACGCGTCTGCTGCTCGGCATGGGCCTCACCGAGTTCTCGATGCATCCGAGTCAACTGCTGGTGGTCAAGCAGGAAATTTTGCGCTCGCATCTGAAGACGCTGGAAAAGCCGGTGGCCGATGTGCTGGCTTCGTTCGAACCCGAGGAAGTGCAGGCCGCGCTCAAGCGCGTGGCGTTGGCTTAGCGAGGTTTGCCGGATCGGATCGGCTTCGAATGAACAAACGCCGCACATCCGCGGCGTTTGTTCATTCAGCGTCTTGCATGCTCAGTCCCGATGCTGTTCACCACACACCGGGCAATCCGCCTGGCGCGCAATGCGCATCGTGTTCCATTCCATCCGCAGCGAATCGAGCATCGTCAGGCGGCCCGTCAGCGGCGTGCCGATATTTCCGATCACTTTTAGCGCCTCCGCAGCCTGCATCGAACCGATGATGCCGACCGTCGGCGCGAACACGCCCATCGTCGAGCAGGCGACTTCCTCGAACGGCTGGTCTTCCGGAAACACACACGCGTAGCAGGGTGACGCTTCGTCACGAAAATCGAAGGTGCTGATCTGGCCGTCGAAGCGCAGTGCCGCGCCCGACACCAGCGGCACGCCGTGCCGCACGCAGGCGCGATTGATCGCATGGCGCGTCGCGAAGTTATCGGTGCAATCGAGCACGACAGTCGCGTGCGGCACTTCGCGGTCGAGCCACGCGTCGTCGACGCGTTCCGCCACCGCGTTCACCGCGACCTCGGGATTGATCCGCGCGATCGCGTCGCGCCCGGATTCCACTTTTTTTCTGCCGACCGATGCTGTCACGTGCAGGATCTGCCGTTGCAGATTGGTGAGATCGACCGTATCCGCATCGACCAGCGTCAAACGGCCGACACCTGCCGCCGCGAGATACATCGCAGCGGGCGAACCGAGCCCGCCCGCGCCGACGACGATCGCGTGCGCGTCGATAAAGCGCTGCTGCGCCTCAATGCCGATTTCATCGACGAGGATATGGCGGGAATAGCGGAGGAGTTGGTCGTCGTTCATGGCGGGGCGCGTGAGTGTCGCGCGATGGGACGCAAACCGGCGGTTTGCGGCGCGCGTTTTCGTTGCTGTTATTTTAATCGCGCGAAGGGTGCGGCTTGCTGCGGGTTTTGCTGGAGCGTTTTTTCGTGTTCCGAGGCGTGTCTTCGCAGCAAGTTTCGCTGCGAAGACACGCCACGTTTGCTGCTTACTTGGCTGGAGCCGGAGCCGAGGCCGGTGCGGCCGCCGAAGCCGGACCCGATGCGCCCGGAACCGGTTGAGTCGGCTTCACCGCCACCGGCGCGGAGGCCGATGTGGCCGGCTTGTTCTGTGCCAGACGCCGCTCGGTCAGCGACTTCGATTCCTGCACGGTCTTGCCTTGCAGCTTATTCAAAGCCTGTTGCAGCATGAAGTCGTCGCCCGAACCGAACTCCACCGGCTTACGCTCACGATCCTTCTGACGCTGTTCAGGCGTCTTCTTGTCGTTCTGCTCCTCGAGCTGGCGCAACTGATCCATGCGTTCCTGTTCGCGCCGTTCCGCTTCCTTCTTCTCGTTCGGATCCTGGGTGTTCGCCAGGTGATTCGAGTAGTCGACTTCGCGAGTGACCAGCGCGTCGTCCGGATCGCCTTCGGCGTATTGATCCACCGCGATGTCAGGACGGATGCCCTTGTTCTGAATCGAACGGCCGCTCGGCGTGTAGTAGTACGCCGTGGTCAGGCGCAGCGCGGTTTCGGCCGTCATGGGCCGGACGGTTTGCACCGAGCCTTTGCCGAAGGTGGTCTTGCCGACGATCAGCGCGCGGTGCTGATCCTGCAGCGCGCCCGCGACGATTTCCGAAGCCGACGCCGAGTAGGCGTTGGTCAGCACGACCATCGGCACGGTCTTGAAGATCGGCGCTTCGTCCTTCAGCGGATCGCTGTCGAAGGATTGCAAGCGGTAGTTGTCGTAGGTGTCGCGATAGACCTGTTTCGAATCCGGAATCTGCCCGTTGGTGGACACCACCACCGAATTCGGCGGCAGGAATGCGCCCGCGACGCCGACCGCGCTTTGCAGCAGACCGCCGCCGTTGTTGCGCAGGTCGAGCACGAGACCCTTCAGGTTCGGCTGCTGACGCGCGATGTCCTGCAGCCTCGCGGCGAGGTCAGGCGTGGTGCGTTCCTGGAAGCTGGTGATGCGGACGTACGCATAGCCCGGCGCGAGGATCTTCATCTTGACCGACTGGACCTTGATGATCGCGCGCGTGACCGTAAGCGGGAACGTGCGGTCGTCGGTCTTGCGGAAAATGGTGAGCGTGACCTTGGTGCCCGGCTCGCCGCGCATCTGCTTGACCGCCTGGTCGAGCGTCATGCCGCGCACGGGCTTGTCGTTGATACGCGTGATCAGGTCGCCCGGACGAATGCCAGCGCGGAACGCCGGCGTGTCTTCGATCGGCGAGATCACCTTGATCAGGCCGTCTTCCGACGAGATTTCGATGCCGAGCCCCGCGAAGCGACCCTTGGTCTGCTCCTGCAGTTCTTCGTAATCGGTCTTGTCGAGGTACGACGAGTGCGGGTCGAGGCTCGACACCATGCCCTTGATCGCGGCGGTGAGGAGCTTTTTGTCGTCGACCGGTTCGACGTACTCATGCTTGATCTGCCCGAACACTTCGGCAAAGAGCCTGAGCTGGTCCAGCGGCAGCGGGGTTGCCGTGGCGCTGGCGGGTTGCTGGGCCGAGGCCGAGAGTTGCAGGGTGGCAAATGCGCCAGTAGCAAGGCCCGCGGCAATCAGGCCGATAGTTTTCAGGTTCTTTCGCATAGAGTCTGTTGCGGTCGGAAGCGCGTGGCAGCGTCGATAGAGATGGGGACGGACAAGTATAACTGCACACCCGCGCACTCAGGGCGCGGTGCGGGCAATCGTGATTCGACAGCACATGCCGGGCCTGGTTCGACGGAATGTGCCCCATCGCCGAAGTCATGCACCGCAAGCGGCGGATGCCGGCCACGAGCGCGCCTGGGCGATGCTAGCCGCGTCTCTGCCGTTCGGCGCGGGGCTGCGCCGTTTGCCGCGCCCAGCCGTATTTTTCATCGGAGGGCGGCGGCCGGACGACGCGATCAGCCCGCCTTGCCTTGCTTGGCGACCGCGGCTTGCGCCTTCGCGATCGCTTCCTGGTCGCCCAGATAATAGTGCTTGATTGGCTTCAGGTTCTCGTCGAGTTCATAGACGAGCGGCACGCCGTTCGGAATGTTCAGCCCGACGATGTCCGCGTCCGAAATATCGTCCAGGTACTTCACCAGCGCGCGGATCGAGTTGCCGTGCGCCGCGATCACCACCTTGCGGCCCGACTTGATGGCCGGCGCGATCGACTCGTTCCACAGCGGCAGCACTCGCGCCACGGTGTCTTTCAGGCACTCGGTGAGCGGCAGTTGCTCGCGCGGCACCTTGGCATAGCGCGGATCGTCGTAGGGCGCGCGTTCGTCCGACGGCTCGAGCGCCGGCGGCGGCGTGTCGTAGCTGCGGCGCCAGACCAGCACCTGTTCGTCTCCAAACTTGGCGGCGGTTTCGGCCTTGTTCAGACCCGACAGCGCGCCATAATGACGCTCGTTCAGACGCCACGAATGCACCACCGGCAGGTACATCAGATCCATCTGGTCCTGTACGTGCCACAAGGTGCGGATCGCGCGCTTGAGCACCGATGTGTAGGCGATGTCGAACGTGTAGTCCGATTCCTTCAGCAGCACGCCCGCTTGCTGCGCCTCACGATTACCCTGCTCGGTGAGGTCGACGTCGACCCAGCCCGTGAAGCGGTTTTCCTTGTTCCACGTCGATTCGCCGTGGCGGATGAGAACGAGTTTGTACATGAGATTGCCGGTCGGTAGTAAGGAAGCGGTAAAGCGCGGCGAGCTTGCTCGCGAGGAGCGCCGCCATCGCGTCAGACGGTTATTTTATAATGGCCGGATTGCCCTTTTCGATTTCTCTCTTTTTCGGCGGATTTTCCGTGAAGTTTTTCACTGATTACACAAACCTTGTACTGATCGCGATCGTCCTCATCTCCGGTGGGTTGCTGCTGTGGCCGACGATCAGCCGGCGCGGCCGCGGTGGCCTGTCGGCCGCTGAAGCCACGCAACTGATCAACCGGCGCAACGCGGCGGTCATCGATCTGCGGCCGTCCGCCGAGTTCGCCAAGGGTCATTTGCCCGCGGCGCGACACCTGGAATTCGCGGAGCTGCAGGCGAAAGTCGCGCAGCTTGTGAAGAACAAGAGCAACCCGGTGCTGCTGGTCTGCCAGAACGGCCAGCAGTCGAACAAGGCGGCGCGTATCGTTCAGGATGCAGGGTACGCCGAAGTCCACGTTCTGGAAGGCGGCGTCGACGCCTGGCAGAAAGCCGGCATGCCGGTGGTGAAACAAGGAGTAGCCAAGTGAATAAAGTCATCATGTACAGCACGCAGGTGTGCCCGTATTGCCAGATGGCCGAACGTCTTTTAAAGTCGCGCGGCGTCGAGCACGTTGAGAAGGTACTGATCGACAAGGACCCGGCCCGCCGCGAGGAAATGATGACGCGGACCGGCCGCCGCACGGTGCCGCAGGTGTTCATCGGCGAGACGCATGTCGGCGGGTACGATGACCTTTCCGCGCTCGATCGCGCGGGCGGTTTGATGCCTCTGCTCGAAGAAGCCGCCTGAATTCGCGGCGCCCGCGCGCCGCATGAGCAGGGCGGGTGAAATACAAGCCGGCGCATCCCGGCCTTTACAGGGCGGGCGATGCGCCGCAACGATCTGGCGGCCCTTGAAGCCATGGGCCGCCGCTATGCACATCCATCAGGGAACCATTCAATCATGTCCGACGAGAATAACCAGCCGTTCTTCAACATCCAGCGCATCTACCTGAAGGACATGTCGCTCGAGCAGCCGAATTCGCCGGGCATCTTCCTCGAGCAGGAAATGCCCTCGGTCGAAGTCGAAGTCGACGTGAAGGCCGAACGCCTCGCCGACACCGTGTTCGAAATTCTCGTCACGGGCACGGTCACGGCCAAGGTGTCGGAGAAGGTCGCGTTCCTCATCGAAGCCAAGCAAGCCGGCATTTTCGACATCCGCAACATTCCGGCCGAACAGATCGATCCGCTGGTCGGCATTGCCTGCCCGACGATCCTTTTCCCGTATCTGCGCTCGAACATCGCCGACGCAATTACCCGCGCCGGTTTCCCGCCGATCCATCTGGCCGAGATCAACTTCCAGGCGCTGTACGAGCAACGTCTCGCGCAAATGGGCGGCCAGGACGGCGCGGCGCAAAACGGCGTCACGCATTAACGCGCCACGGGCGGTGCCGGCTATGAAGGTTGCCGTACTCGGCGCCGGTGCATGGGGCACGGCCCTCGCCGGCCATCTGGCCGCGCGGCACGACACGGTGTTGTGGGCGCGCGAGCCAGCGCTCGTCGCCGAGCTCCGCGCTTCGCGCGAAAACACCCGCTACCTGGCGGGCGTTGCCTTGCCGCCGGCGCTTCGCTATGAAGCTGACCTGGGCGCGGCACTCGATCACGCGCTCGCCGACGACGCGTTATGCGTCGTCGCAACGCCCGTGGCCGGACTGCGCGGTCTCTTTCAGGCGATGCGGGATGCGGGCAAGGTGCCGGCGCACGTAATCTGGCTGTGCAAGGGTTTTGAAGCCGACTCGCAGTTGTTGCCGCATCAGGTGGTCGCAGCCGAACTGCCGGGGCATGGCAGCAACGGCGTACTCTCGGGTCCGAGTTTCGCGCGCGAAGTCGGCCAGGGCTTGCCGGTTGCGCTGACGATCGCGAGTGTGTCGGCAGCATGTCGCGAGCGCACGGTCGCCGCGTTCCATCACGGCGCCATGCGCATCTATACCGGCGACGACGTCGTCGGGGTGGAGGTGGGCGGCGCGGTGAAGAACGTGCTGGCGATCGCAACGGGCATCGCCGACGGCCTCGGTCTCGGTCTCAACGCACGCGCGGCGCTGATCACGCGCGGTCTCGCGGAAATGTCACGGCTGGGCGTGACGCTCGGCGGACGGGCCGAAACGTTCACCGGCTTGACCGGCCTCGGCGATCTGATTCTCACCGCAACGGGGGACCTGTCGCGCAATCGCACGGTCGGCATGCAACTCGCCGCGGGTCGTACGCTCGACGACATTCTCGGCGGCCTCGGTCACGTGGCCGAAGGCGTGCGTTGCGCGCAGGCCGTGCTGGCGATCGCGCGCGCTCACGCGATCGAGATGCCCATCACGCAAGCGGTGTGCACCGTGCTGTTCGACGGCATAGCGCCTCGCGACGCCGTCAGCGCCCTGCTGCGGCGCGATTCCAAAGCCGAATAGGCGCCACCTTACAGTTCGAGTCTTCAACCGTTCAGCGCGCAAAAGTGCTGAACGGTTGCCCCATCTCGCTGTCCACGTTTTATCGACGCTTCGGACCAGCGAGGTTCCCATGTTCACCTTCAATCGTTGCACGCTCGAAGCACGCGTGGTCGACATCACGACGCTCGGCGTGGATGCGATCGTCAACGCGGCGAATACGTCGTTGTTAGGCGGAGGCGGCGTGGATGGCGCGATTCATCGCGCGGCCGGCAAGGAGTTGCTGCATGAATGCGAGCAGCTCGGCGGCTGCGCGACCGGCGACGCGAAGCTCACCGGCGGCTACCGCCTGCCTGCCAAACATGTGGTCCATGCGGTCGGCCCGGTCTGGCGAGGCGGGGCGCACGGCGAAGCCGACCTGCTCGCGTCCTGCTATCAGCGTTCGCTCGAAGTGGCGCGCGAGGCGGATTGCAAGAGCATCGCGTTTCCCGCGATCAGCTGCGGCATCTACCGTTTCCCCGCCGACGAAGCGGTGCGGATTGCGGTCGGCACCGTACTCGAAAACTTGCCGCGCGCGCCGCGGATCGAGCGGGTGATATTCGCCTGTTTCGACGATGCAATGCTTGCGCGCTACGAAGCCGAATTGAAGCGCCGTCACGCGCCGCCCTCGAAGCCGGTCTGACGCCAGGCCTCGAACACCACCACCGCCACCGTATTCGACAGATTCAGGCTGCGATTGCCGGGGCGCATCGGCAGACGCACGCGCTGCTCGTTGGCGAACTGGTCGAGCACCGAGTCGGGCAGGCCGCGCGTTTCGGCGCCGAACACGAACCAGTCGCCGGATTGAAACGCATGCTCGTGAAAGCGACCCGAGCCGCGTGTGGTGAAGGCGAACATACGCGCCGGGTCCGGTGATTCCTTGGCGACGAACGCCGACCAATCGGCATGCACGTTCATTTGCGCATACTCGTGATAGTCGAGACCCGCGCGGCGCATCCTGGCGTCGTCGAGCGGAAAGCCGAGCGGCTCGATCAGATGCAGCCGCGCGCCGGTGTTGGCGCACAGACGGATGACGTTGCCGGTGTTCGGCGGAATTTCTGGTTCTACGAGAACGACGTTGAACATGATGAGACCAGGTGGAGACTAGTTTTTCGGTGTGCGCAGCGCGACGAAGTTGGTGACCCGCCGCGCACCGGCGGCTTTGAGCGTGCTTGCCAGCGCCTCGAGCGTGGCGCCGGTCGTCATCACATCGTCGACGATGCCGACATGCAGGCCTTGCACCGGTTCGGCCACCTTGAAGGCGCGGCCCACGTTCAGCCGGCGCGCCTCCAGGTCGAGCCGCGATTGCGGCGCGGTATGGATCACGCGATGCAGCAAGGTGGCGTTGCCGCGCACAGTCAGCGCGCGGGCCAACGGCCTCGCGATTTGCCATGCCTGGTTGTAGCCGCGCTCGGTGAGACGTTGGCGGGCGAGCGGCACGGGCGCGATCACATCGGGCCGCGCCGATCTGTCCTGCCACGAGTCTTGCGCGAGCCGAGCGAGGCGTAGCGCGAACTCGCGCGCCAGCATCAACCGGGCGCGAAATTTCAGGCCGAGCGCCAACGCGTCGAGCGGTGGACGGTAATCCGCCAACGCGAGGGTCGCGTCGAACGAGGGCGGCTCACCGATGCATTCCGCGCAGCGATAGTAGGCACGGCTCGCCGCTCGCATCTCGGACAAGGGCTCGGCGCATACCGTGCACCGCAATCGGCTTTCATTCCAATACGCTTCGTCGCAACCGGCGCACAGTGTCTTATGCGACAAATCGCCGCATAACGCGCACAGATTCGGCAGCACGGCTTGGGTCACATGCGGCCATGCCGAACGCAAGCCGTGTGCAAAACGAACGAAGCGCGTGGTCGAACCGCCGGGGAATGAAGAAAACAGACGGAATGGCATGATTCGACCGCCCGAAGGCCTTTCGCACTGAATGAAGGGAAGCGAACGAGTATACTTCGGGCTCCACGCCAGTACGACACTCATGCCCCCAACTTCCGCTCAATCCGGCCGTCCGGCCTATGATTCCCGGCGTCTGCGGCGGATTTTCGACCGCCGTGCCGCGACCTTCGACGAGGTCGCCTTCCTGCCGCGCGAAATCGCCCAGCGCATGCGCGAGCGTCTCGATTACATCAAGGTGACGCCGGCGAGCGTCCTCGATGCCGGCTGCGGGGCGGGCGAAGACATTCCCGCGCTGCGTGAGCGCTTTCCCGAGGCGCCGGTGTTCGGCTCCGATCTCTCGCATGGCATGCTCAGCCGCGCGCTGCGCCACGATTCCGGCGACACGAGTTGGCGGCGATTTCTGCCGGCAACGCTCGGCAAGGCGCTCGGCGCCCGCGGCCCACGATTCGCGCAGGCCGACTTCTCGGCGCTGCCGTTCGCGGCCGGCGCCTTCGAATTCATCTGGTCAAACCTCGCGCTGCACTGGCATTCGCGTCCCGATCTCGTCTTTCCAGAATGGCAGCGGGTGCTGAAGGTCAACGGGCTCCTGATGTTCAGCACGCTCGGCCCTGATTCGCTCAAGGAGTTGCGCGGCGCCTATGCGGAAGTCGAGGCCGCGCACGGCGTCGTCATGCGCAAGCACGTGATCGACTTTGTCGATATGCATGATCTGGGCGACATGCTGGTCGAGAGCGGCTTCGAGATTCCAGTGATGGACCAGGAAACGCTCACGATCACCTACAAGTCCCCCGAGTCGCTGCTCGCGGACGTGCGCCGCTGGGGCGCCTATCCGTTTGAGCGCGAAGCGTCGTCGAGTGCCGCCGCACGCAGGCTGCACAAGGCACTGCTCGGGGCGCTCGAAGCCCGTCGGCGCGCGGACGGCACCATCGCGCTGACCTTCGAGGTGATCTACGGACACGCATGGAAAGCCGTGCCGCGCACCACGGCCGAAGGTCATGGCATCGTGCGGATCGAGGATATCGGACGAGGTTCCTCGAGGAACCGTTGAGGAATCAACGAGGCGGTAAAGCGGGCATCTGTTATGCCCGAAATTACCGCTTCGAAGGACGCGCAAAAGGTGCGTCAAAACGGCGCGGAGGCTTGTCACGCCTGGCTTGTGAGCCAGCCGAGGCTTGCTTGTGGATGCTATGGATCGCGCCTATAATGCGTCAGTTTGTCGCCCGGAGTTCCCACATTTGGGGCGGCAGGCCCGAGACGCAGGGCTGCAAAATGAAGTGGCGCGGCGGTGTAGCGAGCGGCCGCATGGTGGTCGCGAGCACTGTCCGCAGCCGGGGATTCGCAGGAGGCTGCGATGGAAGCATCAGATCTGCTGGCGGATTCGGAACCGGTCCTCAAAGACTGGATCATGAAGCGCAACTGTTCGATGTCTCCACGGCAGTTCGTATGTCTCTACGTGTCGCTTGCGTTGTTCTCGTTGGCAATTGCTTTCATGCTGGTTCTGGTCGGCGCCTGGCTGGTGTTGCCGTTCACCGGTATCGAATTGCTGGCGGTGGGCGTCGCGTTTGCCATCTATGCGCGTCATGCTGTTGATTACGAGCGCATCCGGCTGTTTCAGAACCGGCTCGTGATCGAGCAGGTCAGCGGCGAGCGGCTCACGCAATTTGAATTCAATCCGCGCTGGGTGCGGATCGAGGCGGGCGCAACGCCGCGCGAGCAGATCAAACTGATCTCGCGCGGGCAGACGGTCATGATCGGGCAACATCTCGCGCAGTATCGGCGCGCGCAGTTCGCAGGCGAACTGCGCATGTGGCTCACACGTTGCTAGACGTGTCGAGCGCGCGGCGTTCACGGGGAGCGCGGGGCAGCCTGCCGGCGGGGTCGAGGGTTTGAATGGAAATTTTGGGTAAGGAAGCTATGAAAACAATCAAGCGAGCCCTCATGGGCGTGCTGGCGACGAGCGGACTGCTTTTCGCCGGTGCCGCCCTGGCAGTGGGCGATGTTCCGGGCGGCCCTGCCGTCAACGAGATCAATCTCCAGCCGCCTGTGACGAAAATCGCTGAGGAGCTCTACAGCCTTCACACGTTCATGCTGATTCTTTGCACGGTGATCTTCATCGGCGTGTTCGCTGTGATGTTCTATTCGATCTTTGCTCACCGCAAATCGAAAGGCCACAAGGCTTCGAATTTCCACGAAAGCACCACCGTCGAAATCATCTGGACGATCGTGCCGTTCGTCATCGTCGTGCTGATGGCGCTGCCCGCCACCAAGACCGTCGTCGCGATGAAGGACACCACGAACGCCGACGTCACCATCAAGGTCACCGGCTATCAGTGGAAATGGGGCTACGACTACGTGAAGGGTCCGGGCGAGGGCATCAGTTTCCTGTCCACGCTCTCCACGCCGCGTGCGGAAACCGACGGTCGTCAGCCGATTTCCACTACCTATCTGCAGGAAGTCGACAATCCGCTCGTCGTTCCAGTCAACAGCAAGATCCGCATCATCACCACCGCGAACGACGTGGTCCACTCCTGGTACGTGCCGGCTTTCGGCGTGAAGCAGGACGCGATTCCGGGTTTCGTGCGCGACACGTGGTTCAAGGCGGAAAAGGTCGGCACGTTCCGCGGCTTCTGTACCGAACTGTGCGGCAAGGAACACGCGTTCATGCCGGTGGTGGTCGAGGTGCTGTCCGCCGACGACTACGCGAAGTGGGTCGACACGCAGAAGAAGAAAATGGCGGCCGGCAAGGACGACCCGAACAAGACCTACACGTTGGCCGAGTTGATGGAGCGCGGCGGCAAGGTGTACGCGGCGAATTGCGCGGTCTGCCATCAGCCGACCGGCAAGGGCGCGGGCGCATTCCCGGCGATCGACGGCAGCAAGGTCGCGCACGGCCCGCTGGCCGAGCACGTAAGCCTCGTGCTGAAGGGCAAGAACGCGATGCCTGCGTGGGCGCCGACGCTGAACGACGTCGAGATCGCCTCGGTCATCACATACGAACGTAACGCGTGGAGCAACCACACGGGCGACATTCTCCAGCCGAAGCAGGTGGCGGACGCGCGTAACGGCAAGCTGCCCGAAGGCGGCAACCATCTGGCCGACGCAGGCGCCGCGGCGAGCGGTGCCGAAGCGGCTTCGGGTGCGGCGGCAGCTTCGGGCGCCTCGGGCGCGGAAGCAGCCGCGGGCGCTTCGGACAGCGCGGCCGCAGCGCAAGCGGCATTGCCGGCAAGCGTCTACTTCGAAACGGGCAAGAGCACGCTGCCGGCCGACGCGAAAGCGGCGGTCGAGGCGGCCGCGGCTTACGCGAAGGCGCATCCGGACGCGAAGTTCACGCTGTCCGGTTTCACCGACGCAACCGGTTCCGCCGACACCAACGCCAAGCTCGCGAAGAGCCGCGCCGAAGCCGTGCGCGACGCGTTGAAAGCAGCCGGCATCGCCGAAGACCACATTATTTTGAAGAAGCCGGAAACGATCACGGGCGGCAGCGACGCGAAAGAAGCCCGGCGTGTTCAGATCAGCCCGGCTGCCTGACGTGTTCATGGTCAGCATCGCAGTATTTGCTTTAGGAGATTGTCATGTCTAGCATCGGACACGATGTAGTCGCGGGCCACGAGCACGTGCACGGCGACCATGCCCACGAAACGCCGCATGGCTGGCGCCGTTGGCTGTTCGCAACCAATCACAAGGACATCGGTACGCTGTACCTGATCTTCTCGTTCGTCATGTTCCTCTCCGGGGGCGTGATGGCGCTGATGATCCGTGCCGAACTGTTCGAGCCGGGTTTGCAGATCATGCGCCCCGAGTTCTTCAACCAGTTGACCACCATGCACGGCCTGATCATGGTGTTCGGCGCGATCATGCCGGCGTTCGTCGGCTTCGCGAACTGGATGGTGCCGCTGCAGATCGGCGCATCGGACATGGCTTTCGCGCGGATGAACAACTTCAGCTTCTGGCTGCTGCCGGTGGCGGCTGTCCTGCTGGTCGGTTCATTCTTCTCGCCGGGCGGCGCGACCGCCGCCGGCTGGACGCTCTATGCGCCGTTGTCCACGCAGATGGGCCCCGGCATGGACTTCGCGATTTTCGCGGTCCACCTGATGGGCGCTTCGTCGATCATGGGCGGGATCAACATCGTCGTGACGATCCTGAACATGCGCGCGCCCGGCCTCACGCTGATGAAAATGCCGATGTTCGTCTGGACATGGCTGATCACCGCATACCTGCTGATTGCCGTGATGCCGGTTCTCGCAGGCGCGATCACCATGGTGCTGTTCGACCGTCACTTCGGCACGTCGTTCTTCAACGCGGCCGGCGGCGGCGACCCGGTCATGTACCAGCATATCTTCTGGTTCTTCGGGCACCCCGAGGTGTACATCATGATCTTGCCGGCGTTCGGAATCGTGTCGCAGGTGATTCCGGCGTTCTCGCGCAAGCCGCTGTTCGGCTATAGCTCGATGGTGTACGCAACCTCGTCGATCGCGATTCTGTCGTTCATGGTCTGGGCGCACCACATGTTCGCAACCGGCATGCCGGTGACGGGCCAACTGTTCTTCATGTACGCCACGATGCTGATCGCGGTGCCGACAGGCGTGAAGGTGTTCAACTGGGTCGCGACGATGTGGCGCGGTTCGCTGAGCTTCGAAACGCCTATGCTGTTCGCGGTCGGCTTCCTGCTGGTGTTCACGTTCGGCGGTCTGTCGGGCCTGATGCTCGCGATGGCGCCGCTCGACATTCAGTATCACGGCACCTACTTCGTGGTGGCGCACTTCCACTACGTGCTGGTGGCGGGGTCGCTCTTCGCGCTCTTCTCCGGCTGGTACTACTGGGCGCCGAAGTGGACCGGCTGGATGTACAACGAAACGCGCGGCAAGATCCACTTCTGGGCGTCGATGTTCTTCTTCAACCTCGCCTTCCTGCCGATGCACTTCGTCGGTCTCGCAGGCATGCCGCGTCGCTACGCCGACTATCCGGCCCAGTTCACCGACTGGAACCAGGTCATCTCGATCGGCGCTTTCGGTTTTGGTCTGGCGCAGGTGTACTTCCTGTTCGCGGTTGCATTGCCGGCCTACCGTGGCGGCGGCGACCATGAAAAGGCCGGCGACAAGCCGTGGGACGGCGCAACGGGCCTCGAGTGGACCGTGCCGAGTCCGGCTCCGTTCCACACGTTCGAAAACCCGCCGACGGTCGAGTAATCGTCAGCCAGCGCGATAGCCGGTTTCGGCGGCGGCGCGGATAGCGCGTCGCCCTCCGAGCCGGCAGCCGTAGCGGCGGTTTCCGCCGTGTCACAAAGGTATTCAGAAGCTTGAGCATGACGCGCAATCCACAGGAAAGACGTACGCCGGAACAGATTCGCGCAAGCAACAGGCGGATTGGACTTGTGATGTTCGCCATCGCAGCGATATTTTTTGCGAGCGTCATCATCAATCAGGCGTGGTTCTCCTGACGCGGCGGTTGAAGTCCGTTTGCAGGTTTGTTGAGGATTGAGATGTCGACGCAACCGCCGGCTCAGGCCGACCGCTCTTTTAACCGTTCGATGCTGATCAAGCTGTTCGTGGTCGCGTTGATGATGTTCGGTTTCGGTTTTGCGCTGGTGCCGATGTACCGCGCGATCTGCGAGATCACCGGCATCAACAACCTCGTGCAGCGTGATGCCACGGCGCGCGAGGCGAAGAATACGCAGGTCGACATGAGCCGCACGATTTCGATCGAATTCGACGCGAACGCGCGCGGCCCGTTGGGTTTCAAGCCGGAACAGCGCAGCCTCGACGTGCACCCGGGCGAAGTGACGACGGTGATGTACGAGGTCAGCAACGAGCAGGCGCGCACGATTCAGGCGCAAGCCATTCCGAGCTACGCGCCGAAACAGGCCACCGAGTACTTCAGGAAGATCGAGTGTTTTTGCTTTACGCAGCAGACGTTGACCGCGAATCAGACCAAGCGGATGCCGGTGGTGTTCGTGGTCGATCCGAAGTTGCCGAAGGATGTGAAAACGATCACGTTGTCGTACACATTCTTTGAATTGAGCACGCCGGCCGCGGCGAAGACCGGAAGCGCGGCGCTCCCGGCCAATACGGCGGCAACCGCCGCCAACCCCGCTTGACGGCATGAGCCGCTGGCGAAGGAAGACGAGATGAGCAATAACGGCGGCAGTCCGCGCAAGAGCAGTTTTGGCCAGTCGATGCGAGCCGTGCTCTGGTCGTTTTTCGGCGTGCGCAAGCGCCGCGATCTGGAAGCGGACGCCACGCAGTTGAACCCGCTGCATGTGATTGCGGCGGCGTTGATCTGCGCGGCCGTTTTCATCGGCGTGCTGATCCTGGTCGTGCGGACCGTGGTGGGTTGAAGCGGTAGGCGCGTGCAGGATACAGGGCGAAGCAAAGCCCACGAATTAGAGTGAAGCGGTGCGGTATCGACGCGCCGCCGAAGATACAGCCGGAGATTCCGGAACAACTGGACTGAAGTGGAGAATCAAGAATGAGCGGTCAAAACGAGAGCCCGTACTATTTCGTACCGCATCCGTCGCGGCATCCGATTAGCGCCGCGGTTGGGTTGCTGGTCATGCTCGGATCGCTGGCGGCCTGGATCAACGCGCATGACTGGGCGCCGATTGGCGTTGTCGTCGGTTTGTTGTGGCTGCTCTTTACCTTGTGGCACTGGTTCGGCGACGCGATCGCCGAGTCGGAGGGCGGCATGTACGGCAAGAATGTCGACAAGTCGTACCGCTGGAGCATGAGCTGGTTCATCTTCTCCGAAGTGATGTTCTTCGGCGCGTTCTTCGGCGCGCTGTTCTACGCGCGCGAAATCGCGCTGCATCAACTCGGCAGCCTCGATTACAAGCTGATCTGGCCGGACTTCTCCGCGGTGTGGCCGAACAATGGTCCGGCAGCGCTGGTCTCGACCTTCAAGTCGATGCAGCCGTGGCCGATCCCGACCATCAACACGGCGCTGCTGCTGTCCTCGGGCGCCACGCTGACCGTTTCGCACCACGCGCTGCGCGAAGATCATCGCAAGAAGGCGATGATCTGGCTGGCGGCTACGCTCGTGCTCGGCGTCGTCTTTCTGTTCTTTCAGGGCTACGAGTATTTTCACGCTTACCACGAACTGAACCTGACGCTGGCCTCGGGCGTGTACGGTTCGACGTTCTTCCTGCTGACGGGCTTCCACGGTTTCCACGTGTTCCTCGGCGGCACGATGCTGGCGGTGGTGCTGGCGCGCATGATTCGCGGCCACTTCACGGCGGAGCATCACTTCGCGTTCGAAGGCGCCGCCTGGTACTGGCACTTTGTCGACGTGGTGTGGCTGGGGCTGTACGTCGTGGTGTATTGGCTGTAACGCAGTCCGGCTTGCGTCCGCCGGTTCGCCGGAATCGCATGAGAAGCCGGTCGCGCAACGTCTGTGAAGGACGCGGCGCATAAGGAACGGATCAGCGCCGCCCTCGACCCTGTCAGGGCGGCGTTTTGTTTAGCGGAGTGGGGGACTTTCCGCCGGGCTCAACGCCCGTAAGGAATACCGGTCGACTGAATCCAGCCCATCCAGTGTGCGAACAGGATGAACAGGAACAGCGAGATCGACAGGCCCACCCGCGTGGCGAGCGACCAGACCATCCGCTTGGTTTTGCCCTTGTCATGCATCATGAAGTACAGCGCCGACACCATGCTGGCGATGATCAGGACGAAGGCGACGGGAACGAGAATGTGCATGGAACCAACTGAAAGCGGAAAGCGCATAGGCGAGACGATCATTATCTCACCGCGCGCTAGCGTCTGCCGTACCTTCCCGGTGGTGCGGCGCGCGATGCCGGAGCGCGTTCGATGAAAATTCGCCTCATTCCCGCACTGCTGATTCTGCTGGTGATCGTGGTGACGGTGCGGCTCGGTTTCTGGCAGCGCGAGCGCGCGCATCAAAAGGAAGCGCTCGAAGCGCACATCACGCAGTTCGAGCATGCGCCGGCGCAGCCGGTGAGCAGCCAGGCGGTCGAATTGAAGGACATCGAATTCCATCGCGTGAAGGCGCGCGGCAGTTTCGTCGCGGACAAGGTCGTGTACCTCGATAATCGTCCGTATAACGATCAGCCTGGCTTTTACGTCGTGATGCCTTTTAAACTGGCCGACGGTGGTTATGTGCTGGTCAATCGCGGCTGGTTGCCGCGCAACATGAGCAATCGCGAGACCATCGCGCCGTATGCCACGCCGCAAGGCGAGATCGAAATCGAGGGTATCGCGCGCGCCGATGCTTCGCGCGCTTTCGAGTTGGGGCAGGGCGGTTCTGCCGCGCATCAGTTGATCCGGCAGAATCTGGATATTGCCGCTTACGCTGCGGAAACCGGCCTGCCGTTGCAATCGTTCGTGATCCAGCAATTGAACGACGACGGCGACAAACTGGTGCGCGATTGGCCTGCGCCGACGAGCGGCGTCGAGCGCAATTACGGCTATATGTTCCAGTGGTGGGGCATGGCGGCTGCGGCGCTCGTCTTCGGCGTGTACGCCGCGCGCCGCGCGGCAAAAAAAGAGCACGCGCCGGGCGTGTAACGCAGCGCATGCGGTTTCGTCGGCCACGCACGGGCCGGCGACCGCGCAATCATTGAAAGAGGTTCTGTAGTGTCGACGCAATCTCCCCGTTCGCCGCAAGCCGGCAAATCCGAAGCTCCGAGGCAAGCGATGCCCGGCCAACCCAACGGCAAGGGCTCATGGGAGCGTGGCCGCTGGATCCTGTTGTTGCTGGCGATCGTCTGCGCGGCGCCGATCGTCGTGTCGTATGTCACGTACTACGTGATCAAGCCGACCGGCGGCAGCACGAGTTACGGCAAGCTGGTCGAACCGCAGCGGCCGATCCCCGACTCGCTCATGGTCACGGGCGAGGACGGCAAGCCGCTCAAGTTCGCTTCGCTGCGCGGCCGCTGGCTGCTGATTTCGGTCGACAACAGCGCGTGCGACAAAGCCTGCGTCACCAAGCTCTACTTCATGCGGCAAATCCGCGCGGCGCAGGGACCGGAGCGCGAGCGTGTCGTCGAAGTATGGCTGCGCACCGACGCAGGCAACGTGGCGGACGTGATACAAAAAGCGTATCCCGATACCAACATGCTGGTCGCCGACCCGGCGCAAGTGGCCGCGTGGCTGCCGGCCGATACCGGCACCCAACTCACCGATCACCTCTACATGGTCGATCCGAACGGCAATCTGATGATGCGTTTCCCGAAAGATCCGAACCCCAGCAAGATCAAGGGCGACGTGACCAAGCTGCTCAAATGGTCGAGCATCGGCTGACGCCGCAACCAGGGTAAGAGAGAAGATGTTCGTCCTGCAACTGGCCTTGATCGGCTTGTGTATCGCGCTGTTGCCGCTGTCCTACGTGTGGGTCAAGGCCGACGACAACAAATTCCGCAAGCTGGTCTGGCTCACCACTTTCCTGACGCTCGACCTGGTGATGTTCGGCGGCTTCACGCGCCTCACCGATTCCGGCCTCGGCTGTCCCGACTGGCCGGGCTGCTACGGCACGTCGTCGCCGTTCATCGCGCATGCGGCGATCACTGCCGCGCATCAGGCGATGCCCACCGGCCCAGTCAGCATGACGAAGGCATGGATTGAAATGATCCACCGCTACTTCGCCATGGCGATCGGCGTGCTGATCATCGCGCAGACGGTGATTGCGTGGACGGCGCGCATCAAGCGCCGCCCGCTGCATGTGTCGCCGTGGTGGCCGACCTCGTTGTTGCTGCTGATTCTGGTACAGGGCGCATTCGGCGCATGGACCGTGACGATGAAACTGCAACCGGTGATCGTGACGATTCACTTGCTGCTCGGTCTCGCGCTGCTCGGCACGCTCGGCTGGCTGGCCGCCCGGCAGACGCCGTTGCCCGCTTACGAACCCGAAGCCGCGCGCTGGCGCGCGGCGGCCATCGCCGGCCTCGCGCTGCTGATCGTACAGATCGCGTTGGGCGGATGGGTCAGCACGAACTACGCCGTGCTCGCCTGCACGGACTTCCCGACCTGCAACGGCCAATGGGTCCCGTCAATGGGCTTCGAGCACGGCTTCCACCTGTGGCGCGCACTCGGGATGACCCGCGACGGCGACATGATCACGCAGGATGCGCTGGTCGCGATTCACTGGACGCACCGCACGTTCGCGATCGTGGTGGTCGCCTATCTGGTGTGGTTCGCGCTGAAACTGCGCCGCTTCGAGTCGCTGCGCCGTCCGGCGGACGGCGTGCTGCTGGTCGTGCTGATCCAGTTCATCACCGGCCTGTCGAACATCGTTTTGCAATGGCCGCTTCCCGTTGCGGTTGCCCATAACGGCGGCGCGGCGATCCTGCTGCTGCTACTCGTTATGCTAAACTTTCGAATCGCTTCTAGCCGTCCCGGCCGCGCCGCGTTGCCCGCGCGCGATGCCGCGCCAGCGTGACCCACATGGACAGCACAACTCTCTCCCAAACGCCCGGCAGCCGGGTCTCCCAGTACATCGCCCTGACCAAGCCGCGCGTCACGCAGCTTGCGGTGTTCTGCGCGGTCATCGGCATGTTTCTGTCGACGCCCGGCATGGTGCCGTGGACCGTGCTGATCGGCGGCACCGTCGGCATCTGGCTGCTGGCCGGCGCGGCGTTCGCCATCAATTGCCTCGTCGAACAGAAAATCGACGCGAAGATGCGCCGCACCTCATGGCGGCCGTCCGCGCGCGGCGAAATCACCACCACGCAGATCCTGTCGTTTTCGGCCGTGCTCGGCGGCCTCGGCATGTGGACGCTTTACACGTTCGCCAATGCGCTGACCATGTGGCTGACGCTGGCCACCTTCGTCGGCTATGCGGTCATCTATACGCTGCTGCTCAAGCCCGCCACGCCCCAGAACATCGTGATCGGCGGCGCCTCGGGCGCAATGCCGCCGGCGCTCGGCTGGGCCGCGGTCACCGGCCACGTGCCTGGGGACGCATGGATTCTCGTGCTGATCATCTTCGTGTGGACGCCGCCGCATTTCTGGGCGCTCGCGCTCTATCGCCGCAAAGACTACGAAAACGCCGGCTTGCCGATGTTGCCGAACACGCACGGCGAGAAGTACACGCGTCTGCATATCCTGCTCTACACGGTGATCCTGTTCGCGGTCACGATGATGCCGTTCATCTCCGGCATGAGCGGCGTGGTGTACCTCGCGGCGGCGGCGCTGCTCGGCGCCGTGTTCCTCGCGTATGCGTGGAAGATCTATCGGGAGTATTCGGACGATCTGGCGCGTAGAACCTTCCGTTATTCGATCGTCTATCTGTCGCTGCTGTTCGCCGCGCTGCTGATCGACCATTACGCACGCGTCCTGATCGGCGTTTAATCCCATGCTCAAAAACCGCTTCGCGCGCACGGCGCGTGCTGCCGTGCGGACCGCCGCGATCGCTTGCGCGCTTGGCGGCGCCGCGCTGCTGGCAAGCTGCGGCAAGCAGCCGCCGGCGTTCCAGAATCTCGACATCACCGGCAATACTCAATTCGGGAGCGACTTCGCGCTGCCCGACACGTCCGGCAAGATCCGCACAATGGCGGATTACAAAGGCAAGGTCGTGGTGCTGTTCTTCGGCTACACGCATTGCCCGGATGTCTGCCCGACGACGATGGCCGAACTCTCGCAAGCGCTACAGCAACTCGGCCCGGAAGACGCGAAGCGCGTACAGGTGCTTTTCGTCACCGTCGATCCCGAGCGCGACACACCCGCCTTGCTCGCGCAATATGTGCCGGCGTTCAACCCGACGTTCGTCGGCTTGCGTCCGGCCGATCAGGCGCAACTCACCAAGGTCACGAAAGACTTCCGCATCTACTATGCGAAAGTGCCGGGCAAGACGCCGGACAGCTACACGATGGATCACACGGCGGCGAGCTATGTACTTGACACGAACGGCAAACTGCGTCTGTTCGCGCGCGACGGCCAGGGCGCGGCGCCCTGGGTGCACGACATCAAGCTGCTGCTCGACTGACGCTTCGATACATGGGGCGCGCCTATCAGCCGCGCGCCCCGTTCTCAAATCCCTTCTTCGCTGCCGTTTTCAAGCCGGAACCGGCAAATTCAACCCCGCCGCGAGGCGCGTCGTCTTGAACTCCGTCACTTCATAACGCGCGAGATGTTGCTGCGCGAACGGGTCGCTCGCGAGAATCTCGTCCAGCTTATCGCGCTCGATGCGCACCGCCAGAATGATGCCGCCGTCGCGCGGCATCTTCGGCCCGGCGGCCACGAATACGCCTGCATCGAAGTGCTTCGTCAGAAACGCGCGGTGCGCTTCGAGCGCGTCGTCGATACGTTCGAGCGGTGCGGTGTAGATGAGATCGATGACGTACATAAGTGTTCTCGCAGGCAATTGAATGAATCGAATGGACCGCTCGGATTCGCGGCCACCTGGCCCTCGATTATCGGTCAGCCGCGGGTTTCTTGCGTACGGCCGACTCGCCTCGCGGCCTTTCTGCCAGCCATCGGGCCCCTTACGGTTTTCTCAAGTTGAGCGTCCGCCATGCCGATATAACCGTGGCAATCGTTTGCCGCCGGTATTGGCGTGCGCGGCACTCAAAACGAAATCACACGAGAGAGACCTCAATGAGCAGGATGAGTTTGAATCGCAAACTATGGCTGTCGCTCGCGCTCGTATGGCTGGGGCTGCTCGGCGTCGGCTTGTGGAGCGCGATCGAAACGCGCGGCACGATGCTGGCCGAGCGCAAGGCGGGCATGGCGAACCTCGTCGAAGCGGCGCAGGGCGTCGTGAACGGCTACTACGCGCTTTCGCAGAACGGCAAGATGAGCGAGGCCGATGCCCAGCGCGAGGCGCTCGCCCGCCTTGCGACGATGCGCTACGGCGAGTCCGGCTATCTGTTCGTGATGGATTCGAAGCCGGTCGTGCTGATGCATCCGACGCTGCCGCAAATGACCGGCAAGCCGGTGGGCGACTTCAAGGACCCGGACGGCAAGTTGTTGTACGTGGCGATCGTCGATGCCGCCAAGGCCAGCGGCCGCGGCTTCGCGCAATATCGCGGACGTCTGCCGCACAGTGAAACGGCGGTGCCGAAAGTCAGCTATGTGGTGCGTTTCGCGCCGTGGGACTGGAACATCACGAGCGGCGTGTTCATCAAGGACATCGACACCGTCTACTATCAGACGCTGCTGGGACACCTCGCCGTCGTGCTGGTGATCGGCGCGCTCATCTCGCTGGGGATGGTGCTCATCATCCGCAACGTGCGCGCCAGTCTCGGCGGCGAACCGGAACAGGCGGCGCGGCTCGCGGCGAATATCGCGCAGGGCGATCTGACGCAAGCCGTCGCGGTTCGTCCGCATGACAAGACCAGCATGATGGCCGCGATGCATGAAATGCAGAGCCGATTGCAGCGGACCATCGGCGAAATTCGCGGTTCGGCGGAATCGATCGCGTCCGCGACGCAGCAGATTGCAGCCGGCAACGGCGATCTGTCCCAGCGCACCGAGCAGCAGGCGGCCTCGCTGCAGGAAACCGCCGCGAGCATGGAAGAGTTGACCGCGACGGTCAAGCAGAACGCCGACAACGCGCGCCAGGCGAGCGGCCTCGCGCATAACGCGTCCGAGATCGCGACGCGCGGCAACGACGTGGTGAGCCGCGTCATCGACACGATGGGCGAGATCAACGAGAGCTCGCGGCAGATCGCCGACATCATCGGCGTGATCGAGGGCATTGCTTTTCAGACCAACATTCTGGCGTTGAACGCGGCGGTGGAAGCCGCGCGCGCGGGCGAGCAAGGCCGCGGCTTCGCGGTCGTCGCGGGCGAGGTGCGCAGCCTCGCGCAGCGCTCGGGAACGGCGGCCAAGGAGATCAAGCAGTTGATCGGCGCGTCGGTCGAACGCGTGCACAACGGTTCGACGCTCGTGCAGCAAGCCGGCGCGACGATGGGCGAAATCCTGCAAGCGGTGCAACGTGTGACCGACATCATGGGCGAGATCGCGGCGGCGTCCGAGGAACAGAGCGGCGGCATTTCGCAGGTCGGCCGCGCCGTCACGCAAATGGACGAAGTGACGCAGCAGAATGCGGCGCTGGTCGAGCAGGCCGCAGCCGCGGCGGCTTCGTTGCAGGATCAGGCGAGGCGTCTGCGCGACACCGTGAGTGCATTTCGCGTGAACGGCGCGGATGCCGCGGCCGAGCGCCCGGCTGCCGTGGCAGCGCGCAGAGTGACGGCGGTGGTGCAGGCGGGCCCGAAGCGCGAAGCGGGCGCAACGGGGCGGATGCAGTCGGCCGCGCGTGCCGAGCCGCAGTCGGCCGCGCGTGCCGAGCCGCAGTCGGTTGCGCTGAAGCTTTCCGCGCCTGTCGCATCGGCCACGCCCGCTGCAAGCACAAAGCCGGCGCCGACGCGCCCGGTCGCCGCGGACGCGAAGCCGGTCGCTTCGGACGACGACTGGACCGCGTTCTAGCCAGCCTCGCCGCATTGCAGGCATGTGAGCGCGCGAACCTCTCGTGCGCTCACCAGGCCCGTAGCCGGCCACGGAGGCTCGACCGCTTGTCGCGCCGTCGCCCGCAAGCAAAGCCGCGCACGTTCCTGTCTTGCGCGTAAACGCGCATACCTATATGCGATCGTGATATTTCCCATCTCGCCGGGCCTATGAGAGCATTTACGGTCCAGTTGGCGGCGCTGTAATCAATCACGCAGAGCAACGCGAAGCATCGCTGAGCAACGCCGCCCGCTTCCACCCGAATCTGACATCGATCAGAAAAAGCGAGAACTACATGCAGCGCAGAAACATACTCAAGGCCCTCTCGGCAGTCGTCGCCGGCGCGGCGATCGTCACCAGCTTCGGCGCGCACGCCGACGACAAAGCCATCAAGGTCGGCACCATCGGCGGCTCGGATGCGCAAATCTGGGAAGTCGTCACGAAGGTGGCGAAGCGCGAAGGGCTGAACGTGAAGGTCGTCGAATTCAACGATTACGTGCAGCCGAACGCCGCGCTCGACGCGGGCGACCTCGACGCGAACAGTTTCCAGCACCAGCCCTACCTCGATAGCCAGATCAAGCAGCGCGGCTACAAGATCGTCAACGTCGGCCTGACGTATATCTCGCCGCTCGGCATCTACTCGAAGAAGCTGAAGTCGCTGAAGGATCTGCCGCAAGGCGCGAAGGTCGCGGTGCCGAACGATCCGTCGAACGAGAACCGCGCGCTGCTGTTGTTGCAGGCGCAAGGCGTGATCAAGCTCAAGGCCGGCGCGGGCGCGAACGGCAATAACGCGACCGCGCTCGACGTCGCCGACAATCCGAAGAAGATCAAGCTCGTCGAACTCGACGCCGCGCAACTGCCGCGCTCGCTGTCGGACGTCGACGCCGCCGCGATCAACACCAACTTCGCGCTGGCCGCCGGATTGCAGCCGACCAGGGACGCCATCGCGCTCGAGGACATTCACAGCCCGTATGCGAATCTGATCGCCGTGCGCGCACAGGACAAGGACAAGCCGTGGGTCAAGAAGCTGGTCGCGGCTTACCAGTCGGAAGACGTGCGCCAGTTCATCAAGACGCAGTTCAAGGGTTCGGTGGTGCCGTCGTTCTAAGCGGCTGCGTTCAAGCGAGTGCGAGTGAAAGGGGAACCGGCAGCTCCTTCACTCGCATGCGGGCCAGCCCCGCCCCGCGCCTACAACTCGCGCTCCCACCTCTCAACCGTCAGATCCTTCCCGAAGCGCCGCTCCGCCGCCGTGCCCGCGAGCGTGAAGCCGGCGCGCTCGCATAGCCGGCGCGGGTCCGCAAGCGTGCTCGCGGTGGTCAGCGTGAGCTTCGTGTAACCCGCGCGCCCGGCGAAGCGCAGGCATTCGCTGAGCAACTGCGTGCCGATGCCGAGACGCCGCGCGTCCGGTTCCACCCACAACAGCCGCACGCCCGCCACCGTCGTTGAGACGCCGACGATGCACACCGAGCCGACCACGATGCCTTCCTGATCGGCGACCCAGCACATCTCGCGCACCGGATCGTTGCGTTGCGTGTAATCGGCGACGACGCGTGCGAGCAGTCCTTCGAACGATTGGTCCCAGCCGTATTGCGCGGCGAACCATTGCGCTTGCCGATGCACGAGCCAGCCGCATTCGCCGACGCGCGGCTGCCGAAGCTCGACCGGTCCAGCGAGTTGCTTGCCGCGGAGCAGCCGCTCGATCAGCTTCATCGCAGCGATGAGATCTTGCTGGGCGCGCGGCGCGAGGCCGCCCAGTACCCCGGACACTTCTTCGATCGCCGCCGCATCGAGCGGCGCGTAAGCCGCTTGGCCGTTGTCGGTGAGCGCGATCAGCGACTGCCGCGCATCCGAGTCGGACGGGCGCCGCGTGATCAGATTGCGTCGCTCGAAGCTGGTCAGCAGACGGCTCAGATAACCGCTGTCGAGCCCGAGCGCGCGGCCGAGCGCCGACGCTGTCTGCGCATGTCCGCGGGAGAGTTCGTGCAGGACTCGCACTTCCGTAAGCGAGAAGGCGCTTCTTGCCAGATGCTCATGCAATGCGCCGATGTGCTGGGTATAGAAGCGGTTGAAATGGCGGACGGCCTGAGCGCGTCGCAGCGCCTCGGAATCTGTCAATGCTGCTCCCGGGGGGATTTTTTATGGGCTGGGTACACAACACTATATTTGAAGGCATTCCATTAAAAAAGCCGCTTGGGCGGCGGCGCGGCAAGTGGTATCAAAAAGGTATGGATCATGGTCATCTCGCCCGGCTTGTAGGAGCCCAGTATGGATCGCGTTTTTCGGGTTTCACCTCCCGCGTGCGGGTAAATCCTGGTGCCGGAAAAGCATCGTCAAAGGCGCTGTAATGCCCGGCTGACGCTTATCCGGCAAGGCTTTGACACAGGCCGTGGCAGCATGGAACCAGTCGATTGACTGGTATTATGTTGGTTATATAATGGGCTCTCTTTTTCGTAGGCCGGACTCTTCCACGCACACCGCCGGAGCCCCATGGAAACTCGCTGGTCCGCACTCATGCCTGACGCCCGCAACGTCACGCCGCTCTATTTGCAGCTGGCGCGCAATCTTGCGACGGCGATTCATTGCGGCGTGTGGTCGGCGGGCGAGGCGCTGCCGTCGGAGCGCACCCTCTCCGACGCGATCGGCGTGTCGCGCATCACCGCGCGCAAGGCGATCGAGTTGCTGGTCGAGCAGGGTTTGATCCGGCGCGCGCGGGGCGCGGGCAGCTTCATCACGCCGCGCGTCGAAGATCCGCTGTCGCGGCTCACCGGCTTCACGAAGAAGATGCAGCAGCGCGGTTTCCGCCCGGATTCGGTGTGGCTCGAGCGCGATATCCGCGCCGCCAATCGCGACGAACTGGTGCACCTCGGGCTCTCGCCGGGCGCCGCCGTGGCGAGCTTGCGGCGGCTGCGGCGCGCGGACGGCATCGTCATGGCGGTCGAGCATTCTGCGCTGCCGGCCGCTGTCGTGCCCGACCCGCACGCGATCGGCGTGTCGCTTTACAGCTATCTGGAACAACGGGGCGCTGCCGTCGTGCGCGCCTTGCAGCACTTTCGCGCGGTCAACGCATCGAGCGAGATCGCATCGTTAATGGACATCGAACCGCGCTCGGCGCTGCTGGTCATTACGCGTGTCGGATATAGCGCGGACCAGCGCGCGATCGAACTGACCGACACCTATTGCCGCGACGATTACTACGATTTCGTCGCTGAATTGCGCACCTGAAAAGTCGCTTTGACGCATGGCGGCCTGCCGCCGTCGACAACGCAGGCGAACGCCATTCAGTCGCACCTGTATCGCGCCTCACCAGAGAGACTCATGCTGACCGGAAACATACTCACCACCGATGGGTGGATTCACGGCACGCTCGAATACGAAAACGGCCGCATCACGGCGCTGACGGGCGAGCGTGTCGATCCGTCGACAAACGACGCGCCCTACATCCTGCCCGGCTTCATCGATCTGCACGTGCATGGCGGCGGCGGCGCCGACGTGATGGAAGCCGGCGACGCGATCGAAACGATCGCGCGCACGCATGCGCGCCATGGCACGACGAGCCTGCTCGCCACCACGATGACCGCGCCGCGCGACGAACTGATGAGCGTCGTCGCGGGCTTGGGCCACAACGCAAAGATACGCACGCCGGGTGGCTCGCGGGTGCTCGGCGTGCATCTGGAGGGGCCGTACATCAACCCCGGCAAGCTCGGCGCGCAGCCCGACGCCGCCGTTTCGGCGGTGATGGACGAGGTGCTGAAGTATCTGTCGATCGCGCCGATTCGCGTCGTGACGCTGGCGCCGGAGATCGCCGGCCACATGGAAATCATCTCGGAGATGGCGGCGCGCGGCGTGCGCGTGCAGCTCGGCCATTCGCTCGGCACCTACGACGACGCCGTCGCCGCGCTCAAGCACGGCGCGTGCGGCTTCACGCATCTGTTCAACGCCATGTCGCCGCTGCATCACCGCAATCCCGGCATCGTCGGCGCGGCGCTCGCGCACGCCGAATTCGCCGAAATCATTCCCGACTTGCTGCACGTTCATCCGGGCGCGATCCGCGCCGCGTTGCGCGCGATTCCGCGTCTCTACGTGGTGACGGACAGCACCTCGGCCACCGGCATGCCCGACGGCGAATACCGCCTCGGCAGCCAGCACGTAACGAAGTGCCTCGGCGGCGTGCGTCTCGCCGACGGCACGCTCGCCGGCAGCACGCTGACGATGGATCAGGCGCTGCGCAATCTCGTCTCGATCGGCTTGCCGATCGCCGATGTATCAAACCGTTTGTCGCGCTACGCCGCCGACTATCTCGGCATCGAAGACCGCGGCCGCATCGTGCGCGGCGCGTGGGCCGACCTGGTCGTGTTCGATCGTGAACTGGCGTTGACCGCGACTTACGTCGAAGGAGAAGCAATTGTCGAATATGCTTAAAGAGGCGCTGGCGTCCGCTGAAACGGTCGCCGCGCAACTCACGGACACCGCGCGCGTGGCGGTGTTGGCGGCGAAGCTCGCGCAGCAGCCGCGCCATGTCGCGCTGACGGTCGCACGCGGCAGCTCGGATCATGCCGCGAGCTACTTCGCCAGCCTGACGATGAGCCGCCTCGGCGTGCCGGTCGCCTCGCTGCCGATGTCGGTCGCCACGTTGCAACAGGCGCCGCTACAGGTGCGCGACCAGCTTGCGCTCGCGTTCTCGCAATCGGGCAAGAGCCCCGATCTGATCGGCACCATGCAAGCATTGCGCCGCGCCGGCGCGTTGACGGTGGCCGCGGTGAACGCGCCGGGTTCGCCGCTGGCCGACGCGTGCGAATTCCACTTGCCTCTGCTGGCCGGCCCGGAATTGAGCGTCGCGGCCACCAAGAGCTACATCGCGATGCTGTCGATTTCCGCGCAACTGGTCGCGCATTGGCAGAAAGACGCGGCGCTGCTCGGCGCGTTGAACACGCTGCCCGATGCGCTGCAAGCGGCCGGCAAGCTCGACTGGTCGAAAGCCGTGGACGAATTGCGCGGCATCGAGCGCATGATCGTGATCGGCCGGGGTCTCGGTCTCGCGATCGCGCAGGAAGCCGCGCTGAAGTTGAAGGAAACCTCCGGCATTCAGGCCGAAGCGTTTTCGAGCGCGGAAGTGCGCCACGGTCCGATGGAACTGATCGACCGCGATTACCCGCTGCTGGTGTTCGCACCGCGTGGACCCGAACAGGCCGGCCTTCTGCAACTCGCGCGCGACATGCAGGCGCGCGGCGCGCGCGTGCTGCTCGCGGCGCCGGCCGACGTGCCGGAAGCGAGCTTGCCGCTCGCCGCCACCGCGCATGCGGCGCTCGATCCGATCGCCGCGATCCTTTCCTTTTATGTGATGGCCGCCGGCCTTGCCGCCGCGCGCGGGCGCAATCCTGACGCGCCGCGCCATCTCAACAAAGTCACCGAAACTCACTGACGAGAAAATCAGATGCGACGTGTCGAGGAGTCCCGCTTGAAGAGCCATTCTGAAGGCCATATTGTTTTGCTCGCGCCGATGACCGGTCCGGTCGTGCCGCTCGCGAACGTGCCCGACCCTGTGTTTTCGGGCGGCATGTTTGGCGACGGCATCGGTGTCGATCCGCTCGAGGGCCGACTCGTCGCGCCGTGCGACGGCATCGTCACCCACCTTGCGCGCACCGGTCACGCGTTGACGCTGGCCACCGCGGAAGGCGCGGAAATTCTGCTGCACATCGGTATCGACACGGTCGAGCTGAGCGGCAAGGGCTTTACGCCGATGGTCGAGCAAGGCGCACATGTGCGCACCGGCGACGTCCTGATCGAGTTCGATCAGGACCAGATCGCGCTGAATGCGCCGAGCCTTGTGTCGGTGATCGCGATTGCCAATTCCGACGCGTTCGAGATCGTCGAGCGTGTGCAAGGCGGCATGCTGAAAGCCGGCGAAACGCCGCTGCTGGTGCTGCGCGCACGCGGCGGCGCGGCGGCCCATGCGTCGCGCGAGGCAAGTGCGACGAACGTCACCGAGGAAGCGCGTCAGCAGGTCACGCTGGCCCACGCCGGCGGCCTGCATGCGCGGCCCGCCGCGCGTGCCCGTGAAGCGGCGCGCGGTTTCGACGCGCGCGTCGAGGTGCGTTACGAGGGGCGCAAGGCGTCGATCGAAAGCGTGGTCGGCCTGCTTGGGCTGGGCGCGGGTGAAGGCGCGACGGTCGAGTTGCTGGGCGTCGGTCCGCAAGCCCTGGCCGCGGTCGATGCAATCGCCCGCGAATTGACGCGCGAAGCGCACGGCGACGTGGAGGAAAAACCGGCGCGCGCCAGCTCGCCGCCGCCGCAAGCGGTGGCGCGCGCGGCGGACGAAGTGCTTGCGCCGAATACGCTCGCGGGCGTGTGCGCGGCGCCGGGCGTCGCGGTCGGCAAGCTGGTGCGCTGGGACGATGCGGACATCGATCCGCCGGAGACGGCGACCGGCACGTCCGCCGCGGAGAGCCGTCTGCTGGACAAGGCGATTGCCACCGTCGATGCCGATCTCGGCACCACCGTGCGCGACGCCTCACGACGCGGCGCGCATGGCGAAGCGGGCATTTTCGCGGTGCACCGTGTGCTGCTCGAAGACCCGACGCTGCTCGACGCGGCGCGCGATCTGATCAGCCTCGGCAAGAGCGCGGGTTTCGCATGGCGCGAGGCGATCCGTGCGCAGATCCGCATCCTGACGAACATCGAGGACGCGTTGCTCGCCGAACGTGCCGCCGATCTGCGCGACATCGAAAAGCGCGTGCTGCGCGCGCTGGGTTATACGAACGCCGCAGCGCGCACGCTGCCCGACGAAGCCGTGCTGGCGGCCGAGGAATTCACGCCGTCCGATTTGTCTTCGCTGGATCGCTCGCGTGTCACCGCGCTCGTGATGGCGCGCGGCGGCGCGACCTCGCATGCGGCGATTCTCGCGCGCCAGGCGGGCATTCCCGCACTGGTGGCCGTTGGCGACGCGCTGCACGCGATTCCCGAGGGCACGCAAGTGGTGGTGGACGCCAGCACCGGCCGGCTCGAATTCGCGCCGACCGAACTCGACGTCGAACGCGCGCGGCTGGAGCGCACGCGTCTGGCAGGCGTGCGCGAAGCGAACCGCCGCACTTCGCAGCAGGCCGCGGTGACGTCCGATGGCCGTGCGATCGAAGTGGCCGCGAACATCGCCACGCTCGACGACGCCAAAACCGCCGTCGACAACGGCGCCGATTCCGTCGGCCTGCTGCGCACCGAATTGCTGTTCATCCATCGCTCGGCGGCGCCGACCACGGATGAGCATCGCCAAAGCTACCAGGCCATCGTCGACGCCTTGAACGGCCGCACCGCGATCATCCGCACGCTGGACGTGGGCGCGGACAAGGAAGTCGATTACCTGACGCTGCCGCCCGAACCGAATCCGGCACTCGGCCTGCGCGGCATCCGCCTCGCGCAAGTGCGCCCCGATCTGCTCGACGATCAGTTGCGCGGTCTGCTGGCGGTGCAGCCGCTCGGCGCGGTGCGGATTCTGCTGCCGATGGTGACCGACGTCGGCGAGTTGATCCGCATCCGCAAACGGATCGATGAGTTCGCCCGCGAGTCGGGCCGCACCGAGCCGATCGAAGTCGGCGTGATGATCGAAGTGCCGTCGGCGGCTTTGCTTGCCGATCAGCTTGCGCGGCACGCGGATTTTCTGTCGATCGGCACCAACGATCTGACGCAATACACGCTGGCGATGGACCGCTGCCAGGCCGATCTCGCCGCCCAGGCCGACGGCCTGCATCCGGCGGTGTTGCGCCTGATTTCGGCGACCGTGCAAGGCGCGAGCAAGCATGGCAAATGGGTCGGCGTATGCGGCGCACTGGCGGGCGATCCGCTGGCGATGCCGCTGCTCGTCGGTCTCGGCGTGACCGAGCTTTCGGTGGATCCGGTGTCGGTGCCGGGCATCAAGGCGCGCGTGCGCAACCTCGATTATCAACTGTGCCGTCAGCGCGCGCAGGATGCACTCGCGCTCGAATCGGCCCAGGCGGTAAGGGCAGCAAGTCGCGAAACCTGGCCTTTGGACTGAACCCACGCAGTCCGCGGCCGGCTTCGCTCGATCAACCACGTATAGCGACGAAACTCAACGACGACAGTCGACAACGACAGTCCACAACGAGACAAGGATTGGAGATATCAATGGATGGGAATCCGTTTCTGAAGATTCAGCGCCTGGGACGCGCGCTGATGCTGCCGATCGCGGTGCTGCCGGTTGCCGGCCTGCTGCTGCGCCTGGGCCAGCCCGATGTGTTCAACATCAAGATGATCGCCGACGCCGGCGGCGCGATCTTCGACAACCTGCCGCTGCTGTTCGCGATCGGCGTGGCGGTCGGTTTCGCGAAAGACAACAACGGCGTGGCGGGTCTCGCGGGCGCGATCGGTTATCTGATCGAAGTCGCGGTAATGAAGGACATCAACGACAAGCTCAACATGGGCGTGTTGTCCGGGATCGTGGCGGGTATCGTCGCGGGCTTGCTGTACAACAAATACAAGGACATCAAGCTGCCCGACTACCTCGCGTTCTTCGGAGGGAAACGCTTCGTGCCGATTGTCACGGGGGTGGCCTGTCTCGCGCTCGGGATTGTGTTCGGCTATGTGTGGCAGCCGGTGCAAGCCGTGATCGACACGGCCGGCCACTGGCTGACCACCGCGGGCGCGTTCGGCGCGTTCGTGTTCGGCGTGCTGAACCGCCTGCTGCTGGTCACGGGCTTGCATCACATTCTGAATTCGCTCACGTGGTTCGTGTTCGGCACCTTCACGCCGCCGGGTGGCGCCGCGGTGACGGGCGACCTGCATCGCTTCTTCGCGGGCGACCCGAGCGCGGGCACGTTCATGACGGGCTTCTTCCCGGTCATGATGTTCGGTCTGCCGGCCGCGTGCCTCGCGATGTTCCATGAAGCGCCGAAGGAGCGCCGCGCGGTGGTCGGCGGGCTGCTGTTCTCGATGTCGCTCACCTCGTTCCTGACGGGCGTGACCGAGCCGATCGAGTTCAGCTTCATGTTCCTCGCACCGTTGCTGTATGCGATCCACGCGCTGTTGACCGGCGTCGCGCTTGCTGTTTGCTCGGCGCTCGGCATACACCTCGGCTTCACGTTTTCCGCCGGCGCGATCGACTACGTGCTGAACTACGGCCTCTCGACGAGGGGCTGGTGGGCGATTCCGATCGGTCTCGTGTACTCGGTGTTGTACTACGGGCTGTTCCGTTTCTTCATCCGCAAGTTCAACATGGCGACGCCGGGCCGCGAACCCGCTGCCGCCGATGAACAGGTCGAATCGTTTGCCGCCGGCGGCTTCGTTTCGCCGGTAGCCGGCGCAGCCGTGCCGCGCGCGCAGCGTTATATCGCGGCGCTGGGCGGCGCGTCGAATCTGTCGGTGGTGGATGCCTGCACGACGCGTCTGCGTCTGTCGGTGGTCGACTCGGACAAGGTCTCCGAAAACGAACTGAAGACGATCGGCGCGCGCGGCGTGCTCAAGCGCGGCGCGACCAACGTGCAGGTGATCATCGGACCGGAAGCGGACATTATTGCGGACGAGATCCGCACGGTAATCGCGCAGGGCGGCGGCGAAGCGAAGGCGGTTACTGTGTCCGCTGTTGCGCCTGCCGCGGCTTCCGCGACTGCCGCCGCGAGCGCTCAAGGCGGTCCGCTCGATCCTGACCCGCAGCGTTGGCTCGCCGTATTCGGCGGCGCGGGCAACGTGCTGTCGCTGGATGCCGTCGCGGCGACGCGTCTGCGTATCGTCGTGCGCGATCCGTCGGCGGTGGATCGTCAGCGCCTCGCCACGCTCGATACGGCGTGGGTGTCGGCGGACACGTTTCATATCGTGGTCGGCGAGTCGGCGCAGCGCTATGCCGCGCAACTGGCGACGCGTCTGTCGCCCACGAGCGGCGGCGCGACGCCTTTGCCGGCTTGATGTCGTGTGATGCAGCGGCCTCTGCGCCGCTTACCGCGCGTCTCTTCTGACAAGACAACGCGACAATAAAAAAGCGGCACCTTCAATTCAAGGTGCCGCTTTTGCGTTTACCCGCTTGCGCTAACCGGCATCGCCGGCAATGGCTCGATCAACGCGCTTTGTGTTTTCCCGCTTCCGCCGGCCGGCGCGATTCCAGCCACATGACGTTGATGATGCCGAACGCCAACGCCACGCCAATGCCGAGAATCCAACTGAAGTACCACATCGCAAACTCCTGTTAATCGTATTGCCGGTCAATACATCGAATGATGATTTTCTTCGAGCGCCGCCGCGGTTACCTTGCCTCGCATCACGCGATAGACCCAGCTCGTGTAGATCAGGATGAGCGGCAGGAAAACCACCACCGCCACCAGCATGATCTGCAGCGTCATGCGGCTCGAGGTCGAATCCCACACGGTGAGGCTGCTGCGGCCGTCGAGCGACGAGGGCATGATGAACGGGAACATCGAGAAGCCCGCCGTCAGAATCACGCCGATGATCGTCGACGAGGTCGCCAGGAACGCGCTCTTTTCGAAGCGCGAGCGCGCGAGCAACGCGGCGAGCACGCCGCCGCCGAGACCCGCTATCGGCGCGGCCGTCATCCACGGATAGGTTGCGTAATTGGTGAGCCACAGACCCGGCGCGCCGATCACGCTCTTCATCAGCGGATTGGCGACCGCATCGAGCGGCGCGGCGTCGACGATCTGATAGCCGCCGATCACCACCGCGATCAGCGCGCCCGCGATCAGGAACAGCACCACGCCGGCCAGCGACGCGATGCGCAGTGCGAGCGAAGCGCGTTCGGCGACGATGCCGTCCGATTTCATCTTCACGAAGGCTGCGCCGTGCGCGGCCAGCATCGACACGCTCACGAGCCCGCACAACACCGCGAACGGGTTGAGCAAGGCGAAGAAGCCGCCGTGATAGGTGACGCGCAGGTCGGTGTCGAACGAAAACGGCACGCCTTGCAGCAGGTTGCCGAACGCGACGCCGAACACCAGCGCCGGCACGAAGCCGCCGACGAACAGCGCCCAGTCCCACGCGTTGCGCCAGCGCGGGTCCTCGCGTTTGCTGCGGTAGTCGAAGCCGACCGGCCGGAAGAACAGCGCGAACAGCACCAGCAGCATCGCGAAGTAGAAGCCGGAGAACGACGCCGCGTACACCAGCGGCCACGCGGCGAACATCGCGCCGCCTGCCGTGATGAGCCATACCTGATTGCCTTCCCACGTCGCGCCGACCGTGTTCACGACGATGCGCCGCTCGGCATCGGTCTTGCCGATGAACGGCAGCAGAATCGCGGCGCCCATGTCGAAGCCGTCGGTGAGCGCGAAGCCGATCAGCAGGACGCCGATCAGCACCCACCAGATCAGTTTGAGGGTTGCGTAATCCATGATGAGGTTTCCCTTGAAGCAGAGTGGCGGCGAATCATGCGGCCGTGTTGGTCGGCAGCGGCTGATTCACCGGCTGATGCCGCGGCTGTTGCAGTTCGTGGTGATAGCGCCCGGTGTGCAGCGACGACGGTCCGAGCCGCGCGTACTTGAACATCAGCATGATTTCGATGATGAACAGCACGGTGTAGAACACCACGAAGCCGGCGATGCTCAGATACAGGTCGCCCGGCGTCAGGCTCGAGGCGGACAGGTGGGTCGGCAGAATGCCGGCGATGGTCCACGGTTGACGGCCCACTTCGGCGACGATCCAGCCGAATTCAGCCGCGAGCCACGGCAGCGGAATCGCCCAGACGGCCCAGCGCAGGAACCAGCGGCGCTTTTGCAGCAGCAGCGAGCGCTGCGCGCAGAACCAGAACGCCAGCACGAAAGTGGCGAGGAACAGGATGCCGAGGCCGACCATCAAGCGGAACGAGAAGAACACGGGCGCGACGGGCGGGATCGTCTTTTTTGCGGCCTGGGCGATCTGCTCCGGCGTGGCGTCGGTCACGTTCGCGGTGAACTGCTTGAGCATCAGACCGTAGCCGAGGTCTTTCTTGTGCGCGTCGAACTCGGCCTTGGCTTCGTCGGTGGCGTCGCCCAGCTTGAGCTTCTGCAGCGCGGCGTAGGCGAGCATGCCGTTCTTGATGCGCACTTCGTTCTGCGCCATCAGGTCTTTCAGACCGACCACCGGTTCGTCGATGGAGCGCGTGGCGATGAGGCCGAGCGCGTACGGAATCCGGATGGCGTAGTCGGTGCGCTCTTCCTTCTGGTTCGGAAGACCGATGAGCGTGAACGGCGCCGGCGCGGGCGCGGTTTCCCATTCGGACTCGATCGCGGCCAGCTTCACCTGCTGGACTTCGCCGGTACGGTAGCCGGATTCGTCGCCGAGCACGATCACGCACAACGTCGACGCAAGGCCGAAACCGGCGGCGATGGCGAACGAACGCAGCGCGAATTCGGTGTCGCGGCGCTTGAGCAGATACCACGACGACACGCCCAGCACGAACATCGACGCCGTCACGTAACCGGCCGAGACCGTGTGCACGAACTTCACTTGCGCGACCGGATTGAACAGCACGGAGAAGATGCTGTCGAGTTCCATGCGCATGGTCTGGTAATTGAAGGTGGCGCCGACCGGATTGTTCATCCAGCCGTTGGCCACCAGAATCCAGAGGGCCGACAGGTTCGAGCCGAGCGCGACGAGGAACGTGACGGTGACGTGCTGCACTTTCGAAAGCCGCGTCCAGCCGAAGAAAAACAGGCCGACGAAGGTCGACTCCAGGAAGAACGCCATCAGACCTTCAACCGCCAGCGGCACGCCGAAGATGTCGCCGACATAGTGCGAGTAGTACGACCAATTGGTGCCGAACTGGAATTCCAGCGTGAGACCGGTCGTGACGCCCATCGCGAAGTTGATGCCGAACAGCTTGCCCCAGAACTGGGTCATGTCCTTGTAGATCTGCTTGCCGGTCATCACATAGACCGATTCCATGATGACGAGCAGCCACGACAGGCCCAGCGTGAGCGGCACGAACAGAAAGTGATAAAGCGCCGTGATGGCGAACTGGAGGCGCGACAGTTCTACGACTTCGCTAACGGGCATGTTGATCACCTTGGGACGGATGCGGGGCAGGCGTTGACAGCAGCGCCTGCGAAACCTGCTCAGGCGGCAGCCACATGTGCTCCGCCTGGGGATGATTGAAGAACGTGTACTTGAGCACCATCAACAGCGTGAATTTGATGGCGAGGACGATGGCGATATCCCGCGCCAGCGTCGGACCGCGCACCCACCCGGCGAGCCGTTGACGCAGGCTCGGGCGAGGGCGGTTATTGCGATTGAGGGCTAGGGTCATGGGCGGTCGATGGCGACTTCACGCCGGTTGGTCCGGCTGGATCCAGATCGCGCGAGCGATCCGGCGAGTGCATCCCGATTTTAGGAGCGGGACCTTGCGCGCGTGGGTTCCGCGCTGCGGCATCGGGTCGCTGGCGCCACACGGTTGATGCAGTATTGCCAGGGGGGTTGAGGTAGGTCAAGGAACGCCGGCCGGCCGTGGCCCTGAGTCAATGCGCGCACGGCGAAGGAGGCGGGGCTTCGACGCTTCGACGCCTGGACGGAAAAAAGCCCCGCCGTCTTGCGAGGGCGGGGCTTTGCGGCCGGCTGGTCAGCGTGCGTCGCGCGAACCGGTTTGCTGAGTTTTTCAGACCTTACGCATACTCGGTCAGTGCGCCGCGCATCTTCTTCATTGCGCTTGCTTCGATCTGGCGAATCCGTTCGGCCGATACGCCGAATTCGTCGGCCAGTTCGTGCAGCGTCGAGCCGCCCGAGCCGTCGTCCTCCACCTTCAGCCAGCGTGCCTCGATGATGCGGCGGCTGCGGGCGTCCAGTGCATCCAGCGCGCTCGCGATACCGTCGGTTTGCAGCTTGTCGCGCTGACGCGAAGCCAGCACGGCGGTCGGCTCGTTATGCGAGTCGGCGAGGTAGGCGATCGGCGCGTACGACTCTTCGCCGTCTTCGACCTGGCCTTCCAGCGCGATGTCGCCGCCCGAGAGGCGTGTTTCCATCTCGGCCACTTCCTCGCGCTTCACGTTCAGCTCCTTGGCGAGACCTTCGATCTCGTCGGGCGTGAACGCGCCCAAGCCCTGCTTGTGGCTGCGCAGATTGAAGAACAGCTTGCGCTGCGCCTTGGTGGTGGCGACCTTCACCATGCGCCAGTTGCGCAGGATGTATTCGTGGATTTCGGCCTTGATCCAGTGCATCGCGTATGACACGAGGCGCACGTTCTGCTCGGGATCGAAGCGCTTCACGGCCTTCATCAGGCCGATGTTGCCTTCCTGGATCAGGTCGGCATGCGGCAGGCCATAACCGAGATAGTTGCGCGCGATCGACACGACCAGCCGCAGATGCGACAGGACGAGACGACGGGCGGACTCGAGATTGCCCTGCTCGCGAAATTCGGTGGCGAACTGGCGTTCTTCCGCGGGCGTCAGCATCGGAATGCGATTGACGGCCTGGATGTAAGCGTCGATGTTGCCCAGTTGACCGGGCAGCAGCGAGGAATGCGAGAGCGCCAGTGCACCTGCCGAAGCGGCCTTAGCCGACGACGGGCTCAGAGTACTCGGAAGGGTCATTGCATGGCTCACGTAAAAAACTCCTTTGGAATCAGGTAACAGCGTATTCAGGTGACGACTCCAGCGTTGGATGTTAGCACTCTGATTTCCTGAGTGCTAATACTTAGAAGCGGTAGGGGCATCCAAGTTCCGTCATTTTCTATTGAAGTTCACTTCCTGATAGCCATCATACGCCGCTTCCGTTTGCCCTGTGTGGGCCGTAGAACTTACCGGGCTATGCTATTCCGCGGTCATAAATGAACGATATTTGCCGTTTTAGAAGTGACTAATTGCGAAAAATAAGATTTCTTCATACGATCCGCCTGATCGTGATTGAATTTAGAATAGGCAAATCTGTTACAGATTGTTCAACGTTCGGCGAGCTCGGGTGTTAGATGAACAACAAAAAGAAGGCTTGGCGTGTTCTGGCGCTGAAAAGCGCGTCGGCAGCGGCGCTGTTGGGTGTATCCGGACTGGCCGCGGCCGATCAGTTCGGTTTGCAGGTCGCCGGCGGCGTGGGCGATCACCATGTGAAAAAGCTCGACCTCGGCGTGGTCTGGGATCCAAACCTCACCTGGTGGCAAATCGGTGACTGGCATTTCACGCTGATCGGCGAGGCGCACATGGCCTGGTGGCATACCAACGAAGGCAACGTGCACGACAACATCGGCGAGATCGGCGTGACGCCGATGATTCGCTTCATCAAGGCATCCGGGTCGATCCGTCCTTTCATCGAAGTGGGCGCCGGCGTGCGGCTCCTGTCGAGTCCGCGAATTTCCTCCGACTTCACGCTCGGCTCGGCGTTCCAGTTCGCCGACGTCGCGGGCGTGGGCGTGCAGTTCGGCCATCGTCAGCAGTATCAGGCGGGCTACCGCTTCCAGCATATTTCCAACGGCGGTATCAAAGAGCCGAATCCTGGTATAAATTTCAGCCAGCTATATTTGCAATATAACTTCTGACGACCGTGGCCATGTTCGGCTCACCGGTGCGAGGGCTGAGCAATGGCGGCAAAGATAATCGAAGCGATTCGCGGGCTCGAGCGAGAGCGCTTTCGTGCGATGGTCGACGGCGACGGGCAATCGCTCGACACACTGCTCGCGGACAACGTGAGCTATGTCCATACCAACGGCAAACGCGAGACGAAGCGGCAGTTCATCGACGGGATTACCGGCGGCCGCCGCCGTTATCGGCAGATCGAGGTGCAGTCGCAAGACGTGTTGCCGGTGGGACGCGAGACCTGCGTCGTCACGGGGCGCGCGCTGATCGAGATGGAGGCGAATAACGGCGCGCTGCTGTTCCCCATCGCATACACCGCGATTCATACGCACGAAGCCGGGCAATGGCGGCTGATTGCGTGGCAAGCCACCCGTTGCGCGATCGAGTGAGCCTGCCGGTTGGCGCTTGAGCGGCGTCGAGCCGTCATGCGCCGGTCGTCCACGCCGCGGTCAGATTGCCCTATCACTCGCATGGCGATGCGGCGACAGCCCGATGCTGTCGCGTCAGGCGAGATTGCGGTCCATCCCTTGCAGCAAGCGCAATCACCACGCTCGCGCAGCGTCCTTCACACCTGCGTCTTCGCGACGTCCACGATCAGTTCGACCTGTCGTTCGATCGCGCTCGGCACGGGCGCCTCGCCGCGCAGCACGGCGCCGATCCATGCCGCCGTGGTGGGTGCGTCGCGCGCTTCGGGCAACGCCACTTCCGGCGCGTCCGGCGACGAGCGCTCATGCGGCACGCGCGTTTCGCAGATACCGTCGTGCAGCCAGTCGACCTGCACCTGGCGCCGCGTGTCGGCTACCGCTTCGCCCTCGGTGCCGCGCGCCAGCAAGGCGCCGCCGGCCGCCGCGTCCGCATGCGTGTTGAACAACTGCGTGAGACTGTCCCGATACGGCGGATGCGTGTAGTTCACGAGCCGCAGGCCGGCCGGCGCGAACGGCTGGAGAATCTTCACGAGCGTATGCGTCGAATTACGCACGCCCATGCGCCGGCGCAGCGCGAGCAGGCGCGCGAGTTTCGGCGCGAGCACGTCGATCGGCGCGAACGCGAGACGGCGCTCGGCGAGACCGTCTTCGATCTCGGCGTGCGAGCGCGCGTGCGGAATCTGCAAATGCGTGAAGATTTCAGCGCTCGTCACGCGCCCCGGGTCTTCGGTCACGCCGTGCACCAGCACCGGCACGCCTTCACGCGCGAGCAGCAGGGCGAGCAGCGGCACGAGGTTCGGCTGTTTGCGCGCGCCGTTGTACGTGGGGATCGAGACGGGCCGGAAGGCGCCGTGCGGCACATGAACCGGTTCGAACGACGCATGGGCGCCGGCCAGCATCGCGGCGAGTTCGTCGGCGGTTTCACCCTTCACGCGATAGGCGAGCAGCACCGCGCCGAGTTCGAGCTCGGCGACGCGGCCGTCGAGCATGGCGGTATAGAGCGCGCGCGTGTCTTCGGCGGTGAGCGCGCGGGCGCCGTTCGGGCCGCGGCCGATTTCCTTGATGAAGCGGGCGCAAGGGAAGGGATTGGCAGTGTCGGCGGAATCAGTCATCGGGACAGTGGAACGGTGTGGCGGTGCCGCCCTGAAGCGGTGGCCACGGTATTCAAGGGACGCTATTGGGTGTGAGTATCGCATCTATGGCAAACCGGCGAGACGATTCGCCTGGCGCGCCCTGTCCATCCGCCGCGCGCCGCACTTTGCCGCGCGTTACACTCGATGTTTTTCTCGCCGCGCTGGCGGCACAATCGAAGAAACGGAGAACGGGATGAGTTACGTATTCGCACCCGCACCGGTGGTCGCGGTGCCAGTTGTCGGGTCCGGCGAGCAGTTCGCGGTGCGTCGCATCTACTGCGTGGGCCGCAACTACGAGGCGCATGCGCGCGAGATGGGACACGATCCCGACCGCGAGCCGCCGTTCTTCTTCGCCAAGCCCGCCGACGCCGTGCTGTACGTCGCGCCCGGCGCCACCGGCGAATTTCCTTACCCGTCGCAATCGAAAAACGTCCACTTCGAGATGGAACTGGTCGCGGCGATCGGCAAGGGCGGCAAGAACATTCCGGCTGAAAGCGCGCTCGATCACGTCTACGGTTACGCGCTCGGTCTCGACATGACGCGCCGCGATCTGCAGGCGGAAGCGAAGAAGCTCGGCCGTCCGTGGGATACCGCGAAGGGCTTCGATCATTCGGCGCCGCTCGGGCCGATTCATCCGGCGGCGACGGTGGGCCATCTCGGCAAGGGCGCGATCTGGTTGTCGGTGAACGGCGAGGAAAAACAGCGCTCGGATGTGTCGCAACTGATCTGGTCGGTGGGCGAGACGATCGCTTATCTGTCGACGCTGTTCGAGTTGCAACCCGGCGATCTGATTTTCACGGGCACGCCGGAAGGCGTCGGCGCGGTGGTGCCGGGCGATCTGATGAAGGGCGGCGTGGACGGGCTCGGAGAGTTCAGCGTGCGCGTGGTCTGACAGCCGGTTGGAGGAGGAGACAACAACATGAAGCTCTACAGCTATTTCCGCAGCTCGGCGTCGTATCGCGTGCGCATCGCGCTGAACGTGAAGAACCTGCCGTACGACTACGTGCCGGTGCACCTCGTGCGCGACGGCGGCGAACAGTTGAAACCCGACTACCGCAAGTTGAATGTCGACGGCATCGTGCCCACGTTCGTCGACGGCAACGAGGTGATGCCGCAGTCGCTCGCGATCATCGAGTATCTGGAGGAAACGCATCCCGAGCCGCCGCTGCTGCCCAGGACGCCGGCCGATCGCGCGTATGTGCGTTCGGTGGCGTTGCAGGTTGCGTGCGAGATTCATCCGCTGAACAATCTGCGGGTGCTGAAGTATCTGAAGCACACGTTGTGTGTCGACGACGACGCGAAGGACGCGTGGTACCGGCATTGGGTGGAAGCGGGCTTTGCGACGCTGGAAACGCATCTGGCCGGCAGTTCACGCACCGGCAAACTGTGTTTCGGCGATACGCCCACGCTCGCCGACGCCTGTCTGATTCCCCAGGTATTCAACGCGCAGCGCTTCAAGGTCGACACGGGCAAGTTTCCGACGATCCAGCGCATCTACGATCACGCGATGCAACTCGACGCGTTTGCTCGCGCGGCGCCAGGCGCCCAGCCCGACGCGGAGTGATCGGATTCGCGGCTGAATGAGGAAGGGCGCTCGTCAGTTGACGGAGCGCCCTTTCTGCTTGTTCAGCCGCGAATGCCGGGTGGCCGTATTCAACCGCCCAGCAACGCGTCCGAAAACTCTTCCGCGCTGAACGGCTGCAGATCCTCCACCTTCTCGCCGACGCCGATGAAGTACACCGGAATCGGACGCTGCCGCGCGATCGCCGCGAGAATGCCGCCCTTCGCGGTGCCGTCGAGCTTGGTGACGATCAGGCCCGTGAGGCCGAGCGCGTCGTCGAAGGCTTTGACTTGCGCGAGCGCGTTCTGGCCGGTGTTCGCGTCGATCACCAGCAGCACCTCGTGCGGCGCGCCGTCTTGCGCCTTGCCGATCACGCGCTTCACCTTGCGCAGTTCTTCCATCAGATGCAACTGGGTCGGCAGACGGCCGGCCGTGTCCGCCATCATCACGTCGATCTTGCGCGCGCGCGCTGCGCCGACCGCGTCGAAGATCACCGCCGCCGGGTCGCCGCTTTCCTGCGACATCACCGTGACGTTGTTGCGCTGGCCCCAGATGGCCAACTGCTCGCGCGCCGCGGCGCGGAACGTGTCGCCCGCGGCCAGCAGCACCGATTGGTCGAAGCTCTGCAGATGCTTCGCGAGCTTGCCGATGCTGGTGGTCTTGCCCGCGCCGTTGACGCCGGCGATCATCATGACGAGCGGCTGCGCTCGGCCTAGCATCAACGATTTTTCCAGCGGCTTGAGCAGGTCGACGAGCAGCGTGCGCAGCGCCGTTTTCACCTGCTGAGGATCGGAGAGACGTTCGGTGCGGACTTTCTCCCGCAGCGCCTCGAGCAGAAATTCGGTGGCCTCGACGCCCGCGTCCGACATCAGCAGCGCGGTTTCGAGCTCCTCGTACAGATCCTCGTCGATCCTGGTGCCGACGAAGATGCCGGTCAGGTTCGAACTGGTCTTCGACAAGCCGGTCTTCAGGCGGTTGAGCCACGAGCGCCTCGCGCCCGCATCCTGCACCGGCGGCGGGACGATCTCAACGGTTTCCAGTTCGGGCTCTTCCGGCTCGGGTTCCGGTTCGTTTATGGACGAAGCGCCCGGTGACTGAATATCGACGCTGACCGGCGCTGCCGGACGCGGCGTAGCGGAGGCCACCGGGGGCTCCTCGGCGTGTTCGGGCGCCAAGGCCTCCGGCGCCGTTTGCGATTCTGCCGGCGTGTTATCGGACTCTTTCGAACCCTTGAATCGTTTGAAAAAGCTGAACATGATCTGGCGTGGTGAGAGCGCGCGCCGATGCGCGCAGCCGGCAATGACCGGCAAGCGGCAGGCAGCGTTGCGATGCGGGATGCAAGGCGCTGGAAGCCGCACATTTTATCAGGCGCGCCGCCCGCCGTCGTATCGGCCGAACGGCCAGGGTGGACGCCGATAGCCCCTGTGGTAACGTTGCCGCTCCAGCCCGTGCGCATCGACGTCGCGGGCGCTTTCATGACGTCATCGAAACCTGCATGCCTCGTTCCGCACCTTCACGCGCCCACGGCGCTTCATCCAAAGGCGGCAAGCCGCACGCCATTCGCATCATCGGCGGCGACTGGAAACGCACGCCGCTACCCGTGCTCGACCTCGACGGGCTGCGCCCCACGCCCGACCGCGTGCGCGAGACGCTGTTCAACTGGCTCGGCCAGCGGCTGGACGGTCAACGTTGCCTCGATCTGTTCGCCGGCAGCGGCGCGCTGGGCTTCGAGGCGGCTTCGCGCGGCGCGGCGCGCGTGCTGATGGTGGAACGTAACGCGCGAGCCGCCGGTCAGTTGCGCGCCAACCAGGAACGGCTCGCGGCGCGCACAATCGAAATCGCCGAGGCGGACGGCTTGCGCCTTGCCGCGAGTCTCGCGCCCGGATCGTTCGACGTGGTGTTTCTCGATCCGCCATTCGGCGACGATCTGCTCGACAAGGCGCTCGCGCTGGCCGTACCGCTGGTGAGCGCCGAAGGCTTTCTGTATGTGGAAGCCGGTGCCGCCCTCGAACTGGCTGGAAACGAGACGCTCGCAGGTTGGGACGTCATTCGGCACGGCAAGGCGGGTGCTGTCCACTTTCATTTGCTGCAGCGCGAAAATAAGGAATAATGCGCGTTCGATAACAAGCGCCGGGCGGTTTATCGCCACGCGCGCGGCCGGTGCCAAATGCGTCGCGTGGACGCTTTGACGTGCCCATTTGTCTGAAGAGAGGAGAAGTCTCATGGTAGTCGCCGTGTACCCGGGCACGTTTGACCCGCTGACGCGCGGTCACGAAGACCTCGTTCGGCGCGCGTCGAGCATTTTCGACACGCTGGTGGTGGGCGTTGCAGACAGCCGCAACAAGAAGCCTTTTTTCACGCTCGAGGAGCGCCTCGACATCGCGCACGAAGTGCTCGGGCACTACCCGAACGTCCAGGTAATGAGCTTTAAGGGCTTGCTGAAAGACTTCGTTCGCAGCAACAACGCACGTGTGATCGTGCGGGGCCTGCGCGCCGTGTCGGACTTCGAATACGAGTTCCAGATGGCCGGCATGAATCGCTATCTGCTGCCCGACGTCGAAACCATGTTCATGACGCCGTCGGATCAGTATCAGTTCATCTCCGGCACCATCGTGCGTGAAATCGCGCAATTGGGCGGCGACGTCAGCAAGTTTGTGTTTCCCTCGGTCGAAAAATGGCTGACGGAGAAGGTTGCCGCGCTGGACCCGGACGGCGGCACTTCGGCGGCGCAACCGTAACCGGCGTAAACTGTCGGCTTGACGGATTAAGCCGGTTTCAGCCGGCGTGAAGTGAGAGAAGCATGGCCTTGATGATTACCGACGAGTGCATCAATTGCGACGTGTGCGAGCCCGAGTGCCCGAACGACGCAATTTCGATGGGCCCGGAAATCTACGTGATCGACCCAAAAAAATGCACTGAATGCGTCGGCCATTTCGACGAGCCGCAATGCATTCAGGTGTGCCCGGTCGAGTGCATTCCGCGCGATCCCGAACATCTGGAAACGCCGGAAGGGTTGATGGCGAAGTACCACGCGCTGCAGGCCGACAAGGCCGCGTGAGAGTTGAATGAACGGCGAGGTGCCAGCCTCGCCGTTTTCCCTTTTGCGGCAACGTTTTCCGCTGCGCGCGCCGCCGGTTTATCCCACGTAGGCGTTGAAGATATCGCGCAACGCGTCCAGCAGAATGTCGCATTCGGCATCGGTGCCGACCGAGATTCGCAGACGCTGGGCGATTCGTGGCGCATTGAAGTGGCGCACGAAAATCTCCCTTTCCCTGAGCCGCAAAAGAAGCGTTGCCGCGTCGTAGCCTTCATGGCGCGCGAACAGCAGATTCGCCGCCGACGGCACGACTTCGAAGCCCAGCGCCGTCAGGCCAGCGGCCAGGCGCTCGCGGCTCGCGATCACTTTCGCGCAATTGTCTCGGGACCACGCATCGTCCTCATAAGCGGCGATGGCCGCGACCTGCGCCAGCCGGTCGAGCGGGTAGGAGTTGAAACTGTCCTTCACGCGGTTCAGCGCGTCGATCAATTCCGGATTGCCGAACGCGAAGCCGACCCGCATGCCGGCCAGCGAGCGCGACTTCGACACTGTCTGAATGACCAGCAGATTCGGGTAGCGGTCGATCAGTTTGATGGCCGACTCAGCGCCAAAATCCACATATGCCTCGTCGATCACGACGACAGAATCGGTGTTTTTCGCTACCACACGCTCGATGTCGGCGAGCGGCAGCGGGCGTCCGGTCGGCGCGTTGGGATTGGGGAATAACACGCCGCCGTTGGGCGCTGCGTAATCGTCCACGTTGATCGCGAAGCTGTCGTCGAGAGCGACCGTCCGGTAATCGATTTCGAAGAGCCGCGCGTAGGTCGGATAGAAGCGTGGAGTAAGAGACCGGACGTAGTCGAGCTATTTCCCGGCCTCTCCTCCCCGAACCGGACTTGCACCTCTCAGCGCATCCGGCTCTCCATTCAAGCGTTGCTCATAGCAAAGGCGACAT
>NZ_JBQEPU010000012.1:0-174746 GCF_052045835.1 Paraburkholderia sp. 22099 | reverse complement strand
GTCGGCATCTGCATCGCCGGCAGAAGGAACCTCACGTGATTCGCAATCTGTTCAAGGAAAAGCATGTTCGTTACGCCGCCTGAGAACATAAGGCAATATTTGATGCACCCATCAGTAACAAGCCGCACCGTACCTAGCTTCACGCATACCACCAAAGGAGAGCAACACACCATGAGCAAGATCGGGAAATCGCGCTGCGCCATCGCTGTCGGTGCCGTGGCGCTCGCGCTGGGAGCCGCGCAAGTCAATGCCGCCGAACTGACGGTCGTCAATTTCGGTGGCGCGAACGGCGACGCGCAAAAGGCCGCGTTCAACCAGCCGTTCGAATCGCAAACGGGCAACAAGGTGACCGCCGTCGAATACAACGGCGAGCAGGCCAAGGTCAAGGCGATGGTCGAAGCCAAGCACGTGAACTGGGACGTGGTGGAGGTCGAATCGGGCGACATCGGCCGTGGCTGCGACGAAGGGCTGTACGAGAAGCTCGACTGGTCGAAGATCGGCAAGAAGTCGGATCTGATTCCTGAAGCGCCGCAAACCTGCGGCGTGGGGTTCTTCGTGTGGTCGACGGCGCTCGCGTATAACGCCGACAAGCTGAAAACCGCGCCGGCCGGCTGGGCCGATTTCTGGGACGTCAAGAAATTCCCGGGCAAGCGCGCCATGCGCAAGGGTGCGCGCTACAACCTGGAGTTCGCGCTGATGGCGGATGGCGTCGCGCCGAAGGATGTCTACAAGGTGCTCGCCACCAAGGCGGGTCAGGACCGCGCGTTCAAGAAGCTCGACGAACTGAAGCCGAACATCCAGTGGTGGGAAGCGGGTGCGCAGCCGCCGCAGTTTCTCGTCGCGGGCGACGTGGTGATGTCCACCGCGTACAACGGCCGGATCGACGCCGCGCAACGGGAAGGCAAAAACCTGAAGGTGGTGTGGAACGGCAGCATCTATGACCTCGACTATTGGGGCATTCCGAAGGGTTCGCCGAACAAGGCGCTGGCCGAGAAGTACATCGCCTATTCGATCTCGCCGAAGCCGCAGGCGGAATACGCGCATCACATCGCCTATGGTCCGGTGAACGTGGCGGCGATCAAGGCGCTCGATTCGAAGACGCTCGCGAATCTGCCGAACTCGCCGGAAAACGGCAAGAATGCGGTGCTGCAGAATCTCGGGTTCTGGACCGATCATGGCGATGAACTGGAGCAGCGTTTTTCGTCGTGGGCTTCGAAGTGATTTGTTAGTTTTGGGTGCGACCGGAGTTAAGCGTTGAAGCGCTCACTCTGGTCGACAGCTTTGCATGGGGTGGGAGTAGGCGCTGAAGCGCTAACTCCTATCGACAGCTTTGCATGGGACCAGAGTAAGCGCTAAAGCGCTAACTCTGGTCGACAGGAGACGGGTGTGACTACGATGACGATTGCCGCCGATTCGACGCCTGAATCAACCGGCCGACTCAAGCGCGAACTGAAAGCCGCGGAATCGAGAAAGCGTGCAATGGCGCTGCTGCTGATCGCGCCGCTCGCGATTTTTCTGCTGCTGATTTTCGTCGTGCCGATCGGCGCGCTGTTGACCCGTGCCGCGCAGAATCCCGAAGTGGTCAGCGCTCTGCCGCATACGCTAAGCGCGTTGAGCGGTTGGGATCGCAAATCTCCGCCGCCGGATACCGCGTATGCCGCATTGGCCGTCGACCTCACCGCGGTCGCCGATAGCGACGGCATGGGTGCGCTGGCGCGGCGCCTCAACGTGGAGATTCCCGGCTATCGCTCGCTGGTTGCAAAATCCGCGCGCGCCATGCCGTTCGTCGACGATAACAGCCAGCCGTTGAAACTGACGCCCGGCCAGATTCATGCGAAATTCGTCGAACTGGACGAGCGCTGGAACGATATCGCGTACTGGCAGGCCATCGCAAAGAATGCCAGTGTGTATTCGCCGTTCTATTTACTCGCTTCGCTGGACCATAAGCAGGACGCGTTCGGTCACATCATCCCGACCGATCCCGATCAGCAGATTTATCTCGCCGTGTTCAGCCGCACCTTTGTGATCGGCGCGGCCGTGACTTTTTTTGCGCTGCTGCTGGGCTATCCGCTCGCGTACTGGATCTCGACGCTCTCCGAGCGCCGCGCGAACCTGGTGATGATTCTCGTGCTGATTCCGTTCTGGACGTCGATCCTCGTGCGCGTCGCGGCATGGATCGTGATCCTGCAAAGCGAAGGGCTGGTGAATAAAGCGCTGATCGGCAGCGGGCTGCTGCACGATCCGCTTTCGCTGCTGTTCAACCGCACCGGCGTGTACATCTCGATGACGCACATTCTGCTGCCGTTCATGATCCTGCCGCTGTACAGCGTGATGAAATCGATCCCGCCGACCTATCAGCGCGCTGCGATCTCGCTCGGCAGCCATCCGTTCGCCGCGTTCTGGCGCGTGTACGTGCCGCAGACTTATCCGGGCATCGGCGCGGGCGCGCTGCTGGTGTTCATCCTGGCGATCGGCTACTACATCACGCCGGCCTTGCTCGGCGGACCGAACGATCAGATGGTCAGCTATTACGTCGCGTACTTCACCAACGTGACGATCAACTGGGGCATGGCGTGCGCGCTAGGCGGCTTGCTGCTCGCCGCGACACTCGTGCTGTACGTGATTTACGGGCGCTTCACGCGTTCTTCACTGAGCCTCGGCTGAACCGGAGCCTACTGCGATGAAACTTGCCAAGCCCCTGTTCGCGCCGCATACGTCGTGGGTCGAGCGCGTGTGGTATTTCGCACTGCGCGCGCTTGCCGTGCTGACGCTGCTGTATCTCATTCTGCCCGTGTTGGCGATCGTGCCGCTGTCGTTCTCGTCGAGCACGTTTCTGGTGTATCCGATTCCGGGTTGGTCGCTGCGCTGGTATCAAAACCTGGTGGCGTCCGATGAATGGCGCATGGCCGCCAAGAACAGTTTTATCGTGGCGCCGTCCGCGACGGTGGTCGCGACCGTGCTCGGCACGCTGGCCGCGATCGGGCTGACCAAGGCGAACTTTCGTGGTAAGGCGCTGCTAATGGCCGTCCTGATCTCGCCGATGATCGTGCCCGTGGTGGTGGTCGGTGTCGGCATGTATCTGTTCTTTGCGCCGCTCGGGTTGGCGAACACGTATGTTGGCCTGATTCTGGCGCATGCCTCGCTCGGCGTGCCTTTTGTCGTAACCACGGTGGCGGCGACCTTGCAGGGATTCAATTACAACCTCGTGCGCGCCAGTTTGTCGCTGGGTGCCAATCCGCTCACGACGTTTTTCCGCATCACGTTGCCCGTGATCGCGCCGGGCGTGATTTCGGGCGCGCTGTTCGCTTTCGCGACGTCATTCGATGAAGTGGTCGTGACGCTGTTCCTCGCGGGCGCTGACCAGACGACATTGCCGCGGCAAATGTTCACCGGTATCCGCGAGAACATCAGCCCGACCATCGCTGCGCTTGCGACGATTCTGATCGTGTTTTCTACTTGCCTTTTGCTGGCGCTCGAGTGGCTGCGCGGAAGAAATGCGGCGCGGGCGGTGAAAGCGTGAACATCGGCTTGCATGGATGACCGTCAGTCGAGTAGCAAGCCTAACCGGCAAATTTCCGATGTCATTCTAAGAATGTTCCCATTCCTCCTGCGTCCGCGTCTGTTCATACTCTGGACCTTCTTCCAGAAGACGCGCTCGACGCAGAAAGTCAATGAAACTCCAGCTATCGATGCTTGTATGCGCGCTGGCCCTGGCGGGCTGTGCGGATCACGCCGCGCGCGAACGACTAGGCATCACGGACGCCACGGTGCTCAAAACGGGAATCGGCGCCTCGCAGGATGAAGCCGCGGGCGCGGCCAACAGCCAGTGGGTCACTACCTACGCACCGATCGTCAGCAGCAGTGCCGCGCTAGCATCGTTGCAAAAGCGGCTCGATGAGGTGCCCGCCGACAAGAACAGTTATTTTCACGCCAAGGCACAGTGTTGGCTTAACGCCGGCCAGCAGACTCGGCAGAATCGCGATCATTGGGGTTTCGTCGAGGAAGCGATCGGCCAGGCGGCAATGATCACGATGAGCCTCGAGAACGACACGCCGTTATCCGCGGCTAATCCGACGCTGCGCACGGTGTCCACGGTGCGTCCCGATCTGTGGAAGATCGTCAACACCATCAAGGCAGATCCTGTTCTTGCTCAATGTCCGCGGGCGCAGCAGCCGCTCGCGTGCGCTGAAGTCGGCTTGATGCAAGCCGGGCATGACGCGTGGATACGCAGTTTTTCAAAGGCCGAGAAGCGCTTGCCGGAAGTTCAGGATAACTTGCGCAAATCCGCCGAGACCGCGTTGCAATGCAAACAGGCAATGCAGACGTCAGCGGCCGCACCGGCCCTGGGTGAGCAGTCTGCAAGCGCGCCACGGATCATCACGCTGCGCGCCGACTCTCTCTTCCGTTTCAATGGCGGCGACGATGCCGCCATCCTACCTGCGGGCAAGCGGCAGCTAGATGCGGTGGCGGACGGTCTGAAGAACGCTCCCGCCTTGCGTGAGCTGACGATCACCGGCTACACCGACCGTCTTGGCGCCAAGGCATACAACCAGAGCTTGTCCTTGAAACGTGCTCAGACCGTTCAGAAGTATCTGCGAGCCCGCGGCGTGACTTTGCCCATGACTGCCCGAGGTCAAGGCAGTACGAACCAACTGGCCGACTGCCGACAAACAAAGCGCGACGAATTACTGCGATGCCTTGCACCGAATCGCCGCGTCGAGATAGAAATCGTGGTCGGAGCTTCCTAACGTACGCTTGCGTCGCGTGACGATGCGAACCTTTTCAGGCGGGTCGATATCCTGGTTTGCTTGCGGCAAATACCGATGCGCCTTTAGCTTGTCAAAAGCACGAATCAGCCTGGCAAGCGATGTTTTAAGAGGAAACAAATAGATGTCAACTGTTCTCGTTATCGACGATCATCCTGCATTCCGAATGGTCATCAAGATGCAGCTCACGCAGCTGCTTGGCATTGAAAAGGTGATCGAGGCCGACAACGGACAGGCCGCAGTCGAACTGGCGCGGCAATTCACGCCGAAACTCGCCATACTCGATCTCGACATTCCGCGCATCAGCGGGCTCGACGTAATTCCACGCCTTAAACTCGTTCATCCGTCGATCCGCTTGCTGGTCCTGTCAGGACATGATCCGGCGACGTTCGCGCCGCGGGCGATGCGCTCCGGCGTCCACGGTTTCGTCTGCAAATCGCAGGAGATGAAGGAAATCATGCGCGGCGTCGAGGCGGTGCTGGCCGGCTATACGGTCTTTCCCGTCACAGCGAACGGTGCGGGTGTCTCGCCTTCGTGCCGCACGGAAGGCGAAGAGGAGAGGATTGCGCTACTGTCGGACAAGGAACTCGTGATTCTGCAGATGCTGTCGAAAGGCATGTCGAACAAGGCGATTGGCGATGCGTTGTTTATCAGCGACAAGACTGTGAGCACCTACAAAAGCCGCATCCAGGAAAAACTGGGGCTGTCGTCGTTAGCGGCGCTGATCGAGTTTGCCTCGTTGCACCGGCTGATCGACTAGGTTTGCGGGCCATGAACAAAATAAGCCTGCCGGGTTTTTCGGCGGGTGCGCCTTGTCGCACGTCGCGCTTCCTACACGGCCTTTCACGCTGCGACGGTGGCAATGCGTGGTCGATTTTGACCCGTTTCGCGACGATATTTGCATGGCTGTGCGCATCGGCATTGCTGCCGTGCATGTTTTCGACGCGCGTCAACGCCGCACTGTCCGTCGACGGTGCACCGCCCTCCATGCGCGTCCATGCGCCGCGTCCGGCGCAAGCGCTGGCCGCTCACGACGCTCAGCCGCACCCCGGGCGAGCGGCCCTTGCTCACCTTTCACATGAGGACGCCGCTGCCGGGACGCCTTTGGTACTCGCTTCGAGTAACAGTGATAGTGGGAATGCCTCGCCTAGCCAACTGGAGTGGACCGAACACGCAACCTCGGTCGGAAAGCGAACGTGGCAATTGACACTCGCGGCGCTGGCGTTCGCCGTACTGGCTGGCGCGTGTTTGTCGCGAGCCGCGCTAACGCGCATTGCCAAGAACAACAAACGGATTGTCAGCGAGTGGGCCCGCCGATGCGAAGCAATCGAGGCGCGGGAGCGGGCTACCCGCACCGCAGCTTCCCAGCAGGCGAGCGCTGACCTAATGCGGGAGCGGCACAGATTCCTGGGCGTGATGCGTTTCTATATCGAAGCGCCATTGAGCGCGGTTGCGGATTTATTCGAGCCGCTTCAAGTGATAACCAAGCCGTCCGCACAATCCGCACAGTTGCAGGCGATTCAATCCGCGATGCGCATCTGGCGCCAAACCCTTCGTGATCTGTTCGACAATTCACCTCTGGAATCGCGCGCTTTCGTTCTCGACGAAAGCGCGACGAACGTGCGCGAGTTCATCAAGAGCGTGATCACGCTCCTTACACCATCGACTACGCATCAAGGCGTGCACTTGAGCGCGAGCGTCGACCAAACGGTGGCGGCGGTGATTATCGTCGACGGCACCCGTCTCGGTCAGATCCTTTTCCATTTGCTGAACCGTGCGATCCAGTCGGGCATGCACAAAGAGATTGCGCTTGTGGTGCGGGCCGACTCATTGAATCTGGGTTCGCAGCGCATTTTTTTCAGCATAAGGGTCGGCGGCGGCAAGCTTGGCGGTACTGATGCTGATGAATCGCGCGCGAGCGAAGGTTTCGGTGACGCAGATGCTTCCCTGCCGCTTTGCCAGTTGCTCGCTCAGCGCATGCGAGGTGAACTTTCCGTCGCGAGCGGCGCGGAGGCTGGCGTTTTCGCGAGTTTCAATGCGCCGTTCGCCGTCGAGCAATGGGAATCGGAGCGAGAGGCAGATGGCAATATACCGTTGCCTGCGACGTGCAATGCCGTGCATGCCGATGCCGCTTCAACAGTTGCTTCCCATGAACCTTTCGAGCGTCGGTATCTGACCGCGCTGTCAGAAGAAGGTGTCGATCTGCCCTCGTTTCTGGATGGCTGGCGTCGTGCAATGAATGACGACCTCACACGCCTCGCCACATTGCGTCGCCCGGAAGACGATGAGCTCCTGCCTGCCTTGCTGCACCGATTGAGCGGCGCCGTCGGTCTGGTCGGCGCGCGTGGTTTGATGGAAGCGCTGCGGCGCGCTAGCGCCTCGCCGCGGGAACGCAACGCCGGCGCGATCGACGCGCTCGCGGAACGCACCCGAACCCTTGTCATGCAACTCGGCGCAGTGCATGACCCACAACGGAGCACCGTACGATGAACAGACCGCTGGCCTTGATCGAAGGCGATCTGGCGCTTCCCAGCGCGCGGTCACTCGCGGGCTTGCCGCCGCCTTACGGCTCGGGCCGTCGGCCGGTACAGGCGCGGCGAGAGCCGCAGCCTGCGGCGCTCACCGCGGCGCAACGGGCGATCCAGGACGCCGTGCAACGTGCGGAGCCATTGGCATCCCGTGGCCGGCTTCCGTCAGACGCGAAGTATATTTTTCTCTATAAGGCGCCACAGCGACGCGACTATTCCTATAGTTTCGACGCGCAGTTGGCCGAAGCCAGGCGTTATCTCGATGCGGGTAAGCAGCGCTCGTCTTCGTCTCGTGCAGATCATATGGCCGGCGCGGCGATCTTCGTGAGTTGCAGCATTGCGCTGGCGTGGCTGTTGATCACAAGTGCGACGCCCGACGCCGATAGCGCGACCACGCTGGCCGCGACGCTGGATCCCGTCACGAGGGCCGACGTGCGGCATTCCGAAGGTGCTGTCAAGCTGACGCAACCGGTGGTTGAAACAGCGTCGACAAGTGCGGAGCGCGCGCCCGCAGCGGCCAGCTCGGTGCCGACGACAGCGTTGGCAAGCTCCACTGCGGCCGCCATGGCGCCTGCAACTCGCGCGAAGAACGATTCCGTTGCCGCGAAGGCAGTACCGCCAGCCAAGCCAGCACAATTGGTGCGGGCTGACGCGCCGCGTGTGAAGCAGCCACTCGTCGCACGCGCGACGACACATGGCACGACGACGAATCGTCTTGCAAAGGTCGATCGCAAAGCCGCAATCGCGCGCTTGAGCGAGACGCAAGTCGACAAGCGCCTTGCATTGACCCGATCCGCTCGTCCGGCCAGCCAGCCTTCGATCTCGCAGCAACCCGAGTGGATTGCGCGAGCGTCGGCTAACCACGATTCCGCCGAACAGGCGGCCCTGCTCGAGTGGGCGAAGCAGCAGCGCGCGAAGGTTACAACGCGGGCGTCGACGCCAGTGCCGGGCAACACGGACTGGAACGCCCGCATGACTCAGCGCAGGATCACCGACAACCCCGACGCTTTTCGGTCAGACTTCGGTCCAAAGTAGTCGCCGCATTCAACGGCCGGTTGTCCGCGGTTGCTATTTCGAGCAACGAAAAAAAAGCCCGGCCATTTGGCCGGGCTTCTAAAGTCGGCTGCATCCTCCACAGAATGCAGCCCCTGCAAAACAGCAAAGCCGTTTGCGCTACCGCCGAAGTTAGGCAGCCAGCAGCGAGCGCAGTACGAACGGCAGAATTCCACCGTGCTTGTAGTAATCGACTTCGATCGGCGTGTCGATACGCAGCAGCACCGGAACGCGCTTTTCCTTGCCGTCCTTGCCGCGAATCACCAGCGTCACTTCCTGTTGCGGCTTGAAGTCCGCGCCCAGGCCTTCGATGTCGTACGTTTCCTCGCCGGTGATGCCGAGCGATTGCACGCTATCCGAGCCCTTGAACTGCAGCGGCAGAACGCCCATGCCGACCAGGTTCGAACGGTGGATCCGCTCGAAGCTGCGTGCGACCACGGCCTTCACGCCTAGCAGTTGCGTACCCTTCGCAGCCCAGTCACGTGACGAACCCGTGCCGTACTCTTCGCCTGCGAATACGATGGTCGGCGTGCCGGCGTCGATGTACTTCATCGCTGCGTCGTAAATCGACAGCTGTTCGCCACTCGGCTGGTGAATCGTCAGGCCGCCTTCCACACGCGAGCCGTCTGCCTTCGCCGGGATCATCAGGTTCTTGATCCGGACGTTTGCGAACGTGCCGCGCATCATCACGTCGTGGTTGCCGCGGCGGGAGCCGTAGCTGTTGAAGTCGGCCTTCTGCACGCCGTTTTCCTTCAGCCACTTGCCTGCCGGCGAGTCTTCCTTGATCGAGCCAGCCGGGCTGATGTGGTCGGTCGTGACCGAGTCACCGAAAATGCCCAATGCGCGCGCGTTCTTCACGGCTGCGATGCTGTCGGCCGGCGTCATCGAGAAATCGTTGCCAAAGAACGGCGGCTCGGCGATGTAGGTCGACTTCGGCCAATCGTAGACCTGGCCTTCTTCGCCTTCGATCTTGCTCCACAGGTCGCCCTTCTTGGTCAGCGACGAGTAGTTCTTGCGGAACGCGTCCGCATCCAGCGCGAACTTGAGCAGTGCGTTGACTTCTTCGCTGGTCGGCCAGATGTCGCCCAGGTAGATGTCCTTGCCGTTCTTGCCCTTGCCGACCGGTTCGGTCATCAGGTCGCGCGTGATGTTGCCGGCGATCGCATAAGCGACAACCAGCGGCGGCGAGGCCAGGAAGTTCGCGCGGATGTTCGGGTGAATACGCGCTTCGAAGTTACGGTTGCCCGACAGAACCGCTGCCGCGACGATGTCGTTCTTCGTGATCGCTTCGTTCAGTTCCGGCGTCAGGTCGCCTGCATTACCGATACAGGTCGTGCAGCCGTAAGCGGCAAGCGTGAAACCGAGCTTGTCGAGGTACGGCAGCAAGCCGGTCTTCGTCAGATATTCGGTGACGATGCGCGATCCCGGCGCAAGCGAGGTCTTGATGTGCGGCGCGACCGTCAGGCCCGCTTCCACCGCTTTCTTCGCCAGCAGGCCGGCGGCCAGCAGCACGCTCGGGTTCGACGTGTTCGTGCACGACGTGATCGCGGCGATCAGCACGTCGCCGTTCTTCACGTTCACGCCGTTGCTCGTCGTGTATTGCGCGTCCAGATCGGCTTCCTTCTTCGCAAAGCCGTTTTCCGCCACTGGCTTCGAGAACAGGTCGCTGAAGGTCGACTTCACGTGACCGATTTCGATGCGGTCTTGCGGGCGCTTCGGGCCTGCCAGCGACGGAGCCACCGTGCCGAGATCCAGCGTAACGACCTTGGTGTAGTCGATATCGCCGTCCTTTGGAATACCGAACAGGTTTTGCGCCTTGAAGTAGTTCTCGAAGGCCGAGATTTCCGCGTCTGTGCGGCCCGTGCCCTTGAAGTAGTCGATGGTTTTTTCGTCGACCGGGAAGAAGCCCATGGTTGCGCCGTATTCCGGCGCCATGTTGCCGATCGTGGCGCGGTCCGGCAGCGACAGCGAGCGCGTGCCTTCGCCGAAGAACTCGACGAACTTGCCGACCACCTTTTCCTTGCGCAGCAGTTCGGTGATGGTAAGCACCAGGTCGGTCGCCGTCACGCCTTCGCGCAGCTTGCCCTTCAGGTTCACGCCGACCACGTCCGGCGTCAGGAAGTACACCGGTTGACCGAGCATGCCGGCTTCAGCTTCGATACCGCCCACGCCCCAGCCCACCACGCCGATGCCGTTGATCATCGTGGTATGGCTGTCGGTGCCGACCAGCGAATCCGGGTAGTACACGGTATCCGCGCCTTCGGCCTTCTTGTGCACGCCGCGTGCGAGATATTCCAGGTTCACCTGGTGAACGATGCCGACGCCCGGCGGCACGACCTTGAACGTGTCGAAGGCCTGCATGCCCCACTTCATGAACTGGTAGCGCTCGTTGTTGCGCTGGAATTCCAGCTTCATGTTCAGGTCGAGCGCGTTCTTTTCGCGGAAGTGATCGATCTGCACCGAGTGGTCCACCACGAGATCGACCGGGACCAGCGGCTCGATCGACTTGGGGTTCTTGCCGACGCGTTGCGCGACACCGCGCATTGCAGCGATGTCGGCGAGCAGCGGCACGCCGGTAAAGTCCTGCAGCACGACGCGCGACACCACGAACGGGATTTCGTCGACGCGCGCGGCGCTCGGCTTCCAGTTCGCGAGTTGCGTGATGTGTTCTTCGGCGATCTTCTTGCCGTCGTAGTTACGCAGCACCGATTCCAGCACGATACGGATCGAGACCGGCAGACGCTCGATCTTGATGTTCAATGCCTTGCCGAGTTGCGGCAGGGAGTAGAACTTGCCTTTGCCGGAACCGCTGTCGAATTCCTTGAGCGTTTTGTGGAGGTTGTGGGCCATGGTGTTTTCCTTGGTTTGATCGCGGAACTACAGTACTTAACTTTGACTAGATGATGTACAGATCGACGTACTCATGAACCGGCATGGCTTCGAGCCTTGCCTGATCCAGCGATACGTCGAGAATCGCCAGTTGTTGCTTGACCGGAAAGCGGCGCGCGAGGTTGGTCCTGAACTTCTCGACCAGCAACGGAATTCCGTCTTCGCGACGACGCTTGTGACCGATCGGGTATTCGACCACGACTTCGTCGAACTTCGATCCGTCGTTGAATTCGACCGTCAGTGCATTGGCAATCGAACGCTTCTCGGGATCGTGGTAATCCTGCGTGAACCGCGCGTCTTCGACGCATTCCATCCTGGCGCGCAGCACATCGATACGCGCGTCCTGCGCGATCGAATCTTCGTAATCCGCAGCCGTCAAACGGCCGTGGATCAGCGGCACGGCGATCATGTACTGGATGCAATGATCGCGGTCGGCCGGATTGTTCAATGGACCCTTCTTGTCGATGATGCGGATCGCGGCCTCGTGAGTGCGGATCGTGATCTTCCTGATATCTTCCACGCGCCTGCCTTGGGCGGCGAGTTGCGCATGCAGCGTCATCGCGGCTTCCACCGCGGTTTGCGCGTGGAACTCAGCGGGGAACGAGATCTTGAACAGCACGTTTTCCATGACGTAAGAGCCATACGGGCGCTGGAATCTGAACGCATTGCCCTTGAAGAGCACGTCGTAAAAGCCCCACGTTTTGGCCGTCAGCACCGACGGATAGCCCATCTCGCCGGTCTTCGACATCAGCGCGAGACGCACGGCGCGCGACGTCGCATCGCCCGCGGCCCACGATTTGCGCGAACCGGTGTTCGGCGCGTGACGGTAGGTGCGCAGCGGGTGTCCATCGACAAATGCCTGCGATACCGCGTTGATCAACTCGTCGCGGCTTAGGCCGATCATCTGGCCGACCACGGCGGTCGAGGCCAGCTTCACCAGCAGCACATGGTCGAGCCCGACCTTGTTGAAGGAGTTTTCGAGCGCGATACAGCCTTGAATTTCGTGCGCCTTGATCATGGCGACCAAAACGTCTTTCATCGTCAGCGGCGCTTTGCCTGCTGCGACGGCACTGCGCGAGAGCCAGTCGGCCGTGGCCAGGATTCCGCCGAGGTTATCGGATGGATGGCCCCATTCGGCCGCAAGCCACGTGTCGTTGAAGTCCAGCCAGCGGATCATCGCGCCGATGTTGAAGGCGGCCTGAACCGGGTCCAGCTGGAACGACGTGCCCGGCACCTTCGCGCCGTTGGGGACGATCGTGCCCGGCACGATCGGTCCCATCAGCTTGGTGCAAGCCGGGTAGGTGAGCGCCTCGAGTCCGCAGCCAAGCGTATCGATCAGGCAGTGACGCGCGGTTTCCAGCGCGAGCGTGCCGCCGATCTGTTCATTCCGCACGTAATCGACGATATCGACCAGGACTCTGTCCGGGGCGGGTCGCACGTTGGAAATGGGAGCGGACATCGAGGCCTTTCCTGGTGAGGAAAATTAGTTGCTGGTCTTGTCGATCGCGTTCGATTGCGTCGGAGCCGGCGCGCCTTCCAGCATCGCCGCCGTCTTGCATTCGTCGGCGAGGCGCGAGCTGTCCTTATCCGAGAACAACATGGCTTTGGTCGGGATCACGATCAGATCCATACCCGACGCAGCATCGTGGAAACGGTCCGCGCCCGTGGTGGTCGTTGCGCGCGGCAAGTTGTAGTTCTTGTTCGCCCAGTGAACCGTGACGATCTGGTCACGCTTCATGTCGCCCTTGAGCTGGAAGGCCAGACCTTCGTTGCACGACCACTTTTCCGCGCCTTCCGGAATCGGGTCGATCTTCGCTTCCTTCGCGGGATTCGGCTTGCGCTTGATCAGGCGCTTGGGTTGCGGCTTTTTCGGCGTGGCTTTCGTGGCAGCGGGCTTCGTGGTCGTCGCCGTTTGCGCAGCGGCGTCAGTCGCGACGGTCAACACCGTCGTGGACAGGGCGCCAATCACGGCGGCGATCATCAGCTTTTTCATGGAGAAAACCTTTCTATCTAATTTCAGTTGAACGGTGCGGGCTACCGGTCCAGGCCGACCGCAAGGGTTGAACTGCACGCGCTTTGGAAGCGCACAGCGACCGCTATTTTCTCCTATTTAGCGGCACGAACTTCAAATTCTCAGGTCCCGTGTAATTCGCGCTCGGACGGATGATCTTGTTGTCGATGCGCTGCTCGATGATGTGCGCGCTCCAGCCTGCCGTGCGCGAGATCACGAAGAGCGGCGTGAACATCGCCGTCGGCACGCCCATCATGTGGTACGAAACCGCGCTGAACCAGTCGAGATTTGGAAACATCTTTTTCACTTCAGCCATCACTGTTTCAAGTCGCTCCGCGATGCTGAACAGCTTGGTGTTGCCCGCTTCCTTCGAGAGCTTCCGCGCGACTTCCTTGATCACCTTGTTGCGCGGATCGGAGATCGTGTACACCGGGTGGCCGAAACCGATCACCACTTCCTTGTTTTCCGCGCGACGGCGGATGTCCGCCTCGGCGTCGTCCGGCGTCGGGTAGCGCGACTGGATCTCGAACGCGGCTTCGTTCGCGCCGCCGTGCTTCGGGCCGCGCAGCGCGCCGATCGCGCCGGTGATCGCCGAATAGATGTCCGAGCCCGTGCCCGCGATCACGCGGCCGGTGAAGGTCGACGCGTTGAATTCATGCTCGGCGTACAGGTTCAGCGATACATGCATCGCGTCGACCCACGACTTCGACGGCGCGACGCCGTGCAGCAGATGCAGGAAGTGGCCGCCGATCGAATCGTCGTCGGTTTCGACCTCGATGCGCCTGCCGTTGTGCGAGTAGTGATACCAGTAGAGCAGCATCGAGCCGAGCGAGGCCATCAGTTTGTCGGCGATGTCGCGCGCGCCCGGCAGGTTGTGATCGTCCTTTTCCGGGAGCACGGTGCCGAGCACTGAGACGCCCGTGCGCATCACGTCCATCGGATGCGCGGCGGCGGGAATCCATTCGAGCGCGGCCTTCACGTTCGCGGGCAGGCCGCGCAGCGCCTTGAGCTTCGTCTTGTAGGCGCCCAGTTCGGCCTGGGTCGGCAGTTTTTCGTGGACCAGCAGATACGCGATCTCCTCGAATTCGCACGCGCCGGCGAGGTCGAGAATGTCGTAGCCCCGATAGTGCAGGTCGTTGCCGGTCTTGCCGACCGTGCACAGCGCCGTATTCCCCGCGGTCACGCCGGACAGCGCCACGGACTTTTTCGGTTTGAAGCCGCCTTGGGCTTCGTTCCCGCCTTGTGCGCCGGCGGTTTGCGTCGTATCGCTCATCTCCCGCTGTCTCCTTGGTGCCTCTGTGCCGCTTGCGGTCGTCGTGCAGCGTGGGTGCCTGCTTTGCGCCGCGGCAGGTCATGCCATGATCCGGCCGAATCGCAGTGCATATGGGCGCCGTTGAACGCTGCGGCGCCGGCTGTCGCATTGGTCATCGCCTTCATGAAGCGGTTTGCACGTTAGCGCCCACTTTCGCAAAGAGCGGCGCGGCGTCTTGCGGAACGGCGCGACCAGTGGATTGCGCTCGGCGAAGCACGGACCAGTAGTAGCGGTAGCTGGCGCGGTCGTGCAGCGTGTCGTGATGGCGCGTCGGTCCCCAATGCGCGGACTGCGCGGCCAGCAGGATTTCGGTTGCGGTGGCGATTTCTTCGTCGCGCGGTGCGAACGCGGCTACGATCGCCTCGATCTGCGCCGGGTGGATGCTCCACATGCGCGTGTAACCGAACTCGCTGCGGGCGCGTGCGGCGTCGTTGGCGACCACGCCCATGTCACGCACTTCGGTGCTGACGTTGTGCGATGGCACCTTGCCGTACGCATGGCAGGCTGCCGAGATTTCCAGCTTCGCGCGTCGCACCAGCGGATGATCGAACTGGCCGGGCGAGCGCATCGCGGTATCGGGAATTGCGCCGTCGTGCGCGGAGACGAAGTCCATCAGGCCGAAGCTCAGTGCTTCCACGCCTGGTAGCGCGGCCAGATCGAACACACGCATGAGCGCGCCGTGGGTCTCGACCAGTAATTGCACTGGCACCGGCTGGGCGATGCCGAGTTCGCGTCGCGTCGCCTCGATGAACGCGACCATCTCGGCGGCGTCGGGCAGGTTGCGGATCTTCGGCAGGGTGATGTAAGCAGGTGCTCGTCTCGCTGCACGCAGAATGAGGCGGACGTCGTCGCGCCAGTGCGCGTGATCGAAGTCGTGAATGCGCACGCCGACCCGGCCGAAGCGGTCATGCTCGCTGCCCAGCAGGGAAGCGACCAGCTCAGCGTGTTCCGCCTCCCGGCCGACCTGCGCGCCGTCCTCGCAATCGAGCGTGATGTCGAACACCGGGCCCAGTTGTTGCTGCAACGCGAGCGATTTCAGCATCAGCTTTTCGCTGCCGGCGTAGTGATCGCAGGCAGGCAGCACAGCGGGCGGCACTTCGCCGTCAAACAGCACTTCGGCGGGTGTGAGGGCGCGCATCTTCGGCGTCAGGGTTTGGGGTGGTCGTGTTTAGGGAATCTGATTCGGGCGCGCTCTGCTGACGCTCATTGCGCAGCCGCGCAAAACGCGCTCGGATCAGATGCGAATAGCTGCATTCGCACGTAAAAAACCGGAACTCACGCGCTGAGGCGACGCCCGGGAGCGCCCCCGGACATGGCGTTTCGCGGTGCGCCGCCGAGGGGATCTCCATGCTCAAGAGGATCCCAGCAGAGCGAAAAACTTCGGGCGGCCCAGCGTTTTCTCACGAGTTCCGGTTTGCCTGCATCAGGCGCTTAGCCGAGCAGATGCTGAACGCCTTCGCGCTCTTCCAGCAGTTCCTGCAGCGTGCCGTCCATCTTTTCGCGCGAGAACGCGTCGATTGCCAGGCCTTCGACGCGCTTGTACTCGCCGTTTTCGCACGTGACCGGCACACCGTAGATGATGTCTTCGGGAATGCCGTACGAGCCGTCCGACGGGATGCCCATCGTGACCCACTTGCCGTTTGTGCCGAGCACCCAGTCGCGGACGTGGTCGATTGCAGCGTTAGCCGCCGACGCCGCCGATGACAGGCCGCGCGCTTCGATGATTGCCGCGCCGCGCTTGCCGACAGTCGGGATGAACGTGTTGCGGTTCCATTCGTCGTCGTTGATCAGCTTGGTCAGGTCTTGGCCTTCCGCGGTGGCGAAACGGAAGTCCGGGTACATGGTCGGCGAGTGGTTGCCCCACACAGCCAGCTTTTCGATCGAAGCGACCGGCTTGCCCGACTTGGCCGCCAGTTGCGACAGCGCGCGGTTGTGGTCCAGACGCAGCATGGCGGTGAAATTCTTCTTCGGCAGATCCGGCGCCGACTTCATGGCGATGTAGGCGTTCGTGTTGGCCGGGTTGCCGACCACCAGCACTTTCACGTCGCGGCTGGCGACTTCGTTCAGCGCCTTGCCTTGGACGGTAAAAATCTCGGCGTTGGCCGAGAGCAGGTCCTTGCGTTCCATGCCTTTCGAACGCGGACGCGCGCCGACCAGCAGGGCTACGTCGGCGTCCTTGAATGCAACCTTCGGATCGTCGGTGATCACGACGCCCGACAGCAGCGGGAATGCGCAATCATCCAGTTCCATCACGACGCCTTTCACGGCGCCTTGCGCTTGCGGCAGATCGAGCAGTTGCAGGACAACCGGCTGGTCCTTGCCGAGCAGGTCGCCATTGGCGATGCGGAACAGCAGGGAGTAAGCGATTTGACCTGCGGCGCCGGTGACGGCAACGCGCTTTGCGGGCTTAGCCATTGAGAAATCTCCAGGACGATGCGTTAGACGCTAGGGAAAACGCCATTCTATATGGGCGTTCAGCGAAGCGTTGTGAAACACGGCGGAATTCACTACTCGCGGACAGCCCCGAAATGCCGAGGCCGTGCGGCGCGCTGCGGCAAGACCGCCATGCCGGAAACCTTACTCACGAGCAGGGGGTGGATAGGGGTAGCGCCGGATAGCCGCTGCACGGTGCGGGCTCCTGCAAACAGCGCGTTTCGGCAAACGTCTGGCCAACGAATGGCGGCGAATCGAAACCGGGACTGCGTGGGAACAGCATGGTGCAGAGTGACTGCCGGTGCGCTACGGCGCGGCCTGAAAAGAGGCGCCGAAAAACCCGCAAACCCTTGCTCGGAAGGGAGTGTAGGAGTCGTCAGACACAAAGTCAACATTATCTTATGTCTTATATAAGACATATCTATTGCGGGGAAAACCCTAGACGTGGCCCAGCCCTTTATGATGAAATGCGCGCATGAATTCGAACCCGGCGAACACCACGAATCCGAATGGCTCCAGCGCCACGGGAGAGGGTGTATCCGCTGCCGTGCCCGCCGCTGCGTCGCCCACCTTCAGCCCGTTGTATCAGCAGATCAAGGGCTTGATTACGCAGAGCCTCGAAAGTGGCGAATGGAAACCCGGCGAGATCATTCCTAGTGAAGTCGAATTGGCGGCCAGATACAAGGTCAGCCAGGGAACGGTGCGCAAAGCGATCGACGAACTCGCTGCCGACAACCTGCTGGTGCGCCGCCAAGGCAAGGGGACGTTTGTCGCAACGCACAACGAAGACCGCGCCCAGTTTCGCTTCCTTAGATTGCTGGCCGATGACGGCGCGGAACATCCGCACGTCAGCCGCCTGCTGGAATGCCGGCGTTTGCGAGCATCGGCGGATATCGCCCGGCAGCTCGATCTGAAACCCGCCGATCCCGTGGTGCTGATCAAGCGTTTGCTGCAGTTCGATGGCGAAGTCACCGTACTCGACGAAATCTGGCTGCCCGGCGCGGTATTTCGCGGACTCACACTTGAGCGGCTGTCGGAGTACAAGGGCCCGCTCTACGCGATGTTCGAAACGGAATTCGGCACGCGCATGATCCGCGCAACGGAAAAAATCCGCGCGGTGGCGGCCGAGCCAACGGTTGCGGATCTCCTGCGCGTGCCTGCCGGCTTCCCGCTGCTGTCGGTCGAACGAGTGTCGTACACGTATGGGGATCGGCCGGTGGAAGTGCGGCGAGGTTGGTATGTCACAACCGGGTATTACTATCAGAACGACCTGAGCTGAGTCGGGCTGAACGAGGCGCGGCGTCCCACACGCACGCCTGTTTGAAGGCACCTTTATCGCGCACGCTGTAACGGACCTGTCGTGGTTTTCGCTGCAGCGCGATATAAAAAGGCGCTAAAATCGCGGATTAGTGTGACTACATAGTAGGGGTCTAGCATGGCTGAAGCCGTAAAAAAACCGAGGCCGGAGTTCCGGAACATCGGTATCGGACAGATATTGACGGCATACCGTCTCCCGCTAGCGGGGCGAGTTTCAATCTTGCATCGCTTAAGCGGTGGTCTGCTTTTTGTTTTTCTTCCGTTCCTGCTGTACCTCTTCGATCAAAGCCTGACTTCCGAACTGAGTTTCGAGGTCTTCAAAGGTTTCCTCTCCAACGTCATCGTCAAGCTCATCACGCTCGTTCTTGCGTGGGCCTTCCTGTTTCACTTCTGCGCGGGCGTCCGTCACCTCGTGATGGACACGCACCGCGCGGTCACGAAGGAAGGCGGCAAGCAAACCTCCATCGTCGTTCTCGTCGTGTCGTCGCTTCTTACGATTGCATTCGCGGCAAAACTGTTCGGAGTTTTTTAAAAAAATGGCAGCTAATAACCGAATCGGTCCAAAGCGTCTCGTCGTCGGCGCACATTACGGTCTGCGCGACTGGCTCGCCCAGCGCATTACCGCCTGCGTGATGGCGATCTACACGGTGATCCTGCTCGCATGGTTCTTCGGCGCGCGCGATTTCTCGTACGAAGGCTGGGCCTCGATCTTCGCCACGCAATGGATGAAGCTCGCCACGTTTGTCACGCTGCTCTCGCTGTTCTATCACGCGTGGGTCGGTATCCGCGACATCTGGATGGACTATGTGAAGCCCGTGGGCACGCGCCTGTTCCTTCAGGCGCTGACGATCGTCTGGCTGCTCGCATGTGCGGGCTACGCTGCGCAGATTCTCTGGAGAGTGTAAAAGAATGGCTGCAATCAAAAATTCTCTGCCGCGTCGCAAGTTTGACGTGGTTATCGTCGGCGCGGGCGGCTCGGGAATGCGTGCTTCGCTGCAACTGGCGCGCGCCGGTCTGTCGGTCTGCGTGCTGTCCAAGGTGTTCCCCACGCGCTCACACACGGTTGCTGCTCAAGGCGGCATCGGCGCCTCGCTCGGCAACATGAGCGAAGACAACTGGCACTATCACTTCTACGACACGATCAAGGGCTCCGACTGGCTCGGCGACCAGGACGCGATCGAGTTCATGTGCCGCGAGGCACCGAACGCAGTCTACGAACTCGAACACTTCGGCATGCCGTTCGACCGTAACGCCGACGGCACGATTTACCAACGCCCGTTCGGCGGCCACACCGCGAACTACGGCGAAAAGCCGGTGCAACGCGCTTGCGCGGCTGCTGACCGTACCGGTCACGCGCTGCTGCACACGCTGTATCAGCAGAACGTGGCGGCCAAGACGCAGTTCTTCGTCGAATGGATGGCGCTGGACCTGATCCGCGACGCCGAGGGCGACGTGCTCGGCGTGACCGCGCTGGAAATGGAAACCGGCGACGTCTACATTCTCGAAGGCAAGACCACGCTGTTCGCCACGGGCGGCGCGGGCCGGATCTTCGCGGCATCCACGAATGCGTTCATCAACACCGGTGACGGCCTGGGCATGGCCGCGCGTTCGGGCATCGCGCTGCAAGACATGGAATTCTGGCAATTCCACCCCACCGGCGTGGCCGGCGCGGGCGTGCTGATTACCGAAGGCGTGCGCGGCGAAGGCGGCATTCTGCGCAACTCGAACGGCGAGCGTTTCATGGAGCGCTACGCGCCCACGCTGAAGGATCTGGCGCCGCGCGATTTCGTCTCGCGTTCGATGGACCAGGAAATCAAGGAAGGCCGTGGCGTCGGTCCGAACAAGGACCACGTGCTGCTCGACCTGTCGCACATCGGCGCGGAGACGATCATGAAGCGTCTGCCGTCGATCCGCGAAATCGCGCTGAAGTTCGCGAACGTCGACTGCATCAAAGAGCCGATTCCGGTCGTGCCGACCATTCACTATCAGATGGGCGGCATTCCGACGAATATTCACGGCCAGGTCGTGGGCACGTCGAAGGGGCACGAAGAGCCGGTGAACGGTTTCTACGCAGTGGGCGAATGCTCGTGCGTGTCGGTGCACGGCGCGAACCGTCTCGGCACGAACTCGCTGCTCGACCTCGTGGTGTTCGGCCGCGCCGCCGGTAACCACATCGTCAAGCACGTGAAGGAAATCAAGGAGCACAAGCCGCTGCCGGCCGACGCCGCCGATTTCGCGCTGTCGCGCCTCGACAAGCTCGAGAAGTCGTCGTCGGGCGAGTACACGCAAAACGTCGCGAACGACATTCGCGCGACCATGCAGAAGCACGCCGGCGTGTTCCGTACTTCGGCATTGCTGTCCGAAGGCGTTGAACGCATCCGCGAAGTGGCTGAGCGGGTCGACAGCATCCACCTGAAAGACAAGTCGAAGGTGTTCAACACGGCACGTGTGGAAGCGCTGGAAGTGGCGAACCTGATCGAAGTGGCGCGCGCCACGATGGTCTCCGCCGAAGCGCGCAAGGAAAGCCGCGGCGCCCACGCGCAAAACGACTTCGAACATCGCGACGACGAAAACTGGCTGCGCCATACGCTGTGGTTCAGTGAAGGCGATCGCCTCGACTACAAGCCGGTTCACATGCAACCGCTGACGGTCGAATCGGTTCCGCCGAAAGCGCGGACCTTCTAAGGCACAAGTCAAAGGAATTCAGAAATGGCTAAGCGTACATTTGAAATCTACCGCTACGATCCGGACAAGGATGCAGCGCCGCGCATGCAGTCGTACGACATCGAAATCGACTCGCACGAACGCATGCTGCTCGACGCGCTCGTCAAGCTGAAGGCTATGGACGAAACGCTGTCGTTTCGCCGTTCGTGCCGTGAAGGCGTGTGCGGTTCGGACGCAATGAACATCAACGGCAAGAACGGCCTGGCGTGCCTCACGAACCTGAACGACCTGCCGCAAAAAATCGTGCTGCGTCCGCTGCCGGGCTTGCCGGTCGTGCGCGACCTGATCTGCGACTTCACGCAGTTCTTCAACCAGTATCACTCGATCAAGCCGTACCTGATCAACGATACGCCGCCGCCAGAAAAGGAACGTCTGCAGTCGCCCGAAGAGCGCGACGAACTCGACGGCCTGTACGAATGTATCCTGTGCGCTAGCTGCTCGACCTCGTGCCCGAGCTTCTGGTGGAACCCGGATAAGTTCGTCGGTCCGGCCGGCCTGTTGCAAGCCTATCGTTTCATCGCGGACAGCCGCGACGAAGCGACGGGTGAACGCCTCGACAACCTGGAAGATCCGTACCGTCTGTTCCGTTGCCATACCATCATGAATTGCGTCGACGTTTGCCCGAAGGGCCTTAACCCGACCAAGGCGATTGGCAAGATCAAGGAATTGATGGTTCGCCGCGCTGTCTGAGATGGACGAATCATCACATCAGTCCGACCCTCTTCGCCGTGCGCGCCTTCGCTGGCGCGCACGGCGGGGCTTGCTGGAAAACGATCTGATCTTTGAGCGTTTCTTCAGCCGATATGAGCATGACCTCAGCGACGCCGACGTAGGCGCACTCACCCGCCTGCTAGAGCTGAGCGATAACGACCTGATGGACTTGCTGCTCGCGCGCAAGGAACCTGAGGGCGACCTTGCCGACCCGGATGTGATCCGGGTGCTGGAGCTGCTGCGCAACGCCTAACCGGCTTGAGCGCCGCTTGTCCGTTGTTCCAGGCGTGCAATTATCGAAACCCTGTTTCCATACTTCGATTGAGGATGTGCTATGACCCCGTCAGATGTTAAAGCCACGCTATCGTTCAGCGACAATTCGCCGAGCGTTGAAATGCCGATCTACAAGGGCACTCTCGGCCCGGACGTGATCGACATCCGGAAACTGTACGGCCAGACCGGCAAATTTACGTACGACCCGGGCTTCATGTCGACGGCGGCCTGCAACTCGGCGATCACGTACATCGACGGCGACAAGGGCGAACTGCTGTACCGCGGCTACCCGATCGACAACCTCGCGGAAAACGCCGACTTCCTCGAAACCTGCTACCTGCTGCTGAAGGGCGAACTGCCGAACGAACAGCAAAAAGCGGAGTTCGTGAAGACCGTTACGAATCACACGATGGTGCATGAGCAAATGCACTTCTTCTTCCGCGGTTTCCGGCGCGACGCACACCCGATGGCGATTCTCGTCGCGGCCGTCGGCGCGCTGTCGGCGTTCTACCACGACTCGCTCGACATCAACAATCCGCGTCACCGTGACGTGTCGGCCATTCGCATGATCGCGAAGCTGCCCACGCTGGTCGCGATGGCGTACAAGTACAGCATCGGCCAGCCGTTTGCGTACCCGAGGAACAACCTCTCGTACAGCGCGAACTTCATGCACATGATGTTCTCGAACCCGTGCGAAGACTACAAGGTCAACGACGTGCTGGTGCGCGCGCTCGACCGTATCCTGATCCTTCACGCAGACCACGAGCAGAACGCATCCACCTCGACCGTGCGTCTCGCCGGTTCGTCGGGCGCCAATCCGTTCGCGTGTATCGCGGCCGGTATCGCTTGTCTGTGGGGCCCGGCGCACGGCGGCGCGAACGAAGCCGCGCTGAACATGCTGGAAGAAATCGGCTCGGTCGACAACATTCCTGAGTTCATCAAGCAGGTGAAGGACAAGAACTCGGGCGTGAAGCTGATGGGCTTCGGTCACCGCGTCTACAAGAACTACGATCCGCGCGCGAAGCTGATGCGCGAAACGTGCCACGAAGTGCTGAACGAACTCGGCCTGCACGACGACCCGCTGTTCAAGCTGGCCATGGCGCTGGAAAAAATCGCGCTGGAAGACGAATACTTCGTGTCGCGCAAGCTGTACCCGAACGTCGATTTCTACTCGGGCATCGTGCAGCGCGCACTGGGTATTCCGACGTCGATGTTCACGTGTATCTTCGCGATGGCGCGTACCGTCGGCTGGATTGCACAGTGGAATGAAATGATCGCCGATCCGGAACAGAAGATTGGCCGTCCGCGTCAGCTGTTCATTGGCGATACGCAGCGTGAGGCGAAGCCGATTGCGCAGCGTTAAGCGGTCGCGTCACCGCGCGGCACGCACGCTGTGAAGCCTGCGAGCCGCGCGGCTGCAAGTGGTAAGAAAAACGCCTCAACGGAGCTTCCTTTGAGGCGTTTTGCTTCTGTCCTGAGCGGTGGCCGACGTGGATCAACCTTGCAGAGAACGGCGCATCAAGCGGCCGAACGTGCTTTACGTCGCGAACCGTTAGCTTTCGTACGCTCCAGTGACGGCGAGCGCACCCCAAGCGCTTGCGGTTCCGCTGAGATTTGCGGCGCATGCCCATAGGTTTCGAAGAAGCGCCGGTACGCACTCGGCGTCGTGCCTCGCGCCGAAAGAAACTGTCGATTGAAATTCGCCAGGTTCGGAAACCCGGCCTTGGTGGCGATTAGCGCGATGGGCCAGCTTGTGTCGGTCAATTGCCGCGTTGCGTAACCGATGCGCAGCCGGTTCAGATAACGTCCCACGCTTTCGCCGACGTGCCGCACGAAGTAACGGTGCAGCGAGCGCTCCGAGAGATTGGCTGCCTCGCATAATTCGGCGATACGCAACCGTTCGTGGAAGCGTCGATCGAGCAGATCCAGTACGCGATTCAGCCGTTCCGCTTCTGACGAGCTGCCGCCGGCAGAGGCCGTGGGCACCAGATCAGCCTGTTGAGCGGTTTGCTCCGGTTGCGCGCCGCTGCCCCGTTGTTGTCGTCCGTTCCGCCCATGCGCAGCCGGTGACGCCAACGGCTCCGACTTTGCGTCGGCGAGACAGGCGAGCACGTCCAACGCGGCACCCAGCCGCACACGCGGCGACTCATTCAGCAACGCACCCAACTGCGCGCGCATGAGCGCCGCGGCTTCGGGCGCAAACCGCAATCCTGGCGCGCCGCGTCTCAGCAGCGTACGCAATGACGCAAACTCCGGACAACAATCCGCCACCCGTCGCGCCCAGTCGCCGCTGAACCATATGACAACCGCCACTTGCGTCTCGCGCGCATCGATAGGCTCCGTCGACGCCCACGTGTGCGGCATATCCGGCGGCACGAGCACGAGATCGTCGCCGCTGTAATCAGCGCTGTGATCGCCGACGAAACGACGGCCGCGGCTATTCATCGTCAGCGTGAGTTCGTACTCGGGATGGTGATGCCATTCGAACGGGATCTGCGCGAGCTGCCGGTGGTAGACGCGAATCGAACAGCCGTCCGGGATGGTGACGCGTTCGTACTGAGGTTTCACGGGACGCAACCTGGCCGCGCGTGGGGTAAGCGGCGAATGTCCAAATTGTATCGATAATTGGCCGGATGAGATGCATGCTGGGCGCCAAAGATGCCTAATCTGGACGCACCCCATCCCGACAAAACCGATGCAAGGAGACAGGCCATGCCGCTCGTGATCGACAATCTTCCCGACGCGATCCGCGCTACGAAGCGCGCGCTGCAAACGGCGTTACCGAACCACAGGCAGGTGTTCGACGAAGTCGATAGCGCGATCAGGCAGCAAGTCGACGCCATCCGTCGCGAGCACGACCAAGGGCGTGACGCGATTCCCGTTTTCGACTATTCGGCGATCGTTTCCGGCGACGTCGACCAGGCCGCCATCGCCCGCATCAAGACGCGGGGCGCATGCGTCGTGCGACGCGTGTTCGATCCGCGGCAGGCAAGCGACTGGAACGACGAAATCGCCGACTACGTGCAGCGCAACAAGCTCGACGACAAGCTCGCGCACCGCGCCGAAGACAAATACTTCGGCAACCTGTCGTCGAGCAAGCCGCAGATCTATGGCGTCTACTGGTCGAGGCCGCAGACGCTGGCGCGTCAATCGCAGCAACTCACCAACACGCGCGTGTTCCTGAACCGCCTCTGGACGTCGGAGAGCGAAGGAAGGCAGCACTTCGATCCCGAGCGCATACCGGTCTACGCCGACCGGATTCGTCGCCGGCCGCCCGGATCGGAATCGCTGGGTTTGTCGCCGCACGTGGATGGCGGCTCCGTCGAGCGCTGGCTCGATCCGAATTTCCGCAAGGTGTATCGGCACGTGCTGTCGGGCAACTGGCGCGCGTACGATCCGTTCGACGCCGCATTCCGTCCCGACGTGCAGGAGATTCCCTCGCCGGCGGTCTGCTCGATGTTCCGCACGTTCCAGGGCTGGACCGCGCTGACGCCGCAAGGGCCCGGCGACGGCACGCTGCAATTGATCCCGATCGCCAACGCGATGGCCTACGTGATCCTGCGCGCGCTGCAAGACGACGTGCCCGACGACGGGCTCTGCGGCGCCCAACCGGCCCGCGCGCTGTCGATCCAACCGGCGTGGCACAGCCTGCTGCTTGAAGCGGTCACGCCGATTCCGCACATGCAGGCCGGAGACGCCGTGTTCTGGCATAGCGACGTCGTGCATTCCGTGGAAGACGCGCACCGCGGCAACGGCTACAGCAACGTGATGTACATCTCGTCCGCGCCCTGGTGCGCGAAAAACGAGGCATATCTCAAGCGCCAGTTGCCGAGCTTCCTGCGCGGCGAGAGCCCGCCGGATTTTCCGGCCGATCACTTCGAAACCGACTTCATTGGACGCGCGGAAGAAAGCGACCTGACTCCGCTGGGACGTGCGCAACTCGGTTTCGATCTCGTGCGCTAAGCGTTCGCACGCACGGGGTGGCGCGTGGGGCGCCCCCCGCACCCTTGCCGGGTAACACCAATACAGGTATCGACACTACCACCCAACTCACTGTTTTTTATCGGTTTTTTCGATGACGTGGGGCGCAATGCGAGCCGCTGCATGGCATAATCGACCGACACGGTCAGTCCGCAGTCACTACTACCCCGCATACCATGGCACAGACTCTCTACGACAAATTGTGGAACACACACGTGGTCCACACGGAAGAAGACGGTACGACGATTCTTTATATCGACCGTCACCTGCTGCACGAAGTGACCAGCCCACAGGCGTTCGAGGGCCTGAAGCTGGCTGAGCGTCCGGTGTGGCGCATCAGCGCGAATCTGGCGGTGTCGGACCACAACGTCCCCACCACGGATCGCAGCCACGGCATCGCCGATCCGGTTTCCAGGCTGCAAGTCGACACGCTCGATTCGAACTGCGACGCCTACGGCATCACGCAGTTCAAGATGAACGACCTGCGCCAAGGCATCGTGCACATCATCGGGCCGGAGCAGGGCGCTACCTTGCCGGGTATGACGATCGTCTGCGGCGACTCGCACACGTCCACGCACGGCGCGTTCGGCGCGCTCGCGCATGGCATCGGCACCTCGGAAGTCGAGCATGTGCTCGCCACGCAAACGCTCTTGCAGAAGAAGAGCAAGAACATGCTGGTCAAGGTGGAAGGCACGTTGCCGCGCGGCTGTACCGCGAAAGACATCGTGCTCGCGATCATCGGCAAGATCGGCACGGCGGGCGGCACCGGCTACGCGATCGAATTCGGCGGTTCGACGATTCGCGCGTTGTCCATGGAAGGCCGCATGACGGTCTGCAACATGGCGATCGAGGCGGGCGCGCGCGCTGGCATGGTCGCAGTGGACGACACCACCATCGAATATTTGAAAGGCCGCCCGTTCTCGCCGGAAGGCGTCGAGTGGGATCACGCGGTCGAATACTGGAAGCAGTTCAAGTCGGACGAAGGCGCGCAGTTCGATCGCGTGGTCGAGCTGAACGCTGCCGAAATCGTGCCGCAAGTCACGTGGGGCACGTCGCCGGAAATGGTCACGGCAGTAGACGGCCGCGTGCCGGACCCGGAACGCGAGAAGGACCCGGTCAAGCGCGACGCCATGGAGCGCGCGCTGAAATACATGGCGCTCGAACCGAATGCGCCGATCGAGTCGATCAAGCCGGATAAAATCTTCATTGGGTCGTGCACCAACGCGCGCATTGAAGACATTCGCGCCGCCGCTTACGTCGTCAAGAAGCTCGGTCGCCGCGTTGCGCCGAACATCCGCCTCGCCATGGTCGTGCCGGGTTCGGGTCTGGTGAAGGCGCAAGCGGAGCGGGAAGGGCTGGACAAGGTCTTTACCGACGCCGGTTTCGAATGGCGCGAGCCGGGTTGCTCGATGTGTCTCGCGATGAACGCCGACCGGTTGGATCCGGGCGAGCGTTGCGCGTCCACGTCGAATCGTAATTTCGAAGGTCGTCAGGGCGCCGGTGGCCGTACCCACCTCGTGAGCCCTTCAATGGCCGCAGCCGCGGCCATTGAAGGGCATTTCGTCGATATTCGCAAGCTTGGATAAAACGCATCATGAAGAACATGAATCGCATCACTCTACTGCGCCGCTTCGCGCTCGGTACGCTGGCTGGGTTGCTGCTCGGTCTGACGGGCTGCAACACGGTGCACGGATTCGGCGAGGACATGTCGCACCTCGGCAATTCGATCAGCAACCACGCTGACAAATAAGCGGTTTTTGATTTTTGCCGGCGATGCGCCGAGCGGTTCGACAGCCGCCACGCGCATCGCCCGGTCTTGAAACAGGCGCAAGCGTCATGGATAAATTCATCGTACACACCGGCGTCGTGGCGCCGCTCGATCGTGAGAACGTCGACACGGACGCGATCATTCCGAAGCAATTCCTGAAGTCGATCAAGCGCACCGGTTTCGGGCCGAACGCGTTCGACGAATGGCGTTACCTCGACCACGGCGAGCCGGGTCAGGACAATTCGAAGCGCCCGCTGAATCCGGATTTCGTGCTGAATCAGCCGCGTTATCAAGGCGCGTCGGTGTTGCTGGCGCGCAAGAATTTCGGCTGCGGCAGCTCGCGTGAACACGCGCCGTGGGCGCTGCAGCAATACGGTTTCCGCGCGATCATCGCGCCGAGCTTCGCCGATATCTTCTACAACAACTGCTTCAAGAACGGTCTGTTGCCGATCGTGTTGACCGAACAGCAAGTCGATCACCTGTTCAACGAAACGTACGCGTTCAACGGCTTCAAGCTGACCATCGATCTGGAAGCGCAAGTGGTGCGCACCTCGGACGGCGGCGCGGAGTATCCGTTCGAAGTCGCGGGCTTTCGCAAGTACTGCCTGCTGAACGGTTTCGACGATATCGGCCTGACGCTGCGTCACGCGGACAAGATTCGCCAGTTCGAAGCGGAGCGTATTGCGAAGCAGCCTTGGCTGGCTCATCGCATTGTCGGTTAAAGCGCCGCTCGCTGATTCGCGCTTGAACGTCCCAAGAAAATCATCAAGGAATTCGCATGAAGATCGCAGTGTTGCCGGGTGACGGCATCGGCCCCGAAATCGTCAAGGAGGCCGTCAAGGTCCTGAACGTACTCGGCGAAAAGTTCGAACTCGAAGAAGCGCCGGTCGGCGGCGCGGGCTACGAAGCGAAGGGCCACCCGCTGCCCGATTCAACGCTGGCGCTGGCGAAGGAAGCCGACGCGATTCTGTTCGGCGCCGTCGGCGACTGGAAGTACGACAAGCTCGAACGCGCGCTGCGCCCCGAACAGGCGATTCTCGGTCTGCGCAAGCATCTGCAACTGTTCGCGAACTTCCGCCCGGCGATCTGCTATCCGCAACTCACCGGCGCTTCGTCGTTGAAGGAAGAGATCGTTTCGGGTCTGGATATCCTGATCGTGCGTGAACTGAACGGCGACATCTACTTCGGCGCGCCGCGCGGCGTGCGTGAAGCGCCGGATGGTCTCTTTGCCGGCTCGAAGGAAGGCTTCGACACGATGCGCTATTCGGAGCCCGAAGTGCGCCGCATCGCGCACGTCGCGTTTCAGGCGGCGCAAAAGCGCGGCAGGAAGCTGACCTCGGTGGACAAGGCCAACGTGCTCGAAACGTCGCAATTCTGGAAAGACGTGATGATCGACGTGTCGAAGGAATACGCCGACGTCGAGTTGTCGCATATGTATGTCGACAATGCCGCGATGCAGTTGGTGAAGGCGCCCAAGTCGTTCGACGTGATCGTCACCGGCAACATGTTCGGCGACATTCTTTCGGACGAAGCGGCGATGCTCACGGGCTCGATCGGCATGCTGCCGTCGGCGTCGCTGGACAAGAACAACAAGGGCTTGTACGAACCGTCGCACGGTTCGGCGCCCGACATCGCCGGCAAGGGCGTGGCCAATCCGCTGGCGACGATCCTCTCGGCCGCCATGATGCTGCGCTATTCGCTGAACAAGGCGGAGCAGGCGGACCGCATCGAAACCGCGGTGAAAAAGGTGCTCGAACAGGGCTATCGCACCGGCGATATTCTCACGCCGGGTTGCAAGCAGGTCGGCACAGTGGCAATGGGCGATGCGGTGGTTGCCGCGCTGTAAACAATGTCGCCGGTCTGAAGCAATAGTCGGATTGTCAAACGGGCTGTCAAGCAACCTTTAAAGCGTGAATCCGCCTCGAAATGGGTGGAATCGCGCGCAATTCGGACGATAGCGGCGACTGGCGTCGCCAAATTTCGGTTTTCGTGTATATTGTAGCGATGGCGCGGATCTCTCAAATCTCCTCGATTTCGACCATTCACGGTCAAACCCACGGCAAAACGGCCCGTGTGGTTGAGCTCGCCATTACTACCAAAACGATTACCCCGAAAACGATCACGAAACGCTGATCGTCCGTCGTGCCCGCTCATCTTCCCCGCGCGGTCACTGCGGGCAAAGATGCGGGGAAGTCTCCACTCGAAGGGTATGAAGTCATGAACGTAGGTCTCGTAGGTTGGCGCGGCATGGTCGGCAGCGTCCTGATGCAGCGTATGCAGCAGGAAGGCGATTTCGACTTGGTCGAACCGGTGTTTTTCAGCACCAGCAATGCGGGCGGCAACGCGCCGTCGTTCGCCAAAAACGAGACCAAGCTCAAAGATGCGACAAGCATCGAAGACCTGAAGAAGTGTGAAGCGATCATCTCCTGTCAGGGCGGCGATTACACGAACGAAGTGTTCCCCAAGCTGCGTGCGGCGGGCTGGAATGGCTACTGGATCGACGCGGCTTCGTCGCTGCGCATGAAGGATGACGCGGTCATCATTCTCGATCCAGTCAATCTCGACGTAATCAAAAATGCACTGGTCAAGGGCCAGAAGAATTTCATCGGCGGCAACTGCACGGTCAGCCTGATGCTGATGGCGCTGGGCGGCCTGTTCCGCGAAAACCTCGTCGACTGGATGACGGCCATGACGTATCAGGCCGCTTCGGGCGCGGGCGCGCAGAACATGCGCGAACTGCTGCAGCAAATGGGCACGCTCTACGGTGCGGCCAAGGAAGATCTGGCGGATCCGTCGTCGGCGATTCTCGACATCGACCGTCGCGTGCTGAGCGCGATGAACAGCGACCGCATGCCGACCGACAACTTCGGCGTGCCGCTCGCCGGTTCGCTGATTCCGTGGATCGACAAGGATCTCGGCAACGGCATGTCGAAGGAAGAGTGGAAGGGCGGCGCGGAAACCAACAAGATTCTCGGCAAGCCGGCCATGGGCACGCCGGGCTCGATGCCCGTAGACGGCCTGTGCGTGCGGATTGGCGCGATGCGCTGCCACTCGCAGGCGCTCACCATCAAGCTGAACAAGGATGTGCCGCTGGACGAAGTGAACAGCATCCTCGCCTCGGGCAACGACTGGGTCAAGGTCGTGCCGAACGAACGTGAAGCATCCATGCGCGATCTGTCGCCCGCAGTGGTGACGGGCACGCTGACCGTGCCGGTCGGCCGCGTGCGCAAACTGGCGATGGGCGGCGAATACCTGTCGGCCTTCACGGTCGGTGACCAGTTGCTGTGGGGCGCAGCCGAACCATTGCGTCGTATGCTTCGCATTGTGCTCGACAAGTAAAGTAAACTACGCGCTCACGACGCGTAGAAAACTCAAGAAGCGTCGCGCTTGCGCGGCGCTTTTTCATTGTGTGCTCCGATTATCTTGTCTCCTTCCAACCGCAAAAAAGGGCTGCGCGCTGACGCGCCAGGAGTCCCGATGAATCTTCGACTCTCTTCCCTTCGGGCTATGTTCATTCATCGAGTTACAGGCCGATTGACGGGTCGATTGGCGGCTGCCGTCGTTTTGGCGCTTGCGCTGACTGGTGGTGGCGTCAGCGGCGCAATCGCGGCGCCCGTCGAGGCGGCGAGCGCGCCGGACGCCGCTTCAGTTTCCTATGCGGCCGGCGGCCAATATACGGTGAAGCCCGGACAGTCGTTGAACGACGTCGCGATCGCCGTCACCCAGTCTCGCGACCGGGCGACGCTCGCACGCGCGACGCGCGCGTTGTTCGACGCGAATCCGGGCGCTTTCATGGGTCATGACCCGAGCCGGATGCGCGTGGGTGCGGTGTTGACCGTGCCGGCACTGGATGCGTCGGGTGCGCTGGCGGCTTCTGCGGCGGCTGCGGGCTCTGGCGCGTCGGCGACCACGGCGGCGTCGGCCGCTTCGGCTCCCGCGGCCGCGGCTGCTTCGGCGCCGAATGCAGCGGTGGCGGTCGGGGCGGCGAGCGGCGCTTCGCAGGTCAATGCGGCTGCGGCGCCGGCCGCGCCCGCGGTTTCGGGAGCGGGCAGTGCGGCGAGCGAGGCAAGCCCGACGACGCCGGGCGGCGCGGCGGTGAGCGGAGCCGCGTCGTCGGCGCCGCTCGCAGGTTCGCAGACGGCGGCGTCGGCCGCCGGCGGCGCGCATGTCTGGTCCGGATCGATCCAGCCCTCGGCCAGCGAGGCTGCCGAAGGCGCATCGGCAGCCATCGCAGGGGCCGCCCCGGTGGCGTCAGCCGTGCAATCCGCATCGCAGCCTCGCGCGCAGGTGTCCAGCCTGCAGCAATTGCTGGCGTTGAAAAACCGCGTGTTGATGGAGTTGCAAAAGCATGGCATCGGTGGCGCGCCGGCGGCCACGGGCACTGCGTCGACGAGCGGCGCGCAGCCGGCGGCTGGCGCTTCAGCCGCCGCGGTTGTGTCGGGCCACGGCGGCGCGGCGATCCCGGCATCGAACGAAGCCGGCATGTCACAAACGAGTTTGAGCGTGGCGGCAGCGATTGGCGCTGCGCTGGTCGTGCTGCTGGGAGCCTTGCGTCTGCGGCGGGCTAAGCGCGAGCGGCTTGCCGCGGCGGAAGCTGCGTCGGCGGATGCCGAAGCCGCGGCGCCGGCATCGGCGAAAAGCGCGGATTTGCATCAGGTCGAGTCGGCCCATGAGCCGACTCCGGTACGTGAGGCGTCGGATGTAAGCGACGACGACGCGGTGCGGCAGGCGGCGGCGCTTGCCGCCGCTGAACGCGAAGCCGCCGAGGGCGAGGCGGCGGCGCGCGAGATGGCGGAGCGGATCGCAGCGGAGCGCGAGGCGGAAATTCTCCGGGCGGCCTCGAGGGAGGCGGCGGCACGCGAAGCTGCTGAGCGGGCGGAGGCAGAGCGCCTTGCGGCGGAGGCGGCGTCGGTGGAACAAGCAGCGGCGGCGGAACGTGCGTTGGCGGAGCAGGCGGCGGCAGAGCGTGTTGCGGCGGAGAAGGCAGCGGCGGAACAAGCGGCGGGAGAGCAGGCGGCCGCGGAGCGTGCTGAGGCGGAACGTGCTGAGGCGGAGCGTGCTGAGGCGGAGCGTGCTGAGGCGGAGCGTGCTGAGGCGGAGCGTGCTGAGGCGGAACGTGCTGAGGCGGAACGTGCTGAGGCGGAACGTGCTGAGGCAGAGCGTGCGGCAGCAGAACACGTAGCAGCAGAACACGCAGCAGCAGAACACGTCGCAACTGACGAACCCACACCGGGCGCGCCAGCTACAACGCAGGATGCAGATGCACGGTTGACGAGCGAACCGCACGAGCCTCTGAACGTACAGTCACAGGCGACCGGCTTCGCGAAGCAACACGTCGAGCCGCATACGACTTCGCCGTCCGGCGAGCCATACAGCGAGACCTCAGCGCCTCCTCTGCCTGAGAGCGCCCCGCCAGCGCATCAGGAAACAGCGCACATCGAACCCCCCTATCAACCGTCCGACGAGCAGCCACCGTCGACGCAAACAGCGACGCCAGGCGGCACGCCGGCGTTCGAGCCCGCGCCCGTGTCGCAAGCTCAGCCCGCGCCCGCCATGCCGACCGAATTCCCGCGCGACGCTGTCGACGCATTCGGCAGTCTCGACATGCCGTTGCCGCCTCGCGCCGAACCGGGTGCGGAAAGCGTGCGTGCCGCGACTTCGCCGGAAGCGGCCCCACAGCATCCGGCCGTACCGCACGACGAGGAAGACGCCCCACATATCGCCGACGAAATTGCCGCCGGCACCGGGCGTCACGCCGCCATCGCGGGTCTCGGCGCGGCCGGCTTCGGGGCCTTGAAGCTCGATTTCGACCTCGAATTGCCGCCGAGTCCGGCTCAGCCGTTGCCGGCGTTTACCCAGGCCGATCTCGTCCGCATCGCCCGCAACAAGCTCGACCTTGCCGCCGAATACATCGAACTCGGCGATCTATCCGGCGCCCGCGCGCTCATCAACGAAGTCATCGAGGCAAACGACCCGGCCACGCGCACCGAGGCCCGCGCGTTGCTCTCGACGCTCGCACCGTTGTCGTGAAGCGTATTGCACTAGGCGTCCAGTACGACGGTTCGGCATTCTTCGGCTGGCAGTCGCAGCCGCACGGCCAGACCGTGCAGGACGAACTCGAACGGGCGCTGCGCGAGTTCGCGCAGACGCGGGTGCAAACCGTCGTCGCGGGTCGCACGGACACGGGCGTGCATGGTCTCGGCCAGATCGTGCATTTCGATACCGAACTCGATCGCGCGGACGTTTCCTGGGTTCGCGGCACCAATTCGTTCCTGCCGAAGACGATTGCGGTGCAGTGGGCCAAGCCGATGCCCGACGAATTCCACGCGCGTTTCTCGGCGTTCGAGCGGACTTATTACTACGTTCTGTATGTTCATCCGGTGCGCTCGCCCATGCTGGCGACGCGGGCCGGCTGGGTGCACACGCCGCTCGACGTGGACGCGATGCGCGCTGCCGCCGCGCATGTGATCGGCGAGCACGATTTTTCGGCGTTCCGTTCGTCGCAATGCCAGTCGAAGACGCCGTTCAAGCATCTGTATCAGATCGACGTCGTGCGGCAGGGCGACTTCATCCATTTCCGCTTCCGGGCGAACGCGTTCCTGCATCATATGGTGCGCAACCTGATGGGCTGTCTGGTCTACATCGGCCGCGGCCGTCGCCCGGCCGAATGGATGGCCGAGGTTCTGGCGAGCCGCGACCGCGAATACGCCGCACCGACCTTCATGCCGGACGGCTTGTATCTCGCACAGGTGGGCTATCCTGAGCATTTCGCCGTGCCCGCGCCGCAAACGGGCAGCGTGCCGTGGAGCACCGTATGGACCGAGCAACCGAAGACATGAACTCAACCGACGAACTACCGGACGAAACCGGTGCCGCCGTGCCGCATCGCACGCGCATCAAACTGTGCGGGTTGTCCAGGCCGGAGGATGTGACCCACGCGATCGAACTCGGCGCCGACGCAATCGGCCTCGTCTTTTATCCGCCGAGCCCGCGCTCGGTGAGCGTCGCGCAGGCCGTCGAACTGGTGCGCGACGTGCCGCCGTTCGTGTCGGTGGTGGGTTTGTTCGTCAACGCCACGCCCGACTGGATTCGCGAAGTCGCGAGCAATGTCGGGCTGACATTGTTGCAGTTTCACGGCGACGAGACGGCGGAACAGTGCGAATCGCTCGCCGGCGTTGCGGGTTTGCCTTGGTTGCGTGCGCTGCGCGTTGCGGCGGATACTCAGCCGGCCGATTTGGTAAAATCGGCGCTTAACTATTCAGCAGCCAGCAGCTTTCTCTTCGACGCCCATGTCGAGGGCTATGGCGGTGGCGGGAAGGTTTTCGATTGGTCACTTATTCCAGCAGAGCTCGCGCGTCGGGCCGTTTTGAGTGGTGGGTTGAACGCGCAAAACGTCAGTGATGCGATCCATCACGTGCGCCCGTACGCGGTCGATGTCTCGAGCGGCATCGAAGTGCCGGGCGCCAAGGGCGTGAAGGATCACGCCCGGATGGCGGCGTTCGTACGCGCGGTGCGCGCAGCGGACGCCGAATGACTCCGGCGGCGCGGTTTTCGCATAGCAAGGCCGCGCGCCACACTGAGAGTGATCACATGTACAACTTGCCTGATGAAAGAGGCCATTTCGGCCAATTTGGCGGCATTTTCGTCGCCGAAACGCTGGTTCACGCACTCGACGAGCTGCGCACCGCCTACGCGAAATACCAGAAAGACCCAGAATTCGTCGCCGAGTATGAGCGCGAATTGAAGTATTTCGTCGGCCGTCCGTCGCCGATTTATCACGCGCAGCGCTGGAGCGAAATGCTGGGTGGCGCGCAAGTTTTCCTCAAGCGGGAAGACTTGAATCACACCGGCGCCCACAAAATCAACAACGTGATTGGCCAGGCGCTACTCGCCAAGCGGATGGGTAAACCGCGCGTGATAGCGGAAACCGGCGCGGGCCAGCATGGCGTCGCCACGGCGACCATCGCAGCGCGCTTCGGCATGGAGTGTGTGGTCTACATGGGCTCGGAAGACGTTCGCCGCCAGGCTGCGAACGTGTACCGCATGAAGCTGCTCGGCGCGACCGTCGTGCCGGTCGAGTCGGGCTCGCGTACGTTGAAGGACGCGCTCAACGAAGCGATGCGCGACTGGGTGACGAACGTCGAAAGCACGTTCTACATCATCGGCACAGTGGCGGGACCGCATCCGTATCCGATGATGGTGCGCGACTTCCAGCGGGTGATCGGTGACGAATGCAAGGTGCAAATGCCCGAACTCGTCGGCCGCCAGCCGGACGCCGTCATCGCGTGCGTTGGCGGAGGTTCGAATGCGATGGGTATCTTTTACCCGTACATCGACGACGCTTCGGTGAAGCTGATCGGCGTGGAAGCGGCCGGCGACGGCCTCGAAACCGGTCGTCACGCAGCCTCCCTGATCGGCGGCAGTCCCGGCGTGCTGCACGGCAACCGCACCTATCTGCTACAAGACGAGAACGGTCAGATCATCGAGACGCATTCGGTATCGGCGGGTCTCGACTATCCGGGCGTCGGCCCGGAGCATGCGTGGCTAAAAGAGAGCAATCGCGCGCAATACGTCGGCATCACCGACGAGGAAGCGCTCAAGGCGTTTCACGATTGCTGCCGCATCGAGGGCATCATTCCGGCGCTGGAATCCAGCCATGCGCTGGCCTACGCCGCGAAACTCGCGCCGACGTTGCCCAAGGACAAAGTGCTGCTAGTCAATTTGTCGGGCCGTGGCGACAAGGACATGCATACGGTCGCCGAGCGATCGGGCATTCAGTTCTGAGCGCCGCGACGATGCGCGACGAGTTCGACGAGCCGCAGCCGGCGCTTGAATCCACGCCGGCCGCCGTAACACCGGCGGCCGAGGCACCTGCATCCCTGCTGCCGCAGGTGCCGGCCGGCATCCAGCTGTTGAACCGCGATTTCCTGACCGATGTGGCGAACATTCCCGACGGGTCGATCGACCTGATCCTTTGCGACCCGCCTTACGGGCTCGGAAAGGATTATGGCAACGACTCCGACATGCGAAGCGGCGACGATTTTCTCGCCTGGACGCGTGGCTGGCTCGAGCTGGCTATCCCGAAGCTAAAGCCGTCGGGTTCGCTCTATATCTTCTGCACATGGCAGTACGCCCCGGAAATCTTCAGCTATCTGAAGACCAAACTCACGATGATCAACGAAATCATCTGGGACCGGCGCGTGCCGAGCATGGGCGGGACGGTGCGCCGATTTACCTCGGTGCATGACAACATCGGCTTTTTCGCGGTGTCGAAGGATTACTACTTCGACCTCGATCCCGTCCGCATCCCGTACGATGCCGTCACGAAGAAGGCGCGTTCGCGTAAATTGTTCGAAGGCAGCAAGTGGCTGGAGCTCGGCTATAACCCGAAGGACGTCTGGTCGGTATCGCGGCTGCATCGGCAACATGCCGAGCGCGTCGATCATCCCACCCAGAAGCCTCTGGAAATTGTCGAGCGCATGGTGCTGGCAAGCTGCCCAAAGGGCGGGCGCGTTCTCGACCCGTTCATGGGCAGCGGCACGACCGCAGTCGCTTGCGCCCGTCAGCGGCGCGAATTCGTCGGCTATGAGATCAATGAAAGTTACTGTGCGATAGCGCGTGAACGCGTCAGTGCCGCGGCAGCCCCTGCCGCGCCCCGCTCGGTCAAAACCAAAACTCAACGGCAGACCGAAGTGCAATGAGCAACGTGCAACAAGCGCAGTAGCCCAAAACCGAGAATATTTCCATGTCCCGTATCAAGAATACGTTTGCCGCACTGTCCGCCCAAGGCAAGAAAGGCCTGATTCCGTTCATGACGGCCGGCGATCCCGATCCGGCCCGTACGGTCGAATTCATGCACGCGCTTGCCGCTGGCGGTGCGGACGTCATCGAGCTCGGCGTGCCCTTTTCCGACCCGATGGCCGACGGCCCGGTCATCCAGCAATCGTCCGAGCGCGCGTTGGCGCAGGGCGTCTCGCTGCACCATGTAATCGCCGACGTCAAGCGTTTCCGTGAGACCAACGACAAGACGCCCGTCGTCTTGATGGGCTACGCCAATCCAATCGAGCGCATGGGCACCGAGGCCTTTGCCAGGGCGGCAAAGGAAGCCGGTGTCGACGGTGTGCTGGTGGTCGACTACCCGCCTGAAGAGTGCGTCAAGTTCGCCGAACAGATGCGCTCCTCAGGCATCGATCCGATCTTTTTGCTTGCGCCCACCTCGACGGATGAGCGCATCGCGGAAGTCGGCAAGATCGCCAGCGGCTACGTCTACTATGTCTCGCTGAAAGGCGTGACCGGAGCGGCAAATCTGGACGTTTCCAGCATCGCGAGTAAAATCCCGGCCATCAAGTCGCGCGTGCCCCTGCCGGTGGGCGTCGGTTTCGGGATCCGCGACGCGCAAACGGCGCGTCTGGTGGCGGAGGTGTCCGATGCCGTCGTGATCGGTAGCCGTATCGTGCAATTGCTCGAACAAGCGGCCCCGGAAGCCGCCGCCGAGACGCTCACGCGTTTCGTCGCCGAAGTGCGCGAGGCGCTCGATAGCGTCGCGACTGCCCGATAACAGTCATTTTTTGTCGTCTGAAGTGTGAGCGGTGGGTTCGTCCCGCCGTTTGCGCAACCGCTGACCCCAGAAGGATTCAATATGAGCTGGCTCGACAAGCTGCTGCCGCCGAAAATCAAACAAACCGACCCGAAGAACCGCAAGGGGATTCCGGAAGGCCTGTGGATCAAGTGCCCGTCGTGTGAAGCCGTGCTGTATCGCAACGACGTCGAGGCCAATCTGCACGTTTGCCCGAAGTGCGAGCATCACATGCGCATCGGCGCGCGTGAGCGGCTCGACGGCCTGCTCGACGCCGAAGGCCGCTATGAAATCGGTCAGGAAGTCGTCCCGGTGGACGCGCTCAAGTTCAAGGACAGCCGCAAGTACCCGGATCGCCTGAAAGAGGCGATGGACGACACCGACGAAACCGACGCAATGGTCGTGATGGGCGGCGCTATCCACACGTTGCCGGTGGTGGTCGCATGCTTCGAGTTCTCGTTCATGGGCGGCTCGATGGGTTCGGTGGTCGGCGAACGGTTCGTGCGCGGCGCGCAGAACGCGCTCGAACAGAAAGTGCCGTTCATCTGCTTCACCGCTTCGGGCGGCGCGCGCATGCAGGAAAGCCTGTTGTCGCTGATGCAAATGGCGAAAACCACGGCCATGCTCACCAAGCTCGCCGAAGCCAAGCTGCCGTTCATCTCCGTGCTGACCGATCCGACCATGGGCGGCGTGTCGGCAAGCTTCGCGTTCCTCGGCGACGTCGTGATCGCAGAGCCGAAGGCGCTGATCGGCTTTGCCGGCCCGCGCGTGATCGAACAAACCGTGCGTGAAAAGTTGCCGGAAGGTTTCCAGCGCGCCGAGTTCCTGCTAACGAAGGGCGCGATCGACATGATCGTCGACCGTCGCAAGCTGCGCGAGGAACTGGCGCAACTGATGGCACTGTTGAGCCATCAACCGGCGGACGCGGTCGCCTAAGCCGCGATCGCCATTGGCCGCCGCGCCGTGCGAGCGCGGTCATCGTCAGGAAGCAGTCAAAAAATAGCGCGCCGCATGAGCAATCAAGCGGCGCGCTGTCATTTCCGCGATAATCACGGTCTCGCAATCGAGCGCCGAGCGCCGGTTGCTCGCGCGGCCAGATGCGGTTTTGTGCGCATAAAGTCTGCAAGACAGGCGCTGCCGAGCGATTGTTCGAGCGCCGCCATGGCGCGCCGCGCCGGGCAATCGGCCGACCCGCGCACCTCCGTCACACTGCCTAACCGATTCACTCGCGATTCACCTGATGACCACATTCCCCACCCTCGACGCGTGGCTCACGCACCTCGAATCCGCGCATCCGGTCGGCATCGACATGGGATTGGCGCGCATCAGCCAGGTTCGCGACGCGATGCAGTTGTCGTTCGCGTGCCCGGTCATCACGGTGGGCGGCACGAACGGCAAGGGTTCCACCTGCGCGATTCTCGAATCGATTCTGCTGCGCGCGGGTTTCACGGTGGGCTGCCACACGTCGCCCCATTTGCTGTCGTTCAACGAGCGGGCGCGCGTGAACGGTGAAATGGCGAGCGACGCCGATCTGCTCGCGCACTTCGAAGCTGTCGAAGCCGCGCGCACGAGCCTCGCCGAACCGGTCTCACTGACTTACTTCGAATTCACGACGCTGGCGATCATGAGCCTGTTCGCCTCGCGCGGACTGGACGCGGTGATTTTCGAGGTCGGTCTGGGCGGCCGGCTGGACGCCGTCAATATCATCGATACGGACTGCGCGATCATCACCAGCATCGATATCGATCACGCGGACTATCTCGGCGATACGCGCGAGAAAATCGCTTTCGAAAAAGCCGGCATTTTCCGCCCCGGCAAGCCGGCGATCTGCGCGGACCCGGTGCCGCCGCAAACGTTGATCGATCAAGCCGAAAAGATCGGCGCCGAACTGTGGCTGTTCGGCCGCGATTTTCGCTACGAAGGGCAGGCCGGCAGCGAGCGGCAGCAATGGAGCTACGTCGGCCCGACCATGCGCCGCTCGGCGCTTGCTTATCCGGCATTGCGCGGCGCGAATCAGCTGATCAACACGTCGGCCGCGCTGGCCGGTCTGGAGGCGCTGCGCGACCGTTTGCCGGTCTCGGCGCAGGACATCCGGCTCGGCCTTGCCAATGTCGAATTGCCGGGGCGCTTCCAGGTCTTGCCCGGCAAGCCGGCCATCGTGCTGGACGTCGGCCATAACCCGCACGCGGCCGCCGTGTTGACGCAGAATCTCGGCAACATGGGCTTCTTTCCCTATACCTACGCGGTATTCGGCGCCATGCGCGACAAGGACATCGCCGGCATCCTGACGCATCTGAAAGGCGAGATCGACCATTGGTGCGTGACCGATCTGCCGACTCCGCGCGCGGCGTCGGCCGAACAACTGGAAGCGGCCTTGCGTGACCTCGGCGTCAGCGACGACGCGGACAGCAGCGTGACGCGCTACTCGACACCGGCCGAGGCTTTCCAAGACGCGCTAAAACGAGCGTCAGAGAATGATAGAATCGTGGTTTTCGGCAGTTTCTATACGGTAGCTGGCGTCATGTCCTACCGTAAATCGCAGCAACACTGAACGAGCGCCAGGCTCGAACCAAGCGATTCATGGGAATTTTCTCGTTCGGCAAGAAAGACGACGCGCCTAGCCGGCGTGGCGCAAACACCAGTTCCACTCGTGCGGCCCGGGGCGAGCGCGTGGAGCGGCGAACCCGCCGCACGGAGCGCACCGTCGATGCCGATGCGATGCTGCTTGACCCCACATTGCCGGAAAAACAGCGTGCGCGGCGCCGGCTCGTCGGCGCGATCGCGATGGTGGTGGCGGCGGTGGTCATCCTGCCGATGGTGCTGGACTCGCATCCCAAACCCGTCACCGACGACATTTCGATCGACATCCCCAGCCGTCCGGCGCCGAAGGCCACGAGGACCAACGAGGACACGCAGGCCGGCGTAGCACCCGACAATCCGACGCCCGACGCGGCGGTTGCCGCTTCCAGCCTCGCACCGGCGCCGGCAACGGCCGCCACGCAACGTGAGCAATCCGGCGCGGCGCGACAGCAAACCGGGCAGAGCGCCGAAACAAACGCGGCGTCCGCAGCCAAACCGTCAGCGAAACCGCAAACACCGGCCGTCGCCGCCAACATCGCGCCTGCGGCCCCCGCCAAGCCGGCGGCCAAACCGCCGGCCACGCGCGGCGCGGCGACCGCTGCCGCCGCTAACACAGACGACTCGAACACCACCGCCGCCAGCGCCGACGCCAATTCCGGCACGCCGGCATCGCCACCGGGCAGCCGCTTTGCCGTCCAGTTGGGCGCATTTGCGAACGACGCCAGCGCGCGTAATTGGGCAACCAAGTTGAAAGCGGCGGGTGTGCCCGCATATATCGAACATCGAAAGCAGGCCGACGGTACGACGCTTACGCTATTGCGCGCCGGTCCGTTCGCCGACCGTGCGGCCGCCAGCGCTGCGATTGCAAAAGTTCGCGAGGCCGGCTTGACGTCGGGCGCGAACAGCGGCGCCGCACAGTAAGCGAGCGATGTTCACTGCATTCGACTACGCTGTAATGGCGGTGATTGGTTTGTCGGCCTTGCGCGGCACGTGGCGCGGGTTTCTGTCCGAGATATTCGGGCTGATCGGCTGGATCGCGGCATTTTTCATTGCTTGCCGCTTCGTCGGTTATGTCGTGCCGTACATTCCGTCCACCTGGCCGGGCGGTGCGTTGACTCAATGGCTGCTGGCCTTCGCGCTGGTCGCGATCGGTGTGGTGCTGGTGGCGAGCGTGCTGAATGCGTTGCTGAGCCGTATCGTGCAGGCAACCGGCTTGAGCGGCGTGGACCGCTCGCTCGGTTTGATGTTCGGCCTCGCGCGCGGGGTCGTTCTGGTGGTGATTCTGGTCGCCCTTGCAGGCTTGACCGAACTGCCGCAACAGGAATTCTGGCGCAACGCCTTGCTTCGGCCCTATGCGGTCGAGGGCGTGCACGTAATGAAACCGCTGCTTCCGGAAACGCTTGCTGCCTACGTCCGTGTTTGACGATCAGCCGAGCAGGCGAGGGAACGCAGCAGGACTCCGGCGCAAACCGGTTGCCCTAAGTACTGGCGCATAGCAACGCGCACCATTGCGTAACACCGTGGGCACCCGGCGGCCATGACGAATTTCGTACCTTTGAAGGACATGCCATGTGCGGCATCGTAGGCGTAGTTTCCCATTCTCCGGTCAATCAGCTGATCTATGACAGCCTGCTGCTTTTGCAGCACCGCGGTCAGGACGCCGCCGGCATCGCCACCGCGAACGGTAGCAATTTCCACATGCACAAGGCTAACGGCATGGTGCGCGACGTGTTCCGCACGCGCAACATGCGCAGCCTGCCCGGCACGACCGGTATCGGCCAGGTCCGCTACCCGACCGCCGGTTCCGCGTCGAGCGAAGAAGAAGCCCAGCCGTTCTATGTGAACGCGCCGTTCGGCATCATCCTCGCGCACAACGGCAACCTGACCAACTGGCAGCAACTGAAAGATGAGATGTTCCGCATCGATCGCCGCCACATCAACACCAATTCCGACACCGAAGTGATGCTCAACGTGCTCGCGCACGAATTGCAGCTCTCCAGTTCGGGCCTGCAACTCGATCCGGCCGCGCTGTTCAAGGCGGTCTCGGGCGTGCATCGCCGGGTGCGGGGTTCGTATGCAATCGTCTCGCTGATCGCCGGCTACGGCCTGCTCGGTTTCCGCGACCCGTTCGGCATCCGCCCGCTGTGCCTCGGCAAGCAGGAAACGCCGGAAGGCGTCGAGTGGATTCTGGCTTCGGAATCGGTGGCGATCGAAGGTATCGGCTTCGAGTTCGTCCGCGACATCGCGCCGGGCGAAGCGATCTTTATCGACCTCGACGGCAATCTGCACTCGCAGCAATGCGCGACGAACCCGAGCCTGAACCCGTGCATTTTCGAACTCGTGTACCTCGCGCGTCCGGATTCGGTGCTGGACGGCGTGCCGGTCTACAACGTGCGTCTGCGCATGGGCGACTATCTCGCCGAAAAGATCAAGCGCGAGCTGCCCGACGTCGCGATCGACGTCGTGATGCCGATTCCCGATTCGTCGCGTCCGGCCGCGATGCAGGTCGCGAAGAAGCTGGGCGTCGAATACCGCGAGGGCTTCTTCAAGAACCGCTACGTGGGCCGCACCTTCATCATGCCGGGCCAGGCGGTGCGCAAGAAGTCGGTGCGCCAGAAGCTGAACGCAATGGGCATCGAGTTCAAGGGCAAGAACGTGCTGATCGTCGACGACTCGATCGTGCGCGGCACCACCTCGCATGAAATCGTGCAGATGGCGCGCGATGCCGGCGCGAACAAGGTGATCTTCGCTTCGGCGGCGCCCCCGGTGAAATTCCCGAACGTCTACGGTATCGACATGCCGACCCGTGGCGAACTCGTCGCCCACGGCCGCTCGGACGATGAAGTCGCGCGCATGATCGGCGCCGACCATCTCGTCTATCAGGACGTCGATGCGCTCAAGCAGGCGGTGCGCGACATCAACCCGGCGTTGAAGGAATTCGAAGCGTCCTGCTTCGACGGCAACTACGTGACCGGCGACGTCACCACCGAGTATCTCGATCGCATCGAAACCGCGCGTCTCGCACCGTCCTCGCAATCGGACCGCGACGCCGCGAGCGAAGCGATCGACGGCGGCGGCCCGGCACGTTCGCAACTGCATCTGCAACTGTCGGTGGGTTGAACGGTTGCGCTCGCGGCATGGCATGGCAGTGGCGCACTGCACGCCGCGCCGCGAGCGTGTTAGCATGACGGCTTGCGTCGATTTGATCTCAGCTTGCGGACGCGGGGCAACCCGAAACAGCTAAAGCGAATGGTGGAAAAGCCGCAGTCATCCGCCTCCGCTCCAGCTTTCCCCGCACATGAAGCCCGCTTATGCCGACGCAAAAGCGGGCTTTTTTGTTGCTGCCGTTCGCGCACGGCTCATTCACCTGAGCCACGCGCGCCGAACGCAGCCACGGAACATTGGAAACCAGAACCAACATGGACGACTCCCTGAACTTCGACACGCTGGCAGTCCGCTCGGGCACTGTGCGCAGCGGCTTCAACGAACATTCGGAAGCGATTTTCCTGACCTCGAGCTTTATGTTCACGAGTGCCGCGGACGCCGCCGAACGCTTCAAGAATTCCGAAGAGAACTACACGTATTCGCGCTTCACGAACCCGACCGTCACGATGTTCCAGGACCGGCTGGCCGCGCTCGAAGGTGGCGAGGCGTGCATGGCCACGGCTTCGGGCATGGCCGCGATCATGTCGGTGGTGATGTCGACGTTGCAGGCGGGCGACCATCTGGTGAGCTCGCAGGCGCTATTTGGCTCGACGCTCGGCATGTTCTCGCAGATCTTCAGCAGGTTTGGCATCACGACCACGTTCGTCGATCCGACCAATCTGGATGCGTGGAAAAATGCCGTGCGTCCCGAAACGAAGATGTTCTTCCTCGAAACGCCGTCGAACCCGTTGACCGAAGTCGCCGACATCGAAGCAATCAGCAAGATTGCGAAAGCGGCGAACGCGCTGTTCGTGGTCGACAACTGTTTCTGCAGCCCGGCCTTGCAGCAGCCGCTGAAGCTCGGCGCGGACGTCGTGATGCATTCGGCCACCAAGTTCCTCGATGGCCAGGGCCGCGTGCTCGGCGGCGCGCTGGTCGGCTCGAAGAAATTCATCATGGAAAAGGTGTTCCCGTTCGTGCGCAGCACCGGGCCGACGCTGTCCGCGTTCAACGCCTGGGTATTGTTGAAGGGCATGGAAACGCTGTCGCTGCGTGTCGAAAAACAGTCGGCGAATGCGCTCGAAATCGCGCGCTGGCTCGAAACGCATCCCGCCGTGAACCGCGTGTTCCACCCTGGGCTCGAATCGCATCCGCAGCATGCGCTGGCGATGCGTCAGCAGAAGGCGGGCGGCGCGATTCTCTCGTTCGAACTGAAGGGCGACACGCCCGAGCAGATGCGCGCGAACGCCTGGCGCGTGATCGACAACACGAAGATCTGCTCGATCACCGGCAATCTCGGCGACACGCGCACGACCATCACGCATCCGGCTACCACCACGCACGCTCGCGTGACGCCGGAAGCGCGCGCGGCCGCGGGCATCAGCGAAGGCTTGATCCGTTTGGCAGTGGGTCTGGAAAACGCCGGCGACATTCGCGGCGATCTGGCGCGCGGCCTGGCAGGTTGATCGAGTGGTTTGAACGCGGGGAGCGGGTCGCCTCAGCCGGCGGCTCGCGCAGTGAAACTCAGTGGCGCAACGCGCGCCATTGACCGGGCGCCAGCCCGAAACGCCGCGTGAATGCGTGCGTATAAGCGCTTTGATCGCCAAAGCCGATTTCCAATGCGATATCGGTCAACGAGAGGCGTGGATCGGAAAGCAGCGTGATCGACGTATCGAGCCGCAGGCGCTGCAAATAGCGATGCGGCGTTTCGCCGAACGCTTCAATAAAAAGCTGATGAAAGCGCCGCATGCCGAAGCCGCAATGCGCGGCGAGATCGGCGATACGCAGCGGTTCCGATAGATGCGCGCGCAGCCAGCGGTCGATTCGCGCGAAGTCCAGACCGGCGCCAGGTGCAGGGACACCCGCGGTTGTCGTGCCCGCGTCGGCCACCAACGCGGCACCGAGTCGCGCGGCCGCGTCCCAATGAAAGCGCCTGGTATGCAGGTGATCGTCACCTGCCGCACCGCCGGTGGCGTGCGCCGCGATCCGATGCACGAGTTGCGTGAGCGACGGGTCCACCGCTACGGCCCGCGCGCGGTCGAACAAACGCTCCGGCACGGCCAGCGAGGCGGCCGGCAAATCCAGCACCAATTGCCGGTTCTCGCCGACGCCCGCATAGTCGTGCCGCGCACCCGCCGGGATCAGCCAGGCGGAGCCGGCGTCGATCTGTTGCGCGACGCCGTCCACCGCCATCACCATCGCGCCGTCGAGCCCTAGCACGACCTGATGAAACTCGTGCACGTCCGACGCTTCGACCGCGCCGTAACGGCGCAGCGAAACGCTGGGTGCGGTGACGGCGGCGTGACCCATCGGCGTGACTCGTTGGCGATGCGCAATTACAAAACAGCGAAAAACTTAAACGCCGAGCAATTCGACTTCGAACACGAGCGTCGCATTCGGCGGAATCACACCGCCCGCGCCGCGCACGCCGTAGCCGAGTTGCGGCGGAATCGTCAGCTTGCGCGTGCCGCCGACCTTCATGCCTTGCACGCCTTCATCCCAGCCCTTGATGACCATGCCGCCGCCGAGCACGAAAGCGAACGGGTCGTTGCGGTCCTTGCTCGAATCGAACTTCTGACCGTCGGTCAGCCAGCCGGTGTAGTGCACGCTGACGGTCTTGCCGGCCACGGCTTCGGCGCCGGTGCCTTCGACGATGTCTTCGTACTTCAGGCCGGATTCGGTTGTTACTGTCGACATAGTCGCTCCTCAGGTCAAAAACGTAAAAACCGACATTGTAGGCGCGTTGGCGCCGCATGCCGAGGATTGCCGCGTGGCATGCCGATTGCGACCAGACTGGCCATCCGGCCAGGCTGGCTGCGCCAGGCCGCATGCCTATAATGGGGCTTCTTCAAACCATTCATGCAACGCCTGAGGGCTCGATCGTGACCACGTCTTACGCCGGCTCCGCCGGCGAACAGCCGGCTCCTTCCGGCTTCGCCGTCTCCGAACGTACTGCCCGCCTTCGTGCGGAAACCGCGCTGTTCATGCGCGATCATGTGCTCTCGCTGGTTTCGCACGATCTGCGCGGTCCGTTGAACGCCATTCATAGCTGGGCCTACGTGCTCGAGCGCAAGCTCGACGCGAACGACGCCAATGCGCAACGCGCCGTCACCGGCATTCGTAACGGCGTGGACCAGCAGGTGAAGCTGCTCGAGACGATCGTCGACGCCACGCGCGCCGAGACGAAATCGCTGGCGCTCGCATATGCGCCATTTCCGCTTCATCCGCTGATCGACGAAACCGTGGAAGAAGTCCGCTCGGGATTGGCTCGCGCGCGCGGCGTGGAGGTCAAGGTCGATTCGCAGCTCGCCACCGAGCAGCTCAACGGCGACCGCGAGCGACTCGCCGGCGCCTTGTGGGTGATGCTGACCTTCGCGGTCGAAGCAAGCGCGCAGGGCGCCATGGCCGCATTGGCCACACGCACGGACGCGACGAATTGGCACGCCACCGTCACGTACGACACGAACGCTACCGCGCTGAACGATCCGTCGTTGCCTCATGTGCTCGAAGCCTTTGCGCGCAAGCAGGCGCGCGAGCCGCGCGAAGCCAAGCGGATCGCATGGGTGCTGGCGCTCTGCAAACGCGTGGCGGAAGCGCATGGCGGCAGCTTCGAGCAAAGCGACGCAACCGAGAGCGCCGCAGCCACGCTCGCGCTGAAGGTGCCGCTAAGCGCGGCCGCAGCGAGGTGAGCGCCCGCCGACTGCGGCGCTTTCCCACGCGCCATTGAGGTTTCAACGAGCTTTCACCCTCTATACTGACAACTTTTGTTGCCGGAGCCCCCAGCTTTGATCCAGGTCGTCGCCCTTATCGGTGCGTTGTTGCTCGTTGCCCTCAATGGTTTTTTTGTCGCCGCGGAATTCGGCCTGGTCAAGTTGCGGCAGACGCGGGTGCAAAGCCTCGCCACCCGGCACGGCCTGCGCGGACGGCTGCTGGCAAAAGTTCACGGGCGTCTCGACGCGTATCTCTCCGCCTGCCAGCTCGGCATTACGCTCGCTTCGCTCGGGCTCGGCTGGATCGGCGAGCCGGCGTTCGCCGAACTGCTCATGCCGGTCTTCAGCCTGATCGGCGTGGAGTCGGAAAAGCTGATTCACGGCATCTCGCTGTTCTTCGCGTTCTCGTGCATTTCCTTTCTGCATATCGTGGTGGGCGAACTTGCGCCCAAGTCGCTGGCGATTCGCGAGGCGGAGAAAGTTTCGCTGTGGACCGCCATGCCGCTGTACGGTTTCTACTGGGCGATGTACCCGGCGATCTGGGTGCTCAATAGCAGCGCCAACGCGGTGCTGAAATTCGCGGGACTCGCCGAGGACCACGGTCACGACTCGCACTATTCAACCGACGAACTCAAGCTGATTTTGCGCGGCCGCCGCACCAACGTCGCGAGCGAGCTGGGTTCGCCGGAGGGCGCATACAGTCAGGACGAGTGGAACACCATCGCGCATTCGCTCGATTTCTCGCGCATGACTGTGTCCGACCTGATGCGTCCGGCCTATGAAATGATCGGCTTGCGGCTCGATCTGCCCACGCGCGAAAACATGCACGTCGTGGCGCAGCATCGCTTCAGCCGCTATCCCCTGTTCGAAGACGCATCCGGCGAGCGCGTGGCCGGCATGATCCATCTGAAAGACCTGCTGCTGGCGCGGCACGCGGGCAGCACGCTCGACGATCTCTCCAAGTACGCCCGCCCCGTGCAGTATGTGAAGCCGGAGATGCCGGCGCTCGAACTGTTTCGCCGCTTCCGCAAGGGTGCGCCGCATTTCGCGCTGGTCGGTCACAAGAACTCGAAGCCGATCGGCTTTCTCACGCTCGACAATCTGCTCGGCGCGCTGGTCGGCCAGATTCACGACGAATTCCGTCAGGGCGACGCCGACTGGTCGCGCATGGACGACGGCACGTTGATGGGCAAGGGCAGCTTGCCGGTGGTGTCGCTGGAGCGCGCGCTGGGCATCGATATCGACGAGGGCAAGGCCGAATCGGTCGGCGGCCTCGTGATTCAGGCGCTGAACGATCTGCCGTCTGAAGGTCAGAGAGTGGAGTTCGACCGCTTCGACGTGGTGGTCAAGAAAATGAAGGGACCGCGCATCGTGCTCGTGCGCGTGTACCCGAAAATCTTCGACGACGAAGGCGGCTGAGTCATGAGGCGGTGAACCGCCGCCCTAACTGCGCGGCACGCCATCCTCCACCAGCAGCGCAATCGGCATCGCCGCGAGCGCGTCGCGCAGATACAGCAAGCCGTTCTCTCCCGCCTTCGGCGCGGCCGGACTCAGCCAGTCGAACAACGCCCTCGCCGAAAGGTCGGAGGGCACCTCCACCGCCGTATCCTCCCATTTCGCCGGATCGACCAGCGGCAAATCGCCATCCTCGCCGAGCAGGCCGGCGGCGAGCCGGCTGGCCACCACCACGGCCCACGCGTTGCCATGCCGTCGCGCAAACGCGATCACATGCGACGCATGCGCGCCGCGCACCGCGAGCGGCAGATACGCACTCTGACTCAGCAACTCCGGCAGATGCGCGCGCAGTGCCAGCACGCGCTGCACCACGGCGAGCTTCACGCGTCCATCGCGCCAACCCGGCAGAAATTCGGACGGCGGCGTCTGCGCGAGCCACCCCTCGCGTTTCGCGAAATCGACGGGACGGCGGTTGTCGGGATCGACCAGACTGAAGTCCCACAACTCGGTGCCTTGGTAAAGATCGGGGATGCCAGGCGACGCCAGCCGCAAGACCGTCTGCTGCAAGCTGTTGAGCGCGCCGGCTCGGCCGATCCGCGCGACGAACCCGGACAACTCCGCGAGGAACCCGTCGCGCCGCTGCGGCGCCAGGATGTCGAACAGGAAATCGCGGCAGCCGGCTTCGTATCCTTCGTCGGGCGCGAGCCAGCCGGTTTGCAGCTTCGCCTCGCGCAGCGCCTTCAACTGCCATTGCGCGACGCGCTCGGCCAATGCCTTGATGCCGGCCTCGTCGTCCGGCTGCAGATCGGGCGGCCAGCAACCCACCAGCGTCTGGTACAGCATCGCCTCGGCGGCGGGGCCGGGCGCCCAGTCATAGCTCATATCCTGGCCGACGCTGCTGACCGGTGTGCCGTCGAGCGCGCGGCGGTGCGGCGCGTTCAACGTGGACCACGCGCGCAAGGTCGAGCTCCAGTCGTGCGCGATCTCGCTCAAGACCGCGAGTCGCGCGCGCACGTCCTCGCCGCGTTTGTGATCGTGCGTGGCGGTGGCGAGCATCGCATGAGGAAAGCGCTGCGAGCGCTCCAGGTTGGCCGCGTGAAATTCCTCGACCGACAGCGCGAACTCGCCGGGGTCCGCGCCAACTTCATTGCGCGACAACAGACGGCCATAGCGGTAACACGCCGTGTCCTCGACCGCCTTCGCGGCGACCGGCGCAGTCAATTGCGAAAACAGGATCTGCGCGGTGCGCCGCGCGGAACCCGAGTGACCCGGCGGCGCGCCGTTCTGGCCCTGCTGCGGTTGCGCGCCGGGCCGCGCGGCGGGCGCTTCCTCGGCGCTGCCGCCCAGCCATGCGTTCACGCGATCGAGCGCGACATGGTCCGCGCGCGGCAGCGTCTGTTTCGCGCCGGCGAGCGCCTGCTCGAAATACACGTTGTCGGCGGCGCTGCGCAAACCGTTCTGCGGATAGATCCGATACACCGGAAAATGCACGACCAGTTCGGTCAGTACGCGGCGCAGCGTGGTGAAGGTGAAATCGCGTGTGCTCAGCGAATCGCGGGCGATGCGATGGAGCGCCCGTGCCGCGCGGTCCAGTTCCGCCGACAGGTTTTCCACCAGAATCTTGCGCCGTGCCGCCAGCGCTTCGTCGGCAAAGCGCGGGCTGCGGCCGGTGAGTTCGGCCCACGTTTGCGCGAGCGGTTCCGCGCCGGCCGGATCGTGCAGAAGCGCGCCCACGTCGTTCATGAAGTCATAGCCGGTCGTGCCGTCCACCGGCCAGTCGTCGCGCAAGCGTTCGCCGCGCCCGAGGATCTTTTCGACCACCACATACGGCGCGGTGTCGCGCAGTTCCGTGAGACGTTGCCGCACGCGCTGACAGTACTCGCGCGGCTCGGCCAGGCCGTCGACGTGATCGATCCGCAAGCCGTCCACCACGCCTTCCTGATACAGCCGGAAAACCAGCGCGTGCACCGCGTCGAACACTTCGGGCCGTTCCGCGCGCACGCCGGCCAGCGTCGAGATGTCGAAGAAGCGCCGCCAGTTCACTTCATCGGAAGCCGTGCGCCACCATGCGAGGCGAAAGTGCTGCCGTTCGATCAGCCGATGCAGGCGGTCGCGCGTGACGGGTTCCTCGGGCGCGTAGGTCTGCAACACGAACTCGAGCGCCGACGTGCCGTTTCGCGCGACGAACTCGCGCAGCATCTCGCGCGCCTCGGCGGCGCGCGGCTGATCGGCGGGCTGGGTGGTCAATCCCTGGAAGCGCTCGGCAAGCGCGCTGAGATCGGCGCGGTCCGCGCTTTGCAGGATCGACGCGTAATCGGTCGGGCACACCGGAAACACATGCGGCCCGTAGCCGATATGAAAGCGCCCGCTGTCAGCGGAAAAACGCAGCGCGATGCGGCCCGCCGCGAGTTCGTCGCCATACGGCGCGCCGAGCGTCGGCACCAGCACCTTGCCGCGCAAGGCCGGATCGGGCGAATGCCAGTCGACATCGAAATGGCGCGCATACGCGCTGTGGCGGCCCCATTCGAGAATGTCGAGCCACCATGCGTTGCTCGACCCGCCCACGCCCATATGGTTCGGCACGATATCGACGATCAGTCCCATGCCGTGCGCGCGCAGCTTGTCGGCGAGACGCCTGAGGCCCGCTTCGCCGCCGCATTCGGCGTTGACCTGCGTGTAGTCGACGGTGTCGTAGCCGTGCATCGACCCCGGCTCGGCGGTCGTGACGGGCGACGCGTACACGTGGCTGATGCCGAGCGCGGCGAAATAGTCGACGTGCCTCGCGGCATCGTCGAAGGTGAAGCCTCGATGGAACTGGAGGCGCAGCGTGGAGCGTGGGACGGTCATGGCGTATCAGGCTCCGGGGAAGCGCTGGAGGCGTTGGAGGCGCTGGAGGAGGGAACGGTTGCGGCGCCACGCGCGCGGTCCACCGCGAGCAGACGATCGCAGAAGGTGTCGTCCGTGAACAGCGCGTCGACGGGCAAGCTCATGCGGCGGCGCCAGTTCGGATGCTCGTCGATCGAGCCCGGCAGATTCGGCTGCTCGACCTGCGCGAGCAAATCCTCGAGCGGAAACGTGACGAGCGGTCCCGGCGTGGCGGCGACGAACGCGAGCGCTTCGTCCACGGGCGCTTCATCCGGCGGCGGCGCGGCCACGTCCGGCGCGGCCACGCCGGCCTGCTGGAACGCGCGCCACAGCGCGGCGCGGTCGTTCGCGCGGTCTTCATGCGCGGCTTGCTCGGGATCGCGGCCGTCGGCGCGCGCCATCGTCTGGCCGATCCGGTTGCGCCACGTGATGTCGCTGCCGCGCCACCAGCCGGCCACGGTCGGCAGATCATGCGTGGTGGTGGTGCCGACCGCGTTGCGGTCCCATTCGCGCGGCGGCTTGAAACCCTTGCCGTCGTGCCCGCCCTCGAACCACAGCACGCGAATCCCGGCGATGCCGTGCTCGTCGAGCCGTTCGCGAAAGCCGGGCGGCACGGTGCCCAGATCCTCGCCGATCACGATCGCGCGATGCCGCCACGATTCGAGCGCGATGAGGCGCAGCAGATCTTCGAGCGGATAGCGCAAATAGGCGCCGTTGCGCGCGCTTTCGCCCTCGGGCACGAGCCATAGGCGGCGCAAACCGAGAATGTGGTCGATGCGGATGCCGCCCGCGTGCGCGAACGCGGCGCGCAGCATATCGATGAAGGCCGAAAAACCTTGCGTGCGCATCGCGCGCGGCGAGAACGTGGTGAGGCCCCACGCCTGCCCCGCCTGATTGAACAGATCGGGCGGCGCGCCCACCGACACCCCTTGCAGCATGTCGTCGCAATACGACCACGCATGACTGCCGGCGCTATCGCAACCCACGGCGAGATCGGCGATCAGGCCGACGGCCATGCCCGCATCGCGCGCCGCATGCTGGGCGTGCGACAAACCCTTCGCGGCGAGCCATTGCAGAAACAGATGAAAGTCGACTTCATGACGATTCGCTTCGGCGAAAGCCTCGACTTCCGGGCTACGCGGATCGCGCAACGCCGCGGGCCAGTTGCGCCAATGACCGTTGCCGCCTTCCTGCGCAAGTTGCCACGCTTGCAGCGCTTCGAAACGCGCGTGGTCTTCGAGCGCGCGCCCGGCCCGCTCGCAGAAGCCGTGAAATTCCAGCGCGCGCGGCGCATTCCGCGCGCGTTCGTGCGCGCAGAAATTTTCGTAGAGCGTGCGCAAGACCTTCAGCTTCAGCGTGACGGCGTTCGGCCAGTCGATCAGCGGCAAGGCTTCGAGATTCGACCACGCGTCGCTGGCTCCAGCGGCTTCGAGCGCGGCGCGCGCCGCGTCTGCGCCGAACACGGCGGCGGGATCGATATGCGTGACGTTCAGCCACAAACGCGACGACGGCGAATACGGACTGAAGCGGTCCGGCTCCGCGCTGAACATCGCGTGCGTCGGGCTGACGGCGAGCGCATGCGCGCCGCGCTTCGCGCTGCCGATCGCCAGTTGCGCGAGCGCCGAATAGTCGCCGATGCCGCCATCGCCCGCGCGTCGCAAGCCGTATAGCTGCGCGGCGATGCTCCACAGCGGCGGTGTGCGCGCGGCGCTGTCGCCATGCAGCGTGCGCCACGCGTCGGCGATGGTATAGCTGCGCCGCGGCGCGACTGCCAGCGTCACGCGTTGCTCGTTGATCACCAGCGTGTGGTAGCCGGGCTCGTCGATCGGCGCGAGCAAGGCTTCCTCGCCTTTGGGCGCCGTGAAGCGGCCGTCGATGATCGAGCCGCTTTCGAGCTCGATCCGATAGTGGCTGCCGGATTTGATCGGCGCGGCGGGAAACGCGATGCCGCGGCCGACCTGCGCGGTCATCAGCGGCGGCAGTTTGCGGCCCGATAACTCGCCTTCCAACGCGGCGGCGCTCTGGCGGATTTGCGTCGCGTTGGCGCACGGCAGACCCATCCGTTCGAGCAGCACCGTGAGCGTGTTCTCGGGCACGTGTTGCGTCTTACGATGCGCATCCTGCCACTCCACCTCGAAGCCGGCGCGCGTGGCGAGCGTCACGATCGTGTCGCTGGGGCGTCGGGTGCTGTTCACGCGTGATGCTCCTGTTGGCCGACAACGCGGGCATCGTGGCCGATCGCGTAGTCGCTCACGTCGCCGGTCAGCCATGCAACGAACGCATTCGGCGGCAGCACCTTGACGTCGACCTGTTCGCGCACGCGCGGCGGCGTTTCGAAAATCACCTTGCCGGCGGGCACGTCGTTGAACGGCACGCTCTCCTTCGAAAGATTCAACGCCACCGACAAGGTCTCGCCGTCGCCGAGTTGCCAGCGCGCGACCAGCGCATGGGCGTCGGCGCCGCCTTCGGTGCTCAGCACGGCCGCGCCGAGCGCCTTGCCGTGCCTCAGACGTGGCGTGATCAATTTCGCCCGCACGGTGAGCGCCGATTTGTAGAAGTGCATCCAGTCGAGCCGATCCTTCGCCTCGTCGGTTTGCGCGGGCGGCTGAACGGGCTCCGGCGGCGACGACGCGATGAACGTCTGTTCATCGTTCGGATCGGGAATCTGCTCGCGCCGCCGGGCGTCGCTGAACGCGGAGAAGCGTGCGAATTCGCGGCGCCGTCCTTCGCGCACGGCGTTGGCGAGCTCGCCGGTGTAGTCGGTGAAAAACAGGAACGGCTGCGTGGAGCCGTATTCCTCGTCCATGAACAGGAGGGGAATGTGCGGCGACAGCAGCAGCAAACCGGTGGCGGCGCGCAACGCGTCGTCCGACGTCAGCTTGCGCAGACGCTCGCCGAATGCGCGGTTGCCGATCTGATCGTGGTTCTGCAGGAACATCACGAACGACGTGGGCGGCAGATGCCTGCTCGATTCGCCGCGCGGCGCGCCGTCGTGCAGCGGCGACGGATCGCCCTGATACGCGAAGCCTTCCGACAGCACACGCGCCAGCCGGCGGATCGGCTGATCTTCATACGCGTGGTAATAGCCTTCGGTTTCGCCGGTCAGCAAAACGTGCAGCGTGTTATGCGCATCGTCGTTCCACTGTGCGCTGAAATGGGTTTCCAGCAGGCTCGCGCTGTTGTGTTCGTTTTCCAGCACCAGATGCACATGCCGGCCATGCTGCACCCGCGCGCGAATGTGGTCGGAGAGTTCGCGCAGCCACGCATGATTGTCGATCGCGTGCACCGCATCGAAACGCAGACCGTCGATGCGGTATTCGTTGATCCAGTAGACCGCGTTGTCCGTGAAGAAGTCGCTCACTTCACAGCGCTCGAAATCGATCGCTGGACCCCAGGGCGTATGCGTGCCGTCGCGGAAGAACGAGCGGGCATATTCGTGCAGATAGTTGCCGTCCGGCCCGAAGTGGTTGTAGACCACGTCGAGAAACACCATCAGGCCGAGACCGTGTGCGGCGTCGATCAGCGCTTTCAGTTCCTCGGGGCGGCCATAGGCGGAATCCGGCGCATAGGGCAGCACGCCGTCATAGCCCCAATTGCGCTTGCCGGGAAAATCGTTCAACGGCATCAACTCGATGGCGCTCACGCCGAGTGCGACGAGCGCCGGCAAGCGCTTCTTCACGCCCGCATAGCCGCCCATCGCGCCGACATGCAATTCGTACAGCACCGTTTCTTCCCACGGCCGGCCGTGCCAGTCGGCGTGTTCCCAGCGATACGCGCGCGGGTCGATGACCTCGCTCGGCCCATGCACGTCGTGCGGCTGAAAGCGCGACGCCGGATCGGGCACCGCATGCTCGCCATCCAGCCGGAAGCGGTACAGCGTGCCCGCGCCGCCGTTGACCGTGGCTTCGAACCAGCCGTTGCCGGTGGGCGCCATGTCGTGCGCGCCGGCCGCCGGTCCGCTCTCGATTTCCACCTGGACGCTCTTGCACGACGGCGCCCAGAAACGGAAGCGGGTGCAGGGATTGGTCCCCGCGGCGCCCACCAACTGAGCGCCGAAGGGCAGACAATGCGCGTGATGATGCGCGTGAGGATCAATCGGGCTTTCTGACATGAGTCGTCACCATTCGGTTTTGCCTGCGTGCCGCGTGTTACCTGTCCGTCGTGTCTCTCCGGGCTCCGGGGGCGGCTCGACGCTGCCGCCTTTTTCACGCCGTGCATGCCGTGCCTGTCGCGACGCGCTTGCCGCCTAGGCGGTCGGCGACGTATCGCTGCTGGGCGCATGCGCACCCGGATCGGGCGGCAGCGCGGTCAACAGCCGCGGCCCATGTTGCGCGCCGGCCTTCCAGCCCGCCTGCCAATCGGCTTCGCCCACCGGCTGCGCGGCCAGCATCACGAGGCTATGCGCGGCCACCTCCACTTCGGGAACCGCCAGTCGATGCGGCGCGCTGTCCGGCTCGGCAGTGTCTAGCAGCACATGCCATTCCAGGTGTGGTGGCGGCGGCGCGAAGCGCAGCGTTTCGTCGCCCGCGTTGAGCATCATCAACAATACTTCGGTTTCGCCGTTCAGGCCCGGGCCCGCGCGCCGCAGCGTGAACGCGCGGCCTTCGGGGTCTTCCCAGGCTTCGATGGTGAGCGGGTCGCCGTTTTCGTCGAACCAGCCGACATCGAACAGGCCCGGCAACACTTCACGATCGCCGAACAGAAAGCGTGTCTCGCGCAGCAGCGGATGATGCTTGCGCAACGCGATCACGCGCGCGACGAACTCGGTCATCTGACGGCCGTCCGGCGCTTGCGCGCGTTCCCAGTCGATCCATGATAAGTCGTTGTCCTGGCAGTACGCGTTGTTGTTGCCGTTCTGCGTGCGCAAGGATTCGTCGCCGGCCAGCATCATCGGCGTGCCGAGCGCGATCAGCAGCGTGGCGATCAGCGAGCGCGCCACGCGCTTGCGCGTTTCCAGCATCTCGGGATCGTCGGTCGGGCCCTCGACGCCCCAGTTGCGGCTGCAGTTTTCATTGTGACCGTCGTTGTTGTCTTCCTGATTGGCTTCGTTGTGCTTCTGCTCGTAGGCGGTGATGTCGGCCAACGTGAAACCGTCATGCGACGCCACGAAATTGATCGACGCCCACGGTTTTCTGAAGCGCCGGTTGAACAGATCGGCCGAGCCCGTGAGACGCGCGGCGAGATCGGGCCGCAAGCCCGCGTCGCCGCGCCAGAAACGGCGCACGGTGTCGCGAAAACGGTCGTTCCATTCCGCGAAGCCCGGCGGATGATTGCCGAGCTGATAGCCGCCGGGGCCGATGTCCCACGGTTCGGAAATCAGCTTGCGTTGCGACAGGATCGGGTCCTGGCGCAAGGCGTCGAAGAAACCCGAGCCGGGATCGAAGCCGTGTTGCTCGCGGCCGAGCGTCACGCCGAGATCGAAACGGAAGCCGTCGATATTGAACGCCGTCGACCAGTAGCGCAGCGAATCCATCACCATTTGCAGCACGCGCGGATGCGGCAGATTGAGCGTGTTGCCGCAGCCGGTGTCGTTGATATGGTGGCGCTCGTCGCCGGGAATCAGGCGGTAGTAGCTCGCGTTGTCGAGGCCGCGCCATGAGACGGTGGGCCCCATCGCGTTGCCTTCGCAGGTGTGGTTGTAGACCACGTCGAGAATCACCTCGATGCCGGCCGCGTGCAACTGCCGCACGGCGATGCGCATTTCATCGAGCCGGTGCGTGCTCAGATACGAGGGCTCCGGCGCGAAAAACGCGGCGGTGTTGTAACCCCAGTAGTTGCGCAGCCCGCGCTCCACCAGAAAGCGGTCGTTGAGAAACGCATGCACCGGCAGCAATTCGACGGCGGTCACGCCCAGCTTCAGCAAATGCTCGATGAACTCGGGCGAAGCCAGCGCGGCGAAGGTGCCGCGCTCGTGCTGCCGCAAGTCGGCGCGCAACATCGAGGCGCCCCGCACATGCGTTTCGTAGATCACGGTCTCGCCCCACGGCACGTTCGGGCGCTTGTCGTGCGACCAGTCGAACGCTTCGTCGATCACGACGCACTTGGGCATGGCCGGCGCCGAATCGCGCCGGTCGATGGAAAGGTCGGCGCGATTCGAATGCACGCGATAACCGAACAGCGCATCCGACCAGCGAAACTGCCCGACGAGCTTGCGCGCGTACGGATCGAGCAACAGCTTGTGCGGATTGAAGCGATGCCCGTGCTGCGGTTGATACGGCCCATGCGCGCGAAAACCGTAGGCGGTGCCCGGATGCGCATTCGGCAGATAGCCGTGCCAGATTTCGTCGGTGCATTCGGGCAGCGGGAAGCGGCGGAGTTCCTTGCGGCCGGTCGGCTCGAACAGGCAAAGCTCGATTTTCTGCGCGTTCGCCGAGAACACCGCGAAGTTGACGCCGAGTCCATCCCAATGGGCGCCGAGCGGATAAGGCGAGCCCGGCAACAGCCGGTCGGGCATTGCATGCGACATGTTCCCCTTCCTTGTTCTGATTGATGAGCGCCTATCGTGGTCCTGATGCGACGAGCGCGCGGCCGTTGGCCGCGCGCTCGTCCCTGCAGCACCCGCAATCAATCCGCGCGCAATACGATCGTCGCGAGCGGCGGCAGCGTGAGCGATGCCGAATGCGGCCAGCCGTGGCTCGGCATGGCCTCGGTATGGATCACGCCGCCGTTGCCCATGTTCGAGCCGCCGTACACGCTGGCATCCGTGTTCAGCACCTCCGACCAGCGGCCGCTCTGCGGCATGCCCATCCGGTAACCCAGCCGCGGCACCGGCGTCATGTTGCAGACGACCACGATTTCGCGGCCCGCGCGATCCGTGCGGCGCCACGCGAACACGCTGTTGCCGCTGTCGTCGCCGATCAGCCATTCGAAGCCGCCCGGCTCGCTGTCGAGCAGGTACAGCGCGGGCTCTTCCCGATAGAGCCGGTTGAGGTCGCGCACCAGCATCTGCACGCCGTGATGGTTCGGATCGTCGAGCAGATTCCAATGCGGCGACGCGTCGTGATCGAACTCCGCGAACTGGCCGAATTCGCCGCCCATGAACAGCAGCTTCTTGCCCGGATGCGTCCACATGAAGCCGAAGTACGCGCGCAGATTGGCGAAGCGCTGCCACGTATCGCCCGGCATCTTGCCGAGCAGCGAGCCTTTGCCGTGCACCACTTCGTCGTGCGAGAGCGGCAACACGAAGCGCTCGGAATACGCGTACACCATCCCGAAGGTCATGTTGTGGTGATGGTACTGTCGATAGACCGGGTCTTCGGCCATGTAGTGCAGCGTGTCGTGCATCCAGCCCATGTTCCACTTGAACTGGAAGCCTAGCCCGCCGTCTTCCACGCGCGCCGTCACGCCGGGCCAGGCGGTCGATTCCTCGGCGATCGTGATCGCGCCCGGCACACCCGGCACGTAGCCCACTTCGTGATTGAGCCGCTTCAGAAACGCGATCGATTCGAGATTTTCCCGGCCGCCGTAGATGTTCGGCACCCATTCGCCGGCGGCGCGCGAATAGTCGCGATACAGCATCGAGGCGACCGCATCCACGCGCAGGCCGTCGACGTGATAGCGCTTGAGCCACGCCAGGCCCGAGGCGATCAGGAACGCGCTCACCTCGTGGCGGCCGAGGTTGTAGATCATCGTGTTCCAGTCCTGGTGATAGCCTTCGCGCGGATCGGCGTGCTCGTAAAGCGGCGTGCCGTCGAAGTCGACGAGACCATGCGCGTCGTTCGGAAAATGCGCGGGCACCCAGTCGAGAATCACGCCGAGTCCGGCTTCGTGCGCCTTGTTGACGAAGCTGGCGAACTGCTCCGGCTTGCCGAAGCGCGCGGACGGCGCGAACTGCCCGAGCGGCTGATAGCCCCACGAACCGCCGAATGGATGCTCCGCGACCGGCATGAATTCGACGTGCGTGAAGCCCATGCTCTTCACGTAGGGAATCAGCCGCTCGGCGAGTTCTTCCCAGTCGAGGCCGCGCTGACCTTCCTCGGCGATGCGCAGCCACGATTCGGCATGCACTTCGTAGATGGAGATCGGCGCGCGCGGCGTCTGCTTGCCGGCGCGTGACTGAATCCAGTCCTGATCGGTCCACGGAAACTGCTCGACCTCGTCGACGTGCGCGACCACCGAGGCGGTGCCGGGCGGCTTCTCCGTTTGCATCGCGCACGGGTCCGCCTTCAGCGGCAACGGATGGCCGTCGCGAGAGAGCAACTCGTATTTGTAGCGCGTGCCGGCGCCGACGCGCGGCACGAACAACTCCCACACGCCTGCCTGGTGGCGCAGCCGCATCGGATGACGGCGGCCGTCCCATGCATTGAAGTCGCCCACCACCGAGACGCGCCGCGCGTTCGGCGCCCACACGGCGAAGCGCACGCCCGGCACGCCGTCGATTTCCATCGGCCGGGAGCCGAGGCATTCGAGCACCGCGTACGGATCGCCGCCGGCGAGACGCCCCAACGGTTCGTCGCCGAGAACCGGGCCGAATGAATACGTGTCCTCGATTTCCTGCACCACGCCGTGCCAGTCGATGCGCAAGCGATACGGCGCCGCCGAGGCGATGCGCCCCGCGAACAGCCCGGGCCGCAATTGCTGGAGTTCGCCGAGCGGCGAACCGTCGGCGCGCGAGATCACGCTGACGTGCGCGGCGTTCGGCAACAGCGCGCGCACCATCGGACCCGCGTCCGTCTGATGCAAGCCGAGCTGCGAGAAAGGATCGGGATGGCGCGCTTCGACGAGCGCGTCGATGTCGAGCGGTTGAAGGCCCACGGCCGGATCGTGCTCACTCATAATCGCCCTCGGCCGGATGAGGCGGTGTGGCGGCGCCAGGCGCCTGGGTTGGGGCGTCGTGCGCGGGCGGTGCGCCGGTGTCGCCGAGCAAACGGCTGGTGAGCGCGGCGAGGCCGCGTACCGGCAAACTGAGCCACGTCGGACGGTTGGCCGCTTCATAGCGGATTTCGTAGGCGGCTTTCTCGATCAGGAACAGATCGAGCAAGGCCTGTTCGGCCTCGGGCGCGACCAGCGGCGTCGGAGCGTTCGCGGCGGCGGCGCGATATTCGTTGAGGGACGCCTCGGTGGCGTGCGCGCGGAAACGGTCGAACAGCGCGCGCTTGCGATCGGCGGTCTGCTGCGGCGCGCTTTCCGTGGTGGACTGCGCCGCCGCGCTCGCATACGACAGCGAGCGCAGCAAGCCGGCGACATCGCGCAACGGACTCGACTTCTGCCGCCGCTCCTCGAGCGAACGCGCGGGCTCGCCTTCGAAATCGATCAGATACGCGTCGCCCTGCGCGACCAGCACCTGGCCCAGGTGGAAGTCGCCATGAATGCGGATGCGCAGCGCCTGCGCGTCGTCCTGCACGAGTTTGTCGACCGCCTCGACCAGCGCCGCGCGCCGGTCGATCAGGCTTTGCGCCAGCGCCTGGGTTTCGGGGTCCAGCATCTGCGGGATGCGCGGCGCGAGCAGATCGAGCGCGGCGGCGAGCATCGCCTGCGTGCCGTCGACCCAGGCCTTCACCTGTTCGGCGCTGGCGGGCTCCGGCGCGAACGCCGGGTCGTCGGAAGACGAGGCGAGCGCCACGTGCAACTCACCGAGCCGCCTGCCGATGATGCCGGTCAACGCGCTGTAGCCTTCCACCAGGATCGCTTCGTTGTCGCGGTCGGGCACTTGCGCTTCGGTGTCGACGGCGACGGCGAGTTCGTCCACCGAGCGGCGCAGGTAGTCGAGCGACCAGTTCCAGGCGTCGCCCTGATTCTCGATAAAGCCTTGCAGGATGGCGAGCGTGTGCGGCACGCCTTCGGGGTCCACGCGCACCACTTCGCCGTACAGCGGCGCGGTGTTCGCGTAGCCGAGCTGGGTCAGATAGCGGCTGATTTCCGCTTCGGGATGCACGCCGCTCACGAGGCGGCGCACCAGCTTCAGCACCGCGGCATCCGCGATGATCAACGAACTGTTGCTTTGCTCGGCCGCCAGCCAGCGGATGTCGGGCCGCTCGCCGAGATTGTCGAGTTCGGCGAAACGCTCGGTCGGGATGAACTTGATCTCGCTCTTCTGCACGGTCGGCACGACAGCGCGTTCGCGCAGCTTGCGCAACACGCCGTGCGCGAAGATCGGCAGCGCGAACGCGTCGGTCAGATGACCGACGTTGCGGCCGCGCCGCACGCGCGCCAACGCCAGTTGAATGAACAGCGGCGTGGTGGTGTCGCCGCCCCACGTGATCGCGATAGGCACCACGTAGCGCTCGGTGTGCTTGCCCACGTCCGCTTCGATTTCGGTGAATGCGAAGCCGCCGTTCGGAATCGTGGTCAACGCGGCGAGGCGCACTGCGTGCATCTTCTGATCCTTCGACGCGAACCAGCGGCGCCGGCTCAGCCATGACGGCAACACTTCGGACTCGAGCAGCCGCACGTTCTCCGGCGTCGGCCCGGCCTGGCCCTCGCGGATCACGATCGTGACGAATTCGGGCAGCGGTTCCGAATGCGCTTGCGCCCACGTCGGACGTTGACCGCCGGGGCACAGCATGAACCACAGGAAGCCATACGGCGGGAAGGTCAGCAGATACGTGAGTTGGCCGATGGCCGGGAACACGGAATCGGCGGTCATTTCGATCGGCACCGCGCCGTTGAATTCCGACAGATCCAGTTCCACCGCTTGCGGCGCGCGCGACAGATTCGCCACGCAGAGAATCGGCGGCTCATCCGGCAGCTCGCGCAGATACGCGAGTATCTTGCGGTTTTCCGGCTTCAGAAAACGCACCGTGCCGCGTCCGAACGTCTGCTTGGCGCGCCGGGTGGCGAGCATGCGCCGGGTCCAGTTGAGCAGCGAATGCGGATCGCGGCTTTGCGCTTCCACGTTCACCGCGTCGAAGCCGTACAGCGAACCCATCACCGGCGGCAGCACCAGTTGCTCGGGATCGGCGCGCGAGAAGCCGCCGTTGCGATCGGACGACCACTGCATCGGCGTGCGAACGCCGTCGCGGTCGCCGAGGTGGATGTTGTCGCCCATGCCGAGTTCGTCGCCGTAATAGATCACGGGTGTGCCCGGCATCGACAGCAGCAGCGAATTGATCAGTTCGATGCGGCGGCGGTCGCGCTCCATCAGCGGGGCGAGACGGCGGCGAATGCCGAGGTTCAGCCGCGCGCGGCGATCGCTCGCATAGGTGTTCCACAAGTAGTCGCGCTCGGAATCCGTGACCATTTCCAGCGTCAGTTCATCGTGATTGCGCAGGAAAATCGCCCACTGGTTCGACGGAGCGAGGTCAGGCGTTTGCCGCATGATGTCGGTGATCGGGAAGCGGTCCTCGCTCGCGATCGACATGTAGATGCGCGGCATCAGCGGGAAGTGGAATGCCATGTGGCATTCGTCTTCTTCGCCGAAGTATTCCTTCACGTCTTCCGGCCATTGGTTGGCTTCCGCGAGCAGCATCCGGTTCGGGTATTCCGCGTCGATGGTCGCGCGGATCTTCTTCAGCACCGAATGCGTTTCGGGCAGGTTTTCGTTGTTGGTGCCTTCGCGTTCGACCAGATACGGCACCGCGTCGAGCCGCAGACCGTCGATGCCCATGTCGAGCCAGAAGCGCATGACCTGCAACACCTCGCGCAGCACGGACGGATTGTCGAAGTTCAGATCGGGCTGGTGCGAATAGAAACGGTGCCAGTAATAAGCGCCGGCCACCGGATCGTGCGTCCAGTTCGACGGCTCCGAATCGATGAAGATGATCCGCGTTTCAAGGTACTTCTGATCGGTGTCCGACCACACGTAGTAGTTGCGATGATTCGAGCCGGGCTTCGCGCGGCGCGCGCGCTGGAACCACGGGTGCTGATCCGAGGTGTGGTTGATCACGAGTTCGGTAATCACGCGGATGCCGCGTGCGTGCGCTTCCTGAATGAAGCGCTTGACGTCGGAGAGCTGTCCGTAATCCGGGTGCACGTTGCGGTAATCCGCGATGTCGTAACCATCGTCGCGCCGCGGCGACGGATAGAACGGCAGCAGCCAGATCGCATTCACGCCGAGTTCGGCGATGTAATCGAGCTTCGCGATCAGGCCCGGAAAATCGCCGACGCCGTCGTTGTTCGCGTCGAAGAACGACTTGATGTGCACCTGATAGATGATCGCGTCCTTGTACCAGAGCGGATCGTCGCTGAGCGCGGCGGGCTTGCCGCGCCGCGACGTCCGCGTTCTGGCCGCGCCGCCGGTGGCCGCGCTCGTGTGAGCCTGCGACGTGGTTTGGGCTGGGTCGTCACGCTTCATGTCGCACCTTCCGTTGGGATTGGGTTGCCAGCGTCTGCGTGATAGTCGCTGTCGGTTTCATCCGGCCGGTCGGCGGGCAGGCCGCCGAGCGGCGCGATGCGCCAGATCGAGAACGGCTGGCCCGAGCCGAGTTGGACGTGCTGCCAGCGGCCATGCCATTCGAAGCGCGCGCCGGTCATCTGATCGGTGACTTCCAGCGCGGCGTGGTCGTGCAGATTCCAGCGCCGGAATGTCTCCCACGACAGTTCGATATCCGCGCCCTGCTCGTTGAACGGGTCGAGGTTGATCGCCACGACGATCACGTTATCGCGTGCCTCGGTCGCCTTCTCGAAGAACAGCACGTGGTCGTTGTGCGCGGGCAGGAACGTGAGACCCAGATGCGTTTGCAGCGCCGGATTCGCCCGGCGGATCCGGTTCAACGCGCTGATCTCGCCGACGATGTTGCCCGGCCGGTGCCAGTCCCACGCGCGCAGTTGATACTTCTCGGAGTCGAGATATTCCTCGCTGTTCGGCAGCGCGGCGGCCTCGCACAATTCAAAGCCGCTATACACGCCCCACAAGCCGGCCAACGTCGACGCGAGCGCCGCGCGAATCAGAAAACCCGTGCGTCCCTGCGACTGCAAATGCCGCGGGTTGATGTCCGGCGTATTGACGAAGAAGTTCGGCCGGTAAGAATCGCGCGCATCGGTTTGCGTCAGCTCGCTCAGGTACTCGATGAAGTCGCGCTTCGACTCGCGCCACGTGAAATACGTGTACGACTGCGAGAAGCCGATCTTGCCGAGCCGGTTCATCATGCGTGGCCGCGTGAAGGCTTCCGCGAGGAAGATCGTGTCGGGATAGCGCGCGCGCACGTCGTCGATCATCCATTCCCAGAACGGCAGCGGCTTGGTGTGCGGATTGTCGACCCGGAAAATATGCACGCCCGCTTCGATCCAGAACAGGATCACGTCGCGCAGCGCGAGCCACAAGGCGGGCTTGGCGTCGTGCGCATAGAAGTCGGGGTTGACGATGTCCTGATACTTCTTCGGCGGATTCTCCGCGTAACGCAGCGTGCCGTCGGGACGCCAGGCGAACCACGTCGGATGCTCCTTGAGCCACGGATGATCCGGCGAACACTGGATCGCGAAGTCGAGCGCGATTTCGAGGCCGTGCGCGTGCGCGGCGGCGAGCATCTGCTTGAAGTCGTCGAGCGTGCCGAGCTGCGGATGCACGGCGGTGTGCCCGCCTTCGGCCGCGCCGATCGCATACGGGCTGCCCACGTCGCCCGGCTGCGCGTTCAGCGTGTTGTTGCGCCCCTTGCGATTCGCGAGGCCGATCGGATGAATCGGCGGGAAGTACAACACGTCGAAGCCCATGTCGCGGATGCGCGGCAGTTTCTTCGTGACGTCGGCGAAGGTGCCGTGACGCGATTCGTCGTCGCTCATCGAACGCGGGAAGATCTCGTACCAGCTCGCGAAGCGCGCGGCGGCGCGGTCCGCGTCGATCTTGTAGACCACCGGGTCGCGGCTCAGGAACGGGCGGTGGCGCGCGGCGGTCATCGCTTTCGCCGTGGCCGGCGCGAGAATCAGCGCGAGCTTCGTTTCGACGTCGGCCTTCGTGAACTGCGTGACGATCCGTTCGAGCGGCTCGGTCACCGCGCCTTCCGCCGTTTCCACTTCGGCCAGCACCAGTGCGAACAGATGCGCGGCTTCGTCGAGTTCGAGTTCGACGGTTTGGCCGGCTTTCAGCTTCTTCTCGATGTGCTCGACCAGCGACGCGAAGTCGTCGCGCCACGCGATCACGGTGAACTCGTGACGGCCGAGGCGTTCGAGCGGAATGCGCGCCTTCCAGATGTCGAGGCCGGCGGGCTGCGCCGGAGTCATCAGCACTTCGTGCCAGGCGGTTTCGTCGGCGGCGCGCCAGATCACGGCTGCCGCGATCTTGTCGTGACCTTCGGCGAAAATCGCCGCGCTGATTTCGGCGCGCTCGCCCACCGAGCGCTTGGCCGCGAAGCGGCCGTGATCGACCGAAGGCGTCACGCTCTCGATCGCCACGCGCGGCGCATTGAGCGCTTCGAGCACGGTCTTGTGGCCGCTGCGCTTGCTGTTCGGCTTGTCGATCGGCGGCGCGAGACAGATCGGCTTTTCGGTTACCGCGCGGAACAGGCGCGCCGCGCCGGGCGCGAGCGTGAAGGGCGTCAAGGTGGCGGGCGTGACGTGGCCGGGCGCGTCGAGCGGCACGAAGCGCGTGAAGTTGCCCGGCACGCCGGCGAGAAAGCGCGCCGGATCCACGCGCACCGGCGCGCCGAGTTCGGGATTGATCGCGATCAGGATCGCCTCGCCGGCATCGCGCAGGTCGGCGTGATCGCCGCGCAGCAGGACGGCCGCGGGCGCCCCGGGTCCGCTGAGCGGGCGCAGTTCGCCGTTGGCTTGCAGCGACGAGGTATGGCGCACGATCTCGTTCAGACGCGCGATCGGCTCGGAGAGATCGAATTTTTTTGCCTGGCAGGCGAGCGCGTACTGCGAGGCGTCGCCGCGCGTTTGCGACATCGGTTCGGTCACGCCGTATTCGAAGCCCATCGGCATCATCCAGCCGGTGCCGGTCGAGGCCGCCGTCAACAATGCGCGACGGTAGGCACGCTCGACGATGGCGGCGTCGTGCGCATCGCTGAACTCGGCGGCGAGGCGCGTGCCGTACGGCGCTTCGGGAAACGCGACCGGCCCGGCGATGCGCGCGAGCGCGGCGTGCTCCTCCACCATCCAGCTCGAACGGAAGTCCCACCAGCGCACCGATGAGAACACGCTGTCGAAGCCCGCGCCTTCGAGGTCCGGCAGATCGCTGCGCGAGAGGCCCGGCGTCGCGGCGAGAAAACGCACGTTGGGATGCTTCAGGCGCACCGCATCGCCGAGTTGGCGCCAGACGGCGCCAGGCACGCGATGCGGCGAGTCGAAGCGAAAGCCGCCCACGCCGGCGTCGGCCAGCGCGAGCAGTTGACGCGTCCACCAGTCGGCCAGCGCGGCGCGGCTGCCGGCATCGTTGAAGTTGGCATACGCGACGTTGTCCTCGCGATGCACATGGCGCGGATCGAGCCGCGCCTCGTCAGACTCGAACGGATGGAACCAGTCGGCGTGTTCGGCGTATAGCGCGCCGTCGGCGGCCATCCGGTCGATCACGAGATCGACCAGCAAGGTCAGGCCGTTCTGGCGCGCGGCGTCCGCGAGCGTGCGGATCGCGTCGGCGGCGGCTTGCCGAGTCTCGAACACCGGATGCAGCCGGGCGTGATTGCCGACCACCTGTCCGTGGCCGGCCTGCCCAGGCTCGAAGAGGCTGCCGATCAGCGCGTGATCGAAGCCCAGCGAGGCCGCGTGAGCGAACCGCGCAGGCCACGCGTCGAGCGGACCAACTAGAAGTGAATGAAAAAAGTAGATCCGCGGCGCGTACCTGTTCGGAGATTCCATCGGTCGTTTCCAGATTCGTCCTGCTGCGGTGTGGATGCAATGGGCATGCGATCACAACGCTCGTTGGGCTTCCAGGGCCGGGTACCGCGCGATGAATGAAGCGTAGGCGCGTATCGGTCAATGTAGTGCAAAGATCGTCACGCCGCTGGCCAAGTGAAGCGCATTTTGACGCCAGGCGTCGGACGCACGGGTGGGCCAGTTGAATGCGCGTAGGCGCAGCAAGGCTTGTGCCAAGCGTGTCGCGAGCGGAACGTGGGATGCGCGAACGTGCGCCCTGTCGGGAAGCGCGCTGAAAGGTGGAAGCGAAGCGGCGTTCGCTGGCGGGGACGGCCTGCGTGTAAAACGGGCGGAGGTGGTCCGGGTTTTACACGAGACGGTTGAGACGGGGATGGTTACTGCCGCGCGCGAGGCGCGAGGCGCGAGCGCGGCGGCAGGTGATATTGCGCTAAGGCGCTAAGGCGCTAAGGGCATTGCCGCGCGCGAGGCACGGTCACGAACCGAGCAGCCCCGCCGCGATATTCACGCAAAGCCCAAGCACCGCGACGTTGAAGTAGAACGACAGAATGGATTGCGCGAGCGCGGCGCGGCGAATCGAGCGCGAGCGCAGCACCACGTCGGCGGTCTGCGAGGCCACGGCGATGGTGAAGGAGAAGTACAGAAAGTCCCAATAGTCCGGCTCGAGTGCGTGGTCGGGAAACAGGAGCGCGGTTTCCGTGGCGTCGGTGTCGTAGTAGAGCCGCGCGTAGTGCAGCGCGAAAATGGTCGGGATCATGAACCACGCGCCCATCAGCGTGAGTCCGGTGAGCACGTAGTGCCATACGGTCGAGGCGCCGGCCGTGCCTTTTATCGAGGCCAGTTCGAGCACGATCGCGGCAATGCTCGCGACCGTCGCCACGCAGATCACGAACAGCACCACGCCCGCGTTTTCATCGTCGCGTCGGGCGAAGGCGCGGACCCGGCTTTCGTCGGCCGCGGCCATATGTACCCAGATCAGCAGCAGATAGCTCCAGACGGCTGCATCCCAGCCGGCCAGTATGCGGACCATCGGCCGCGCCGGCTCGGGCACGAACAGCGTCGCCACGATGCCGACGACGAGGCCGGCCAGCATGCGCGGGCGATTGCGAAAAACCTGCGGATAATATTTTGCGGGCATGGAATAGAGGTGGGGAGACGTCCGTGCCGCGGATTCTACGCGGCCTGGAGCGCTCGCCGTGCGTTAGGATCGGCAACGCGCATACGTATTCGCCCACGCGGCATTATCATGAACACATGGCTTCCGTACTCGTCAACTCCGTTCAGCATCATTCGGCCAACCAGAGCGGCCGCGACTTTGTAGTCGGCGACCTGCATGGCTGTGTCGATGCGTTGCGCTATCTGCTGCGCACGATCGCGTTCGACCCGGCTTGCGACCGGCTCTTTTCGGTGGGCGATCTGGTGGACCGCGGCGCGCATTCCGAGCAGGCGTTGGCGCTGCTCGACAAGCCGTGGTTCTTCGCCGTGCTCGGCAATCACGAAGACGCGTTATGCGCCGTCGCGGACGGCCGCTTGCGGCGTCAGTGGTGGTATGGAATCGGTGGAACGTGGGCGGCGGATTTGCCCGACGAACGCTTGCAGCACTACGCGGAACGTCTGCGCACGCTGCCGCTCGTGCGCGTGGTCGGCAGCGGCAAGGAGCGCTTCAACATTTTGCACGCTGAATTCTTCGGCACCGACGCCGATCTCGACGCCGGCAACTATTCCGCCGAAACGCGCCAGCAATTGCTGTGGGGCCGCGAACTGGCGTTGGGCAACGGCGATCCGTCGCTGCAACGCGGTCTTTCGCTCACCTATTGCGGCCATACGCCGATGCGCGACATTCAGCAGATCGGCTCGCAGGTATTCATCGACACCGGTGCATTCGGACCGGGCGGCAAGCTGACAATTGTCGAGCCGTTGGCGTTGCAGCGCTGGTCGATCTCGGTCGAAGCCGCGCTCGCCGAGGGCGCCGACGCGCTCGCCTTGCCTTGATGGCTTGCCGCGGCGCCTGCCGGGTCCGTCAGCCGACCTGGCTGAGCTCGAACACGATGTCGACGCTCGCGCCGTTCCAGTTGTATTCCAGATACGCCGCGTGGTGGCAGTCGCGCAGCAGCGTCGTTTTGAACGCGGCGAGGCATTCGCCGCCGTCATCCCGCACCGACGGATACGCGATGCCCGGCGCGCCCGCCTCGCGCACGGCCCGACCGAGCGACTGTCCGGCGAGATAATCGTCCGGCGACAGCACCGCGAGATCGAGCGAAGCGTCGTCGCGGATGTCGACCACCTCGCCTTGCGCGAGCACCGTGTAGAGGCGCATTTGCTGGCGCATCGGCGGCTCGGCGGTCGCCTCCAGAAATTTTCCCGTGTGGTAGCGCGTTTCGGCGATTGCCGTGGCGCGCGAGCGGGCGCAATAGAACACGCCGTAGGTGCCGTCGGAGAAACGGCTGCCGAGCGGATTCAGATGGGTGAGCGCGGCCATGATCGGCCCGTAGCCGGGCCCGAAGCGGCGCTCTTCGCGCGGCACCAGATCGAGTTCGCCGATTTCGGTGCGCAGACGGTCGTTGGTCATCGCTTCGAGCGCGTATAGCGCGTCGAAGTCTTCCGGCGAAGCCACCCGGTCGAACAGATTGACGGCAGGAAAGCGCGTGGGAATCACGCGATACGCGGGCGACCAGTCGAGCGGCGCGGTGCGCCAGCGGTCCTGCCAATACGGTTGTGTCACGCCCAGCCGCCTCGCATTGCGTCGAGATACTGGCGCACGGCCACGAGGTCGCTGATGTTGCCGGCCAGCATGCGGTCCAGCGCGCGGCGTCCGCCGAACGGCGGGGCGCTATTGGGGCGCTTGATCCATGCGTCGGCGGCGCTGGGTTGCGGCAGCAGGATTTGCAGCGCCTTGTAGATGCCGAGCAGCAGCGACAGGCGCTCCAGCGTGTCGCGCCCGAGGCGGGCCGTTTCGGGCGCCGACTTCCATTTGAAGTACGTGGAGCGGCCGGGCGAGCCGAGCAGCACGATTTGCTCGTCCGCGCTCAGGTTCCAGTCGCGCGCGATGTTGAAGAACGCGCGTAGGCCCGCCGCGGACATTTCCGTGAGCGTGGGTTCCGAAACGGGCCGGTGGATCGGCGGTTCCGATTGCGTGGCGCGGGCGGCATGAGACATGAGCGGGTAAGTCCTTATCTGTACTTAAAACCAATACTAGTCTAAAAAGGGATTTTTGCAAGGGAATATAATCCCGGCTCGTTATGAGACGCCGAAAATTAGGAGAAGCGGGAGATGTGGGTTCGAGCAGTAGCAACGGCGGTCGCCGTGTGGTGCGTGTCGGGTGTGGCGATGGCAGCCGGCTATCAGGAGGTGTGGAACCCGCCGGAGGCGAGCGCGCATGGCGCGAAGCCGGCGAGGAAAGCGGCCGGCGCGGGCAAGGGCAACCCGGCGGCCGGTTCAAGGGCTGCGGCCAAGTCAGCTTCGAAGCATGCGACGAGTGGTCGGCACACGACGCAACGCATCGCTTCGTCTACACAGGGCGGCAAGAAAGCCGCAACGCATGGCAGCGTGAAAAAGGCGGCAGCCAAAGGGGCGACGAAAGGCGCGACAGGCGCGATCAAGGGGCCGGCCGCGGGCAAGCCCAAGTCGCCGCAAAAGACTGCTGTGATGGCACAGGCCAATAAGCCGCACGCACAAGTCGCTCAAGCGAAATCGGCCCAGCCGAAGCTCATGCATGCCAACGTGACCCAGGATCGTCCGGCACATGCCCACGCGGTCGAGGTCGCGGCGAAGCCGGCCGCACCTCACGCGACCGCACCGGCCAAATCGGTCAACGTCAGCGCCAATCCAGCCGACGCCGCGACCAACCCGGCCACCGCCAGCAGCGGCTCGCTGCCGCCGATTCTTCGCTGAAATCGGATCGACCCGCGCGCTGACGACGCGCGGCGCATGCCTCAGACGCTCGCCAATCCATTCGCCACCAACCGCAAGGTTTCCGCCGACCGCGTGTCCCTGACCCGCGAATGCAGCGTCACGCGCGACTGCGGCAGCGGCGGCAAGCCTAGCCGCGCGCCGACATCGGCCAAACCGGGGGGCGCCACTCTGCGCGCCAGCGGCGACACGGCGAGGCCCGCCGCGACCGCCGCTCCAACGGCCGCCACCCCGCCGCCGACGAACACTTCCTGCCACGCAATGCCCGCCGCCGTCAGCGTGCGCAGCGCGACGTCGCGTACATTGCACGGCGGGCTCAACAGCGCCAGCGCCAACGGCTCGCCGACGCGAGGCAACCATTCCGGCGTGGCGAGCCATCCGAGCGGTTCGCTGAACAGCACCTGCGCGTCGTCGCGCGGCGGCTGGTCGACGCCGTAGCGAACGATGACCGCGTCGAGGCGGCGTTCGTCGAATTGCGCGAGCAGCGACGCGGACGTCCCCATGTGCAATTCCACGATCAAACCCGGATCGTGCGCGTTGAGTCTCGCGAGCAAGCGTGGCAGGTCCGCGCCGGCGACGTGCTCGCTCAGTCCCAGCGCGAGCCGTCTGCGCTCCACGGACAGCGCACCCAGCGCGCGTTCATGCGCGTTCAGCAGATCGCGCGCGGCGCCGAGAAACGCGTTGCCGTCCGCGGAAAGGCGCACGACGCGCGGCGTGCGCTCCAGCAACTGCTTGCCGAGGTGCGCCTCCAGCCGCTTGAGCTTCAGGCTGACGGCCGATTGCGTGGTGTCGAGCGCATCCGCGGCGCGCGTGAAACTGCGCAGATCGGCAACCAGAACGAACGCTCGCACGGCATCCAGATCGAGAACTTTCATTTTGAATGGATATGAATGAAATCATCAACGATGTCTGTTCATTATGAATCAGTGCGCCTAAGCTGGGTTTATCCAATCAACCGCAGCGAAGGAGTTTGACCATGCCGCTCACACGAATCGCCCTGCGCGCCGGCAAACCGGCCGAATACCGGAAGGCGCTGACCGACAGCATCCAGCGCGCGCTGGTCGGCACGTTCAACGTCCCGAAGGACGACGTCTTCATGCTCCTCAGCGAGCACGAGGCCGGCAATCTGATTTACGACAGGCAGTATCTGAACATCGAGCGCAGCGATGATTTCGTCGCGATTCAACTCACGGTGAGCAACACGCGCACGCTCGAGCAGAAGAAGGCGCTGTACCAGCGCATCGCGGATGAACTCGCGCAGTCGCCGGGGCTGCGGCGAGAAGATGTGTTCATCAGTCTCGTCGAGGTGGACAAGGAGAACTGGTCGTTCGGCAACGGGATCGCGCAGTACGCGGTTTGAATGCCGGGACCAAACTCACCGCGTGTGAGATGCATGCGCGCTGAACGGGCGGCGTCTATCTTACGTGACCATGCCGCCGCCCGTTGATCTTCAGAAGCGGGCACGCCGTCGTCACGCGATCGTATCGACCACGCCGCCGTCCACGCGCAACGCCGCGCCGGTGGTCGCCGAGGCTTGCGGCGAGCAGACGTAGACGACCATGTTCGCGACTTCCTCGGTGGTGGCCGGCCGCTGGATGATCGAGCTGCCGCGATGCGCGCGCACGAACTCGGTGCCGACCTGCTCGACGGTCTTGCCTTGTTCCTTCGCCGTCTCTTCCACCATCGAGCGGAAGCCGGCCGAGAGCGTCGGTCCCGGCAGCACGGAATTCACCGTCACGCCGCTGCCGGCCGCGTGCTTGGCGATGCCGCGCGCGATGCTCAGTTGCGCGGTCTTCGAGAAGCCGTAAGCGAGCATATCCGCCGGAATATTCAGGCCGGACTCCGACGAGATGAACACCACGCGGCCCCATTTGCGTTCCATCATTCCCTTCAGGTAATGGCGCGTGAGCCGCACGCCCGACATCACGTTGACCTGGAAGTAGCGCTCCCAATCGTCGTCTTCGGTGGTGAAGATGTCGCCGGGGCCGAACACGCCGAGGTTGTTCACGAGAATGTCCGTCTGCGGCACGGCTTTCGCCAACGCGTCGCAGCCCTCGCGCGTGCCGAGGTCGCCGGCGAAGCCGCGCAGCTTCGCGTGCGGCGCGGTCTTGCGGATGGTTTCGATGGCGCGCTCCACGGCGTCCTGCTTGCGTCCGTTGATGAGCGTTTCCGCGCCGGACGCTGCAATGCCGGTGGCGATCGCGAGGCCGATGCCCGCCGTGGATGCGCTGACAATCGCGGTCTTGCCCGATAGATCGATATTCACTGTCTTGCTCCTTGCTGAAGTTGCGGCGCACGGATTCAAGCGAAGATCCAAGCCCGCCGCGCCGGAAAGTGGAAAGGGCGAGGTGTTCGATGCTTCGCGTTCGAGTATCCCATCTATCCGTTTTCGGGTTCGGCTCGCTGCCATTGGCGTATCGCTGCGTGCGCGTCCGGTCGCTCACGTGCGCGTCGTTATAATGATTCGCTGCCTTTCTCCCGCTCATCTGGCGGTCTCAGCCATGACATCCAAGTCCACCGATTCTTCCCACGAACCGCTCGAACTCGGCGGCTCCGTCTGGTTTCAGGCGGGCGAGCAAACGCTCGGCGGCGCGTCGCGGATCGCGCTGCTTGCGGCGATCGGCGAGACCGGTTCGATCACCAGCGCCGCAAAGGCGGTCGGCATGAGCTACAAAGGCGCGTGGGACGCCATCGACACGATGAACAACCTCGCCGGCGAGCCGCTCGTCGTGCGGCTGACCGGCGGCAAGGGCGGTGGCGGCACCACGCTCACGCCGCGCGCCGTGAAGCTGATCGAGACGTTTCGCGCGGTGGAGCGCGAGCATCGGCGCTTTCTCGAACGTGCGGGGGCGGCGATTGAAGGTTTCGCGATGGATTGGGATCTGATCGGCCGCATCGGTGTAAAGACGAGCGCGCGCAATCAACTCTATGGCACGGTGTCGGCGATCACGCGCGGCACGGTGAACGATGAGGTGTCGCTGGCGCTGCCCGGCGGCCAGTGGATCGTCGCGGTGCTGACGCATGAAAGCACCGAGACGCTGGGGCTCGTCGAGGGTACGGCGGCGTTTGCGTTGATCAAGGCTTCGTGGGTGGTGCTGCTCGTCGAGGACGAACGCGGCGCGCCGCTGAAACTTTCGGCGCGCAATCAGTTGCGCGGCACGGTGCAGAGCGTGAAACGTGGCGCTGTTAATGCCGAGGTGTCGCTGCTGCTGGACGGCGGCGCGGTGATCACCGCGGTCGTCACCAATGAGAGCGTCGACACGCTCGGCCTCGCGGAAGGAAAAAGCGCCGTGGCCGCGTTCAAGGCGTCGAGTGTGATTCTTGGCGTGAAGGATTGAGGGCGCGGAAGGTTTGAAAGGCTCGCAAGGCCGCGAAAACCGCGCGCCCCGTCAAGGCTCGCTGCGCACGTAGCCGGTGAACGGCTGATTCTCACGCACACAGCCGTCGGTCGCCTGCACGACCTGGTCGCCGAACGCGGCGACGTCATCGGGATCGTGCGTGATCAGCACCATCGGAATATCGAGCCGCGTTTGCAGATCCGACAGTTCGCGCCGCATGCGCTGACGCAGCACGCTATCGAGCGCCGAAAACGGTTCGTCGAGCAACAGCAGGCGCGGTTGCGCGACAAGCGCTCGCGCGAGCGCCACGCGCTGCTTTTGTCCGCCTGAAAGCTGGGCGGGATGATTGCCCGCGACGCTTCTCAGTTCCAGCGCGTCGAGCCAGTAATCGACCTGCGGATGCGCGATCCGCGCACGCGGATTGAGCCAGCCTTGCTGCAAACCGAAGCCGATGTTTTGCCGCACGTTCAGATGTGGAAACAGCGCGTAATCCTGAAACAGATACGCGATCTTGCGCGCTTGCGGTCTCAGGTCGACGCCGCGCGCGCTGTCGAACAAGGCGTCGCCGTTCAGCGTGATCTTGCCCTCGTCGGGACGCAGCAGGCCGGCGATGGCCTGCAAGGTCAGCGTTTTTCCCGCGCCGGACGGCCCGAATAGCACGACGCGCTGCGTGCTCGCCTTGAACGAGACGTCGAGCGTGAAACGGCGCTCGGCGCTCTCGAAAGTTTTGCGGATGTCGACGGCGAGCGGCATATCAACGCGAAGCCAAAAGCGTGTGCTGCGGCACGAGGCGGCCCGCGAGCAGCAGGATCGCGACGCACGTCACCGAAGTCACGAGCACGAGGAAATTCGCGGTGCCGTCGTCGCCGGCTTGCACAGCCGAATAGACCGCCACCGACAGCGTTTGCGTGCGCCCCGGCAAATTGCCCGCGATCATCAGCGTCGCGCCGAATTCGCCGAGCGCCCGGGCGAACGCCAGCAGGCCGCCGGCCAGAATGCCGCGCGCGGCGAGCGGCAGCGTCACGCGAAAAAACACCGCCGTCTCGCTGACGCCGAGCGTGCGCGCGGCCCGCTCGAGTTGCGGATCGACGGCTTCGAAGGCGGCGCGCGCCGATTTCAGCACGAGCGGAAAGGCGACCACCGTCGACGCGATTACCGCGCCCTGCCAGGTGAACACCAACTGAATATCGAAGCGGTCGAGCCAGGCGCCGATCACGCCGCGCCGTCCGAGCAGCACCAGCAGGTAGTAGCCGAGCACGGTGGGCGGCATCACGAGCGGCAGCATCAGCAGCGAATCGATCACGTCGCGCGCGCCCGAGCGCCAGCGCGACAAACCGAAGCCCGCCGCGACGCCGAACACCAGATTGAGCGCGGTGGCCCAGCCCGCCACTTTGAGCGACAGCAAGAGCGGAATCCAGGCCTGTTGCATGAGCGTGCGGTGCTTGCGTGAAGTTAATGGAAGTTAATGCTGGAAGTTAATGCGCCGGCTTGAAACCGTACTTCGCCAGCACGGCCTGGCCGGCGGGCGACAGCACGAAGCGCGTGAAAGCCTGCGCGTCGGCGGCATGGCGGCTGCCTTCGACTTGCGCGATCGGGTAGGTGATCGGCGTTTGCGTCGGCACGGTCATCGCGATGTTGACCTTGTCCGGCATGACCGCGGCGTCGGTGCCGAACACGAAGCCGGCGTCGACTTCGCCGCGCGACACGTAGTCGAGGCTTTGGCGCACGTTCGCGGCGAGCACCGCTTTGGCGCTGACCGCATCCCAAATGCCCGCGGCCTGCAGCGCGCCTTGCGTGTAGCGGCCGACCGGCACGGACGCCGGGTCGCCGTACGCGATGCGCTTGACGTTCGCCGAAGCCAGTTCATTCAGTCTGGTGGGCGCGAAATGGCTGTCCGTTGGCACGATCAGCACCAGAGAGTTGGCGGCGAAATCCTTGCGCGTGGCGGGCACGATCACTTTTTCGGCGGCCGCCTTGTCCATGGCTTTCTGATCCGCGGACGCGAACACGTCGGCGGGTGCGCCCTTGACGATCTGCTGCATCAATACGTCGGATGCCCCGAAGTTAAGCAGCACCTTGGTGCCGGGATGCTGCTGCTCGAAGGCCTCGCTGACCGCCTTGAACGCGTTGGTCAGGCTGGCGGCGGCGGAGACGACGAGTTCGTCGGCGCGTGCATTGGCGCTGACGGCAAGGGAGACGGCGCTGACGGCGAACAGCGCATGTTTCACAAGGCGACGGGACAGGGTCATGAAAGCTTGGATGTCCGACATGGGCCGGAGCGGCGGGTTAAAACGCCATCGTAATATAGACGCCGTTATAGCGGTAGGCATGACGCTGCTTCGGCGGGCCGCGGCAAGCGGCGAGTAAGTCAGCGACAGCGTATTTTTCAGGCGTCGGAAGAACGCGGCGGCGTGAGCCTGTTGAGTGTTTGCGAGAGCGGCGCCGTGGCGGGGCGGACATCGCGCACGGCTTTCCATTTCGCGCGAATGAACGGCCTCTCATGACCGGACACCTTCAGCGCGATGTGCGTGACCCAGCGGTGCGTGGGCACGTGCACGCCGTGCATGAGCACCGCGAGAACCATCAGGCTCGCAGTGACCCCCAGGGCGGAAAGCCGGCCGGGCTCCGCATTCCACGCCATGCGCACGAATATCAGCGCGGCGAGCGCGCCGACCAGGCAGCCGGTGACGGCCTCGGACGGCGAGTGAGCGCTCAACACGACTCGCGACAACCCCACCGCGATGCCGGCGACGAGACCGAGCGCAACGCCGAGCAGCCGCGGCACCGTGCGTGTGGGCAACAGCATCAGGAACAGAGCGACCGGATAAACGGCGGTGGACAGCATCGCATGGCCGCTGACGCCGGTGAAATCCAGTTCGCGCACGCCGACACCCCAGCCGAGGAACGCCAGCTTGGTTACGGTCACGACGCCGATGGCCGTGCCGAGCAGCAGCAACCAGCCGGCGGCCATGCGCCAGGTGTAGCCGAGCGCCAGCCAAAGCGCGATGGCAAACGCAAGCGGCAGCGTCATACCGGCGCCGCCGAGGCTGGTGATCGAATACCACAGGTTGGCAGGTAAATCGGGCATGGCAAAAAAGCGCGACCAAGGCCGCGTAGAATTGGTTGTATGAATTAACGCGTGAACGGCTTGAATCGCCGACGCGGCAAAGGCCTGCGCATCAAGATCAACTGCCAGTATAGACGCGGCGCCGCACTGCGGTCTTGCTGCGCGTCGCGCGTTTTATCCGCGGACGTTGGCTGGCGAACATGTCTTGCCGCGATTGGACGCCTGGTCCGCCGCAAGGTTCGCCGGTGACGAAATTTCCGACTTGGGCATCGCTTTATGCTGTCAGCATCGCATGAGGATTGGTGTTATTGTGCATTGCACAACAAAATGCCGTTCTAGCGAACGGACCCCGTCCCTTTTTGCGAGGTTATCCGCCGATGGCAAAAAGTCTATCGAAAATCTGGCTGCGCGGCCTCAAGCGGTTGCTCGCGATCCAGACCGAACACGCTCATAAAACCACCAAGCGCATTGCCACGCGGCCGGCGCGGCCCGCCACCAGCAAGCCCTCGGCGAAAGTTCGTCCGATCAAGCCGACGGAAGCGCTGCGCGCGCCCGCCAAACGCGAAGCGCCGCGCACCGCGCGTGAATCGCGCGTTCGTCCGCGCGCCTCGGCATGGGCCAGCGGCTCATGGACGCGTTCGTTTCACTCCGCGCCCGCGGCGCCGGGGCGGCTCGTCAACCACCTTCAGTACGGGCTGTATATCCCTTCCGGCCATGCGCTCGAGGCCATGCCGCTGGTGGTCATGCTCCACGGCTGCACGCAATCGATCGACGAATTCGCCGCGGGCACGCGCATGAACGTGTTGGCGGACCGCTTTGGCTTTGCCGTGGTTTATCCGGAGCAGTCGAAGCATGCGCATTCGCATCGTTGCTGGCACTGGTACGACTCCAGCGACAGCGCCGGCGGCGCCGAGACGCGCGCGGTGGTTTCGCTGGTGGACGCGCTGGTCGCCGAGCATGGTTTCGACAGCGAGCGCGTGTATGTCGCCGGGATCTCCGCTGGAGCCGGCCTGACGGCGCTGCTCGCGATCAATTATCCGGAACGTTTTGCGGCGGTCGCGCTGCACTCGGGCCCGGCTTTCGGCGAGGCTCACTCCGGCATTACGGCAATGGACGTGATGCGGCGCGGCGCGCGCGGCGAACCGGCCGAACTCGTCGACGAAATCGCCGATGTGAAGCAATACCCCGGCATGCCGGCGCTGATCATCCATGGCGACGCTGATCATGTGGTCGCGCCCGTCAATGCCGAGCAATTGGCGGTGCAGTTTCTCCGCCTGAACCGGATCGTCGACGAAAGCGGCGCGCGCAAATCCGGCGACATACGCGAAGAACGCAAGGGCGGGATGGTGATGCGCGATTATGTGCGCGGCGGACGGCGAGTGGTTCGGCTATGCCGTGTGCAAGGGCTCGCTCACGCCTGGAGCGGCGGCGACGACGCGTTGCCGTTTCACTCCGCCAAAGGTCCGGACGCGAGCGCGTTGGTGTGGGAGTTTTTCAGGCACCAGCGCCGCACGGGCGCAGGCCGTGCGGCGGAAAGCACCGCCACAGCGGCTTCTGCGGACGCACGGTGACTTACGAACAACGCTTCGAAATGAAATGTTGGCTAAGCCTAGGGTTTTCCCTATAATACGGGTTATCCCCTAGGCGTTAACGCCTAACATCATTGCCGAGGTCGACCATGTACCTGCTTACCCGCCTTTTCCTGTTTCTGACCAAGTCGCCCGATCAACTCGCGAAGGAACGCGCTGACGCGTTTCTCGCCGAGGCAACCGATCTCTACGATCTCGAATTCCGCATGCGCAAGCTCGACCGTGACATGAGCGTCCGTCAGCCGTCGTGGATGACCCAGCACTAAGCCGCGTAGGTTGAAGCACCGGGTGTCGAAACGCCGGTGCTTGCGGTGCGGCTACCGAGTTACAGCGACGTGAGTGTCAGCCGCCGAGACTAGGCGCGTAACGCTTTGTCTAATTCGTCCAGCGCCGCAAGAATGAACTCGATGCGGCGGTCTTGCGGCTGTGTATCGGCATGGCGAGCCTGCCAAGTGTCGATCAGCGGTTGCAGGATCGCCGTGTCGAACATAAATACGCACCAGACGCGCTCGCAATGCTTGAGCGCCTGGTAGAGCGCGTCGTTGTCCGTGCTGCGCAGGTCGCGGCGAATCCAGACCAGACCAGTATTGAAAGTGTCGCTCGGTCGTCGAACGCGTGTCATCGGGGATTCGCGGGTGGGGGCGATGGTCGCGGGGCGGGAAAGTCGACCGCGCAAAGAGGCTCACATCAGGCGACGACGTTACTGATCGCCTTGATGATTCGCAAAGCCGGTCGCGCGCGACCGACCCGGCAAATTAGCGGCAACAGTCGGTGCCGCACATCACATGCTGCGTTCGCGACAAGAAAACGGCGTCCGCGCCGGTACTGCCGGGCGCGGGCGCCGCTAGTCACGATGCGGTTTTGCCGCGCCGTATCCACAAATCACATCCATCCGCGATTCACGCGGTCGGCAATTTACGCAACCTGCAAACGAACCGCGACGTTGTTGCGCGTAGCGTTCGAATACGGGCAGACCTGATGGGCCGCATCAATCAGTTCCTTGGCAGCGTCCGCGGCGAGGCCCGGCAGCGAGATTCGCAAATCGATGTCGAGTGCGAAGCCGCCGTTGTCGTTCGGACCGATGCCCACTTCAGCGGTGACTTGCGTATCGGCCGGCAAGGTCTGCTTGCGCTGGCCGGCGACGAACTTCATCGCGCTCAGGAAGCAGGCCGAGTAGCCGGCCGCAAACAGTTGCTCTGGATTAGTGCCCGCCGCGCCGTTACCGCCGAGTTCGCGCGGCGCCGCGAGCTTCACGTCCAACGCATTGTCCGACGACACCGCACGACCGTCACGGCCACCGGTGCTGGTTGCGCTTGCTTTGTAGAGGATGTTCATTGTGCTGCTCCTTTATTTGGGTAGTCAGGGTCCGCATGTTTGCCGCTGATGCTTTGCCCGCCTTCTGACGGACGCGTGTTGAGCGGCATGTGATTAAGATAGTACACAAATGATTAGTGTGCAAATGAAATTTCGCATCACAGCGATAGCATGCCTTTAGCAGCAAACCAACTATTGGTCCATGTAATCGCTCAGAGTGGTGCGCAGGCGTGTCAGATCATCGCGCAGACGCAGCAGGAATTCCGGCGTCTGCTGGGTCGCGCAAAAGATTTCCGCCGGCACTTCACGTGCCTGACGCTTGAGTGCGGTGCCGGTTTTGGTGAGCCGTATGTACACGAGCCGTTCGTCGTCGACACCGCGTGCCCGTTCCACCAACCCTTGCGCCTCGAGACGTTTGAGCAGCGGCGTGACCGTCGCCGAATCGAGGTTCAGGCGCGTGGCCATGTCCTTGACCGTGACGTCATCGGTCTCCCAGAGCACCAGCATCGCCAGATATTGCGGATACGTGAGGCCGAGCTTGTCGAGCAACGGTTTGTACGCTTTCGTCATCGCGAGCGAGGTCGAATAGAGGGCGAAGCAGAGTTGTTCGTCGAGCGTGAAGGGCAGAGCGGGGCGCTGAGTCATGATGCATCTCGTGTAAAAGAGCGTGCAAATGGATTGCGTGCGAACCATTGTGCCGCAAATCGGCATGCGTTGACGAATGCTGGAGGGCGGATGGAAGCGGCACAGAGGCGTGCCGAGCGGACGGAGCGCGTGGGCGGGCGCCGCGACGCGCGCCCGCGGAGGATATCGTTCAAGCCGCCGGCGTGGTCGGCAAATCCGGCGCTTCGGGCGTCTGCACGCCGAAGCAACCGCGGTACGTCGCGTAGAACGAGCAATACAGCATGGTCGTGACGATCATCGTGGCGGGCATCAGGATCGCGAACGCATAGTCGCCGGCACCCAGCGCCTGCATCAACGCGGACAAACCGAGCGATACCGTCATCGCCACCGCGAACCACAGCGCGCCGAATACGATGAACGCCCCGCGATTGCGCCAGCAACTGACGAAGCTGAAGAACATCGCCTTGATAGGCGGAACGTCATGCCACGCGGCGAGAATCGGTGAGAACCAGAACAGCATCGCCGCCGGAATGTAGAACGCGAAGGCGGTGAGAACCGCAAGCGGCATATTGCTGTTGGCGATTGCTTCCTGATCCATCGTCGCGCCGCCGAGCATCACCTTCAGCAGCATGCCGCCGTCGGCGAGCGCGGAACCGGCCAGCACCAGTGCCATCGCGACGACATACAGCACGCCGAGCACGAGCAGCCGTTTGGCGACCACCGGGCCGTAAGAGTGAAAGCCGTCGACGAGGATCGTCGGGAACACGGGTTTGCCCGCGATCGTATTGCGGCACGCCGCCATGAAGCCGACCGCGACGCCCGGAATGAACACCAGCGGCAGCACGCTGCCGATCACCGGAATCTGCGACACCAGCGTCATCACCAGCAGGTACGTGAAGAACAGCGTCAGAAACGCGAGCGGGTTCTTGCGGAACAGCCAGATACCCTGCCGGAACCACACATAGCCGGTTTTCGCGGGAACTTCGATCAGTTGCATGAGGTATGAATGCCTGGAAGTGGAACGCCGCAAAGGCGTTCGCGCAGAATGCGCTCGAAATGGCCGGGGTCGTGCGGTTTGAGGAGTTCGGCCGCGCGCGGCAAATGAAAATCATACAGGCGCGAGACCCAGAAACGGTACGCGCCCGCACGCAGCATATCGCCCCAATGGCGGTTTTCTTCGACGGTGAAGGGGCGCACCGTTTGATAGGCGCGCAGCATTGCTTCGGTGCGCGCGTCGTCCAGCTTGCCGGTGGCGAGGTCGACGCACCAGTCGTTGACCGTCACGGCGACGTCGAACAGCCACTTGTCGCAGCCGGCGAAATAGAAGTCGAAGAAGCCACCCAGACGTACTTCGTGGCCCGTATCCGGCGCGGCATGCGCGAACAGCGCGTTGTCACGGAACAGATCGGCGTGGCATGGGCCTTCGGGCAGCGCGGCGTAATCCGCGGAGGCGAAGAAGGCTTCCTGATGCGCCAGTTCGGATGACAGCAGGTCGCGTTGCGCGCCTTCCAGAAACGGCAGGACGATCGGCACGGTTTCCCGCCACCACGGCAGGCTGCGCAGGTTCGGCTGATAACGTGCGTAATCGCGTCCCGCCAGATGCATGCGCGCGAGCATCTGCCCGACCTCGATGCAGTGTTCGACACGCGGCGCCAACTCCGGCGCGCCCTCGAGCTTGGTCACGATGGCGGCGGGCTTGCCATGCAAGGTGCCGAACAGCGCACCGTCTTCGCGCGGCATGGGGTCCGGCACCGGCACGCGGTGCGACGCCAGATGCCGCATCAGGTCGAGATAGAACGGCAGTTGTTCGGCCGTCAGCTTTTCGAAAATCGTGAGGACGTATTCGCCGCGCGTCGTCGTCAGAAAAAAATTGCTGTTCTCGATACCGGACGGAATGCCGCGAAACTCGACGACTTCGCCGAGATCGTAATGGCGCATCCATTCTGCGAGTTGGGGTTCGGTGACAGCGGTGAAGACAGCCATGCGGGAAACGTCGGATCAGGTTGGTCGGGCTGGCATGGTTCGGCCAGTGCTGAATGTGGCAAGTGTGGTGGCAATGCCGTGACAGATGCGGTGCCGAAGGCGTTGTGAACGGAGTACCGGTTTGAAAGACGTTCCGGCGTCGCACTCCCGGAGGAACCCCGACGCCGCATGAAGCAAGGCATGCAGCCCAGGACGCCAACACGACGCCCCAAGCAACAACGGCACGGTCCGGCCACCGTGCCGACGATACATCAATACCTGAGATTCACCGACGGCAAACGCGTGCTCGCACGACCGTTATCACGCACGGTGGGCGAAGTGTCGAGCGGCGCGCTCATCTGGTAGCGCGTGCCGAGATTCGAGCGCACGTTGATCTCAACGGGCTTGCCTTTGTCGCGGTATTCGGTGATTTCGGTGCCGTTGGCGCTACGTTCGTGGAAGCTCGGGGTGCGCGGAACATTGATTTCGACCTTCGAGCTGACCTGCGCGGCCGGACGATTGATCTTCTCCAGATCGGGCAGACCGGCCCGTTCGTTGGCGGACTGGGGCGCGCCGGCGGGCGGAGTGTCATCGACGGGCTGGGCAGCCATCGCGGCGTTGCCAAAGGCAAGGGCCAGTGCCACGGCGACGGGAAGGAGCGGCTTCATGGTGATTCTCCAATAGGTGCCCGCGATTCTAGCAAATCCAGGCCAGCATCCGGGCGCGACAGCCTTATTTTGCGCCGCTTCGGCGCGGCGCGCCGCCCATGTCGCGACCGCTGTTGCAGCGGTGGAAACAAGCGCCGCGCGGTCATTTGGCGATCGCGGGTTCCGTGGTAATGTCGTCTCATCAATCGAGGCCAACGAAGATGAAAAACGATACCAACCAACGCGCGGTGCAGACTCCCGCGCACAGCTTTCCAACTGAATCCTTCGACGACGCCACCGAGGCTGTCACGCGCCTGTCGGCGATCTACGAAGCGAACACCTCGTTCCTGCGCGACGCCTTCGCGCGCTATCGCCGCAACGAGCTGTTCGAGAGCCGGGTGCGCGCGTGCTACCCGTTCGTTCGCGTATGCACCGAGGTCAACACGCATATCGACTCGCGCCGCTCGTATGGTTTCGTCGCGGGCCCAGGCGTGTTCGAGACCACCGTGACGCGCCCGGACCTGTTCGGCAACTACTATCGCGAGCAATTGCGATTGTTGGCGAAAAACCATCACGTGCAGATCGAAGTGGGCGTGTCCGACCAGCCGATTCCGATTCACTTCGCGTTTGCGGAGGGCATTCATCTAGAAGGCGATCTGGACCGCGAGCGCCTGTTCCTGATGCGCGACGTGTTCGACACGCCCGACCTCGCATTGCTCGACGACCGCATCGTCAACGGCACCTATGAGCCGCCGCCGGGCGAGCCGCATCCGCTGGCGCTGTTCACGGCGGCGCGGGTCGATTTCTCGCTGCATCGGCTGAAGCACTATACGGCCACGTCGCCCACGCATTGCCAGAACTACGTGCTGTACACGAACTACCAGTTCTATATCGACGAGTTCGTCAAGCTCGGCCGCACCATGATGGCCCATACCGACGACGAGGAACTGCGCGCCTATCGCAGCGAATACACGTCGTTCGTCGAACCCGGCGACGTGGTCACGTACAACGAGAATCTCGGCGAGCAGGCGCAGGAAGGCACCGCGCCGCCGCGTCTGCCGCAGATGCCCGCGTATCACCTCAAGCGCGCGGACGGCAGCGGCATCACGATGATCAACATCGGCGTGGGGCCGTCGAACGCGAAAACGATCACCGACCACATCGCGGTGCTGCGTCCGCATGCGTGGATCATGCTCGGCCACTGCGCGGGTCTGCGTAATACGCAACGTCTCGGCGACTACGTCCTCGCCCACGGCTACGTGCGCGAGGATCACGTGCTCGACGACGACTTGCCGCTGTGGGTGCCGATTCCGGCGCTCGCCGAAGTGCAGGTGGCGCTGGAGCGCGCGGTCGCGCAAGTCACGCAACTGGACGGCGTCGAGTTGAAGCGCGTGATGCGCACGGGCACCGTGGCGAGCGTGGACAACCGTAACTGGGAGCTGCGCGATCATCGCGAGCCGGTGCAGCGGCTCTCGCAAAGCCGCGCGATCGCGCTTGATATGGAAAGCGCGACGATCGCCGCGAACGGCTTCCGGTTCCGTGTGCCTTACGGCACCTTACTGTGCGTGTCGGACAAGCCTCTGCACGGCGAGTTGAAACTGCCCGGCATGGCGGATCAGTTTTATCGCGCGCAAGTGGATCAGCATCTGCAGATCGGCGTGAAGGCGATGGAGTTGTTGCGGATGAACGGGCTGCATCGTCTGCATAGCCGCAAGCTGCGGAGTTTCGCGGAAGTGGCGTTTCAGTAAGCAGCGGTTTTTCAGTTCACGCGGCGCGGGCGAGCGCAAGCGCGCCCCGCTGGCATTATTTGCGCGCCGCGCGAAATGCTCAAGGCTGCCCAAATCCGGTCAGCCCGATCAAGCTCCCGGCCGCCAGCAGCCACAGTGGATGAATGCGCGTTTTCAACGCCATGACGGCGGTGAACGCGGTAATCGCCCACGCAATCGCCGTCGGGTTCGACGCCTCGGCGATCAGGGCCGCGCTTGCCACGACGATGCCGGCCGTCACCGGCACCAGTCCCATTTGCGCGTGACGCCGCCACGGACGGTCCTTGAAGCGGTCCCACGCATGCAGCGCGAGTATCGTCACGATCGACGACGGCCCGAACTTCGCCACTGACGTCACGAGCATTCCCGCCCATCCGGCCACGTGCCAGCCGACCAGCGTGACGATCATCAGATTCGGCCCCGGCGCGGCTTGAGCGAGTGCGAACAACGCGCTGAATTCGCTGGCCGGCATCCAGTGATGCACCTCGACCACCTGACGCTGCATCTCCGGAAGAATCGTATTGCCGCCGCCGAACGCGAGCAACGAAAGCTGGCTGAAGATGATGGCGAGGGAAACGAGCGTGTCGGTCATTGTGCATTCCTCGCCGCGAGGTAGATGCTGAGCGGCGTCAGCACGAGCATGGTGGGCAGAAGCGGCAGGCGCATGATCGCGATCGCGATGAAACCCAGCGCCGCGATGAGGGCGCCCATCGGCTTGTTGCGCAACGGCAGCAGGATTTTCACGGCCATCGAGATCAGCAGGCCCGCCGCGGCGGCGGCGAGCCCGGCGAACAGATGGCGAACGTGCGGGTCGTTTTGTGTGTTCTCGTACAGCACGCCAAGGCCGATGACCACCAGCGACGGTCCCGCGATCAATCCGAGCAGGCCGGCCAGCGCGCCGGGCACGCCGCGAAAGCGCATGCCCATTGCCACCGAAAGATTGATCACGTTGCCGCCCGGCAGGAATTGGCAGAGGCCCAGCAAGTCGGTGAATTCCTCGGCGCTCAGCCAGCGGCGCTGCTCGACCAGCGCGCGCCGCGCCAATGGCAGCGCGCCGCCGAACGAGATCAGCCCAAGGCCGAGAAAGCCGCTGAAAATTTCCCGCACCGTGGGCGTGGGCGCCAGTGCGGATTCGGGCGAGGTCAGTTTGTGGTCCATGTCGCTAGCTTCCAGTTGAAGCTCACGAGGTTAGCGCCGAAGCGGCGGCCAGCAAAACGATTTTTGAGCGCGCCTTTGTGATCTAGAATCACAAGCATGTCCCGTAATCTTCCTCCTTTTCCAGCGCTGCGTGCCTTTGAGGCCGCCGCGCGGCACGAAAGCTTCACCGCTGCCGCGAACGAACTGCATGTGACGCACGGTGCAATCAGCCGTCAGGTCGCGGCTTTCGAAACGTGGCTCGGCGTGCAAGTGTTCCAGCGTCGCGGCAAACGCGTGCGTCTAACCGAAGACGGCCGCCGTTATCTGGGCACCGTGCAGGCGGCGTTCGACAGCATCGCGCTCGCCACGGATCAATTGCGCGACACCGGCGTCGTTCATGTGCTGCGCGTGAATGCGTTGCCGACCTTCGCGATGAAATGGCTGCTGCCGCGTCTGCATCAGTTTCAGCGCAAGGTGCCGAATGTGGAGTTGAGGTTGTCGACCTCGAACGCGCCGGTGGAAACGCTGGACAGCTTCGACGTCGCCGTGCGGCGCGGGCCGGCTCATTGGGCGAACTGCGTGAGCGGGCATTTTCTCGGCGAAAGCGAGTTGCCGGTATGCAGTCCCGCGCTGCTGCAGCGCCTGCCGATCAACACAGCCGACGACCTCGCCAAACACGTGCTGCTGCATTCCGACACGCGCCCCGATGCCTGGCGCCACTGGCTATCGGCAGCCGGCGTGACGGCGAAGTGCCGCAAGAAGCAGTCGTTCGATCACTTCTATCTGGCCTTGCAGGCCGCGGTGGACGGGCTCGGCGTGGCGCTCGGGCCGTTGCCATTGCTGGCGGACGAACTTGCGTCGGGGCGGCTCGTCGTGCCGCTGGCCGCCCCGCGTATCGACGCACGCGGCTATTGGTGGGTGGCAAGGCGCGAGGTCGCGCATGCGCCGTTGGTGGCGCAATTCTGCGAGTGGTTGCAAGCGCAAGGCGACCAGACCGATGAAACGGAAACGGGCGGCCTGGAAGCCGCCCGCTAGCGCGCGTGTGCTGATTGGCTATTCAATTCGCGCGGTTGAGGCGCGAAAAGCAGGCCGTCACAGATAGAACATCCGGTCTTCATCCGACTTGGCCGGATGCGGTTCGGCTTCTTCGCGGTCTTCGTAGAACTTCAGCACCGCCTCGAGCACCTGGTCCGGATCGTCGATCACCTGCATCAAGTCCATATCGGTCGGATTGATGAGGCCCATCGGCGTGAGCGAATTCTTGAACCACGCGAGCAGGCCTTCCCAGAACTCGGCGCCCACCAGGATGATCGGCACGTGACGCGACTTCTTGGTTTGGATCAGCGTGAGCACTTCGGCGAGTTCGTCGAGTGTGCCGAAGCCGCCCGGCATCACGATCACCGCATCCGAATTCTTCACGAAGGTCACCTTGCGCGTGAAGAAATGACGGAAGCGCAGCGAGATGTCTTGCCACTGATTGCCCGATTGCTCGTGCGGCAGTTCGATGTTCAGGCCGACCGACGGTGCCTTGCCTGCATGTGCGCCTTTATTGGCCGCTTCCATGATGCCGGGGCCGCCGCCGGAGATCACCGCGAAGCCCGCGTCGGACAGCTTGCGCGCGATTTGCGTGGCCAGTTTGTAGTACGGCGAGTTCGGTTTCAGGCGCGCCGAACCATAGATGCTGACAGCCGGGCGAATCTCCGAGAGGTACTCGGTCGCCTCGATAAACTCTGCCATAATCGTGAACATCTGCCACGATGCGCGGGCTTTTTTTGCCGTTGCGCGCTCTTGATCTGCGAGTGATCGCAGACTCGGAATCACTTTTCTCTTAGTCATAATGCCTGAAGAACGAAGCCTTGAAGGTAAGACCCTGCTATTGGTCGACGGTTCGAGTTATCTGTACCGGGCCTACCATGCGATGCCTGATCTGCGCGGGCCCGAAGGTGGTCCGACGGGTGCGCTCTATGGAATGATCAACATGCTGCGGCGCATGCGCAAGGAAGTCACAGCAGAGTATAGCGCGTGCGTGTTCGACGCCAAGGGCAAAACGTTTCGCGACGACTGGTACGCCGACTATAAGGCGAATCGCGCGGCGATGCCGGACGATCTCTCGCGCCAGATCGAGCCGATTCACGTCGCCGTGCGCGCGCTCGGCTGGCCCTTGCTGATGATCGACGGCGTCGAGGCCGACGACGTGATCGGCACGCTCAGCACCGAGGCGGAAAAGCGCGGCATGAAGGTGATCGTGTCGACGGGTGACAAGGATCTGGCGCAGCTCGTGTCGGATCATGTCACCCTCATCAATACGATGACCAACGAAACGCTCGATCGCGCCGGCGTGCTCGCCAAGTTCGGCGTGCCGCCCGAGCGCATCGTCGACTACCTGTCGTTGATCGGCGATACCGTCGACAACGTGCCGGGTGTCGAAAAATGCGGGCCGAAAACCGCGCTCAAATGGCTCGCGCAATACGAGACGCTGGATGGCATCGTCGCACATGCGGACGAAATCAAAGGTGCGGTAGGAGACAATCTGCGGCGTGCGCTCGATTTTCTGCCGATGGCGAAGAAACTCGTCACCGTCGAGCGCAATTGCGATCTGACCGACCATATCGTGTCGATCGAGGAAAGCCTGCAAAGCCAGCCGGAATCGCGCGCGGAACTGCGCGAGGTATTCACGCGCCACGGCTTCAAGACCTGGCTGCGCGAAGTGGAAATCGCGGACGCGGTGGAAGGTCCGGAAACGGACGTGTCGCCGGCGCTAACCGTCGACCACGAACGCCACTATGAAGCCGTGCAGACGTGGGAGCAATTCGACGCGTGGCTCGAAAGGCTCAACGCGGCCGAGCTGACCTCGTTCGATACGGAAACCACCTCGCTCGATCCGATGACCGCGCAGATCGTCGGTCTGTCGTTCGCGGTGGAAGCCGGGCGTGCCGCTTATGTGCCGCTCGCGCATCGCGGCCCGGACGCGCCCGTGCAATTGCCGCGCGACGAAGTGCTCGGCAAGCTCAAGCCGTGGCTCGAAAGCGCTGAACATAAGAAGGTCGGCCAGCATGTGAAATACGACGAGCAGGTGCTGGCCAACTACGGCATCGAAATGCGCGGCATCGAACACGATACGCTGCTGCAATCGTACGTGCTGGAATCGCACCGCACGCACGACATGGACAGCCTCGCGCTGCGCCATCTCGGCGTCAAGACGATCAAATACGAAGAGGTGGCGGGCAAGGGCGCGCAGCAGATCGGTTTCGATGAAGTCGCGTTAGACAAGGCCGCCGAATACGCGGCCGAAGACGCCGACATCACCTTGCGTCTGCACCAGACCTTGTATCCGCAAGTGGCCGCCGAGAAAACGCTCGAGCACGTCTATCGCGACATCGAGGTGCCGACCTCGCGGGTGTTGCGCAAGATGGAGCGCACCGGCGTATTGATCGACGCTGAAAAGCTGCGTCAGCAAAGCAGTGAAATCGCCACGCGGCTGATACAGCTCGAAAGCGAAGCCTACGTGCTGGCCGGCGGCGAATTCAACCTCGGCTCGCCGAAGCAGATCGGTCAGATCTTTTTTGAAAAGCTCGAATTGCCGGTGGTCAAGAAGACCCCGAGCGGCGCGCCGTCCACCGACGAGGAGGTGCTGCAAAAACTCGCCGAAGACTATCCGCTGCCGAAGATCCTGCTCGAACACCGCGGTTTGTCGAAGCTCAAATCGACCTACACCGACAAGCTGCCGCGCATGGTCAACGCCACCACGGGCCGCGTGCACACGAATTACGCGCAGGCCGTCGCGGTCACGGGCCGGCTGGCGTCGAACGATCCGAATCTGCAGAACATCCCCGTGCGAACCGGCGAGGGCCGTCGGATTCGCGAGGCGTTCATCGCGCCGCCGGGCCACAAGCTCGTGTCCGCGGACTACTCGCAGATCGAGTTGCGCATCATGGCGCACATTTCCGGCGACGAATCATTGCTGCGCGCGTTCTCGCAAGGTGAAGACATTCACCGCGCCACCGCCGCGGAAATTTTCAGCGTGACGCCGCTCGAAGTCTCGAACGATCAGCGGCGCGTGGCCAAGGTCATCAACTTCGGCCTGATCTACGGCATGAGCTCGTTCGGTCTCGCCTCGAATCTCGGCATTACGCGCGATGCAGCCAAGCTGTATATCGACCGCTATTTCGCACGGTATCCGGGCGTCGCGCGTTATATGGACGAAACGCGCGTGAGCGCGAAGGCCACGGGCTACGTCGAGACCGTGTTCGGCCGCCGCCTGTGGTTGCCGGAGATCAACGGCGGCAACGGTCCGCGCCGCCAGGCCGCCGAGCGCGCCGCGATCAACGCGCCGATGCAAGGCACGGCTGCCGACCTCATCAAGCTGTCGATGATCGCGGTGCAGAAGTGGATCGAGGACGCGAAGATCGGCACGCGCATGATCATGCAGGTGCATGACGAATTGATTCTCGAAGTACCGGACGAAGAGTTGTCCGACGTGCGCAAGCGCTTGCCCGAGTTGATGTGCGGTGTCGCCGACCTGAAGGTGCCGCTGGTCGCCGAGGTGGGCGCCGGCCTGAACTGGGAAGAAGCGCATTGACAAGCCTGTGACGGCGCGCGCGATAGCGGTGGGTATCGGAGATACCGGGCGATATCGTCGTGCGCATGTCACACATCCGTATTGATGGCTTGTGACAAACCGTGCGGCTCGCGGACAATCGCTGAAAGACAGCGCGTTTCACGCGCGCCGTCGCGACGCATAACCCATCGGCAAACACGGAGAGTTCAATGCATCGTTTCATCGTCGTTGGCGGAGGCGCGGGGGGGCTGGAGTTGGCGACACGCCTGGGTGATCGCTATGCGCCCCACAAGAACAAGGGCGGCGTGCGGGCGCAGGTCACGCTCGTCGACCGCTATCCCACCCACATCTGGAAGCCGCTGCTGCATGAAGTCGCGGCCGGCAGCATGGACCCGTTCACGCAGGAGCTCGAATACGCGGCGCAGGCGCGCTGGCATGGTTTCGAGTTTCAGCAGGGCGACCTGACGGGACTCGACCGTGTGAACAAACGCATCACGCTCGGCACCGTGCTCGACGACGATGGCGCTGAGCTGCTGCCGGAACGCCAGCTCGAATACGACACGCTGATCATCGCGATCGGCAGCACCACGGCATTCTTCGGCGTGAAAGGCGCACCCGAATTCTCCCTCGCGCTCGATACGGTCGGCCAGGCCGAGCGTTTCCGCAAGCGGCTGATCGCGGCATGCATGCGCGCCGAGCATCAGGTGCATGAACCCGTCGAATCGGGACCGGGCACCTCGCCATCCACGGAGCCGCGCATCCAGGTGGCGATCGTCGGCGGTGGCGCAACGGGCGTCGAACTATCGGCTGAACTGCGTAACACGGCGCAGGTGTTGTCCGCGTATGGCTTGCATAAGCTCGATCCGCGGCACGACGTCGGCATCGTGCTGATCGAGGCGGGACCGCGCATCTTGCCGGCCTTGCAGGAACGCGTCTCGACAGCCACGGCCGAACTGCTCACCAAGCTCGGCGTGAAGCTGATGACCGGCGAGACGGTGGCCGAGGTCGCGCCCGGCATCATCCGCACGGCCAGCGGCAAAACCGTGCGCGCCGATCTGACGGTGTGGGCGGCGGGCATCAAGGCGCCGCCTATTCTGAGCGAACTCGACGGCCTGCCGGTCAATCGGCTGGGCCAGCTGAACGTGCGCCGCACGCTGCAAACCGAAATCGACGACAACATCTTCGCGCTCGGCGATTGCGCCGCCTGCCCGTGGCCGGGCAATGAGCGCAACGTGCCGCCGCGCGCGCAGGCGGCGCACCAGCAGGCGAGCTTTCTGCTGAAGGCGCTGGCGGCGCGGCTCGACAATAAGCCGCTGCCGGAATTCACGTATCGCGACTTCGGCTCGCTGGTGTCGCTCGGGCACTTCAGCGCGGTCGGCAATCTGATGGGCGGCGTGATCGGCGGCAATATGCTGATCGAAGGGCTGTTCGCGCGCTTCATGTACATGTCGCTGTACCGGCTGCATATCGCCGCCCTGCACGGCTATGCGCGGATGGTGCTCGATACCTTCGCGCACTGGCTGCGGCGCACCACGCTGCCGCGGGTCAAGCTGCACTGACGGCGCTCGGGAACGTTGCAGATGCAACAGGACGCGCGCGAGGCGTATCCTGTTGCCTCCAACGTTCAACCGACTCACACGAGTCAACCGCGAGGAGCGCCGCATGCTGAAACCCGATATCGACAGCCTGGTCCCGCACGTTCCCTTCAATCGACGCACCTTCATCAAGGCCGCGCTCGGCACCGGTTTTGCCGCGGCCGTGTTGCCGGTGTCGGCGCAAACCATTCATACCGATAGCGATGGCCTCGAAGCCGGCGAAGTGTCCGTGCGTTCGGGCGATACGATCGTGCCGGCGTATCGCGCTCAGCCGAAAGGCAAGACGCATTTGCCGGTGATCATCGTCGTGCACGAGATTTTCGGCGTCCATGAACATATCGCCGACGTGTGCCGGCGCTTCGCCAAGCAGGGTTATCTGGCGATCGCGCCGAATCTGTATGAGAGGCAGGGCGATCCCATGGTTTACAAAAGCATGCAGCAGCTCAACGAGCAACTCGTCAGCAAGGTGCCCGACGAGCAGGTGCTGGGCGATCTCGATGCGACTGTCGCGTGGGCCGGCGAGCATGGCGGCGATCTGAATCGGGTTGGCGTGAACGGGTTCTGCTGGGGCGGGCGGATTGCGTGGCTGTACGCCGAGCACAACCCGAAGCTGAAGGCGGGCGTCGTCTGGTACGGCCGCGTGACGGGCGACAAGAGCGCGATGACGCCGGCTAATCCGCTCGACCGCGTGGCGGACCTGCACGCGCCGGTGCTCGGCCTCTATGGGCGGCAGGATCAAAGCATCCCGCAAGACACGCTGGAGCAGATGAAGCAGGCGATCGCGCAAGGTCCGCAGGCGGGGCGCGGTTCACAATTCGTCGTCTATGACGACGCGGGTCACGCGTTTTTCGCGGATTACCGGCCGAGCTACAAGAAGGCCGATGCCGAAGACGGCTGGCGCCGGGCGCTCGCCTGGTTCAAGCAGCATGGGGTGGGTTGAGGCTCAAGCTTGAGGCTCAAGCATGAGGCGTTTGGCCGAAGCGGGCGCCCGCGATGAACGTCGGGTCATTTTTGCCTGCGTGAATTGAAAAGGCCGTTGCTGCGTAAAAGCAGCAACGGCCTTTTGCCAACAACCGGCTCAGTTCACGTTCAAGGATTCGGCCCGGTGGCAACCGGCCGCTTCGGATCCGAACTCCATTCGCTCCACGATCCCGCATACAACGCCGCGCCGTGCAGACCGGCGACTTCCATCGCCAGCGCGTTCACGCATGCGGTCACACCCGAGCCGCATTGTAGGACCACATGTTCCGGCGGCGTGTCGGCGAGCAGCGCGTGGAATTCCTCACGCAGCGTGTGGGCCGGCTTGAAGCGGCCGTCGGCGGTGAGGTTGTCCTTGAAGAAGCGGTTGAGCGCGCCGGGGATATGGCCGCCGACCGGATCCAGCGTTTCGTTCTCGCCGCGATAGCGATCGGGCGCGCGCGCGTCGATCACCACGCGTTCCTTCGAGCCGAGGTTGCGCTCCACCGTTTGCACGTCGACCGTGACCGACAGCGGCGCGCCGGCTTTGAAATCGCCGGTGTTCTGTGCCGGCGCGTCTTGCGTCAGCGGTTGGCCGGCGGCTTGCCAGGCTTGCAGCCCGCCGTCGAGCAGCGCGACCGCGTCATGTCCGAGCCAGCGTAGCAGCCACCAGGCACGGGCGGCGTACATACCGCCTTGCGCGTCGTAGGCGACCACTTGCTGGCCTTGCTTCAGACCGCGCGATTCCAGTGTTTCGACCAGCCGCGCGCGATCCGGCAACGGATGACGCCCGTTCGTGCCGTTCTTCGGCCCCGACAGATCGCGATCCAGGTGCAGATAATGAGCACCCGGCAGATGTCCTGCGAGATAAGCCTTTTCGCCCGCTTCGGTGTCGGCCAGATCGAAACGGCAATCGACGACGAATACGCTGCCCGGCGCGGCGGCCAGCCGCTCCGCGAGATTGGCTGCGGAGATCAGAGTGGTGTAGTGAGTGTGGGGCATGACGTCGTCTCCTCGATACAGGCGATGGCGGCTGCTTCCGGCGGCTTGACGCCGTTGGCGGATGGCAGGGCTATGTTGTTAGTCTAAACAAAAAAAGACGGACCGAAGTCCGTCTTTCCATGCATTGCTGGTGCCCGCGCAAGAATCGGATCGAGCGTGGGGCGAGCACCGGTCAGATCGTGCCGAGCTCACGCCGTAAGAACTCGTGGAAGTGCTGCATGCCGTCTTCCATCGGGCTCTGATACGGGCCGACCTGCGATTCGCCGCGTTCCATCAGCGCGCGGCGGCCGGCGTCCATGCGCTCGGCGATTTCGTCATCTTCGCGGGCCGTTTCCATATAGGCGGCGCGCTCGGCTTCGACGAACTCGCGTTCGAACAGCGCGATTTCCTCAGGGTAATAGAACTCCACCACATTGGTGGTCTTCTGCGGACCGCGCGGAATCAGCCATGACACCACCAGCACGTGCGGATACCACTCGATCATGATGCCGGGGTAGTACACCATCCAGATCGCGCCGAATTCGGGCGGCTGTCCGCCGCGGAAGCGCAGCACTTCGTCGTGCCATTTGCGGTAGGTCGGGCTGCCCGGCTGTTCGAGCGACTTGTGCACGCCCACCGTTTGGACGCTGTACCAGTCGCCGAACTCCCACGTCAGGTCGTCGCAATTGACGAAGCTGCCGAGGCCCGGATGGAACGGCGCGACGTGGTAGTCCTCCAGATAGACCTCGATGAAGGTCTTCCAGTTGTAGTTGCACTCGTGTACTTCGACGTGATCGAACATGAAGCCCGAAAAGTCGAAATGTTGCCGCGTGCCGAGCCGCGCAAGATCGCGCGCGACGTCGCGCCCCTGCGCTTCGAACAGCAGGCCTTGCCAGTTTTGCAGCGGCGTGGCGCCGAGATTCAGGCAGGGGTTGTCCGCGAAATGAGGTGCGCCGAGAAGCTGGCCGTTCAGATCGTACGTCCAGCGATGCAGGGGGCAGACGATATTCTCCGTCTGGCCGCGGCCGTTGAGCATGATGGCCTGCCGGTGACGGCACACGTTCGACAGCAGCTCGACTTGCGACTGCTGGTTACGGACGAGTACACGCCCCTCGCTCTCGCTGGGCAAGGCAAAATAATTCCCCGCTTCCGGCACCATGAGTTCGTGCCCGATGTAGCGTGGACCTTTCTTGAAAAGGGTGTCGATTTCGCGCGTTAGAAGCGCTTCGTCAAAGTAAGCCGTGACTGGCAGCTGGCTGTGAACAGACCGCAACTGCAATGCATTGCTCAGATTGGACATTCCCACTCCCGATGAAGACGTGAAAGCAGTGAACAACCCAACCATCGAAGATTCGATTTAGGGAGCCCGCAATTATACCCGTTTCCCCTTATGTGGGGCGCTTAAGTGCCTGATTTGGGTCAAAAATGTCAAGGAAGTTCGCGCTTTTCGCCGCAGACCGATCGTTTTTTTTCTGCGAGACTGCAAGGGCGGCGCGTTGGGCGCAGGCGGGACGCAGGGTGGCGAGCGGATCGGAAATTGCGCTTTTGCCGTAGAATGTCCGACTTGTTTTAATTTTGCGATTATTCATGGCGAAGACCGCGTCGAACGATCCTGCTGCCGCGCCTGCCGAGGGCGTCGACACCACGCCGCTGCCTGGGAATTACGAGGCTGCGCAGGCCGAACTGGAAGGGCTTGTCGCGCGCATGGAAGGCGGCAATCTCAGCCTCGAGGAATCGCTCGCCGCCTATCGGCGCGGCGCGGCGCTGGTGGCGTTTTGCCAGCAGCAGCTCGAAAAGGTCGAGCAGCAGGTGCGCGTGCTCGACGGCGAGACGCTCAAGCCGCTGCCTATGAATAACGCAGGCACAGCCGCTGCTGAAAGCGGGGACGACCTATGACATTCGAACAATGGACCCGCTCGGTGCTCGAGCGTGTCGAAACGGCACTGGAACACTACCTGCCCACCGAGGCAACCGAGCCCGCCAGGCTGCACGAAGCGATGCGTTATGCGGTGCTGGGCGGCGGCAAGCGGGTTCGTCCGCTGCTGTGCCACGCGGCGGGCGAACTGACCGGCGCGCGCGCCGAGTGCCTCGGCGCGGCGGCGGCGGCGCTGGAAATGATCCATGTGTACTCGCTCGTGCATGACGACATGCCCTGCATGGACGACGACGCATTGCGTCGCGGCAAGCCCACGGTACACGTCAAATATGACGAAGCAACGGCATTGCTGGTCGGCGACGCACTGCAATCGCAGGCTTTCGTTGCGCTGACATCGGACGTTCTGCCGTCCGCGCAGCAGGCATCGCTCGTGCGCGAACTGGCGTTGGCGAGCGGCTCGATCGGCATGTGCGGCGGTCAGGCGATCGACCTCGCAAGCGTCGGTCATACGCTCACGCGCGCGCAACTGGAAACCATGCACCGGATGAAGACCGGCGCGCTGCTGCGCGCCGCGGTGCGCATGGGCGCGCTCGCCGGCGAAACGCCGGGCGCCGAGGCGATGCGTTCGCTCGATGCCTATGCAGCCGCCGTGGGCCTCGCGTTTCAGGTCGTCGACGACATTCTCGACGTGACGACCGATTCCGCGACGCTCGGCAAGACCGCAGGTAAAGACGCGAAGGACGGCAAGCCGACCTACGTGTCGATTATTGGCCTCGACGCGTCGCGCTCGCTCGCAGCACAGCTGCGCAGCGACGCCCATGCTGCCCTCGCGCCGTTTGGCGCGCGCGCACAGCGTCTTGCCGAATTGGCCGACCTGGTGGTGAACCGGGTTAGCTGAGCGCGAAAGCCCGCCGCCGCGCACCTTTGCTACGGGGTGCATGTATGAAGTGCGGGCGCGTAAGTTTTCCTACAATGGAACGACGATGTACGACTTGCTGAAAACCATCGACGACCCGGCAGCCCTGCGCCGCCTCGATCGCCGCCAATTGCAACCGCTTGCAGACGAGTTGCGCGCCTTTGTGCTCGACAGCGTATCGCAGACGGGCGGCCATCTTTCGTCCAACCTCGGCACGGTCGAGTTGACCATTGCTCTGCACTACGTGTTCGATACGCCGCATGACCGCATCGTGTGGGACGTCGGCCATCAAACGTATCCGCACAAGATCTTGACGGGCCGCCGCGACCAGATGCACACGCTGCGCCAGTTGGGCGGCATCTCGGGCTTCCCGAAGCGCGACGAGTCGGCATACGACACCTTCGGCACCGCTCACTCCAGCACCTCGATCTCGGCCGCGCTCGGCATGGCGATCGCGAGCAAGCTGCAAGGCGACAACCGCATGGGCATCGCCGTGATCGGCGACGGTGCGATGACGGCCGGCATGGCCTTCGAGGCGATGAACAACGCCGGCGTCGAAGACGACGTGCCGCTGCTCGTCATCCTCAACGACAACGATATGTCGATCTCGCCGCCGGTCGGCGCGCTGAATCGCCATCTGGCGCGTCTGATGTCGGGCCGCTTCTATGCGGCCGCGCGTGCGGGCGTGGAGCGCGTGCTGCGCGTCGCGCCGCCCATGCTCGATCTTGCTCGCAAGCTCGAGGAGCACGCGAAGGGCATGATCGTGCCGGCCACGCTGTTCGAGGAGTTCGGCTTCAACTACATCGGCCCGATCGACGGTCACGACCTCGATTCGCTGATCCCCACGCTGCAGAACATCAAGGAATTGCGCGGTCCGCAATTCCTGCACGTCGTCACCAAGAAGGGCCAAGGCTACAAGCTGGCCGAAGCCGATCCGGTGCTGTACCACGGTCCCGGCAAGTTCAATCCGGCTGAGGGCATCAAGCCCGCCACCACGCCGTCGAAGAAAACCTACACGCAGGTGTTCGGCGAATGGCTGTGCGACGCGGCCGAACTGGACGCGCGCGTGATCGGCATCACGCCCGCCATGCGTGAAGGCTCCGGCATGGTCGAGTTCGAGAAGCGCTTCCCGGACCGCTACTTCGACGTCGGTATCGCCGAACAGCACGCGGTGACGTTCGCCGGCGGCCTGGCCGCGGACGGCATGAAGCCGGTGGTCGCGATCTACTCGACCTTCCTGCAACGCGCTTACGACCAGCTGATCCACGACGTCGCGCTGCAGAACCTGCCGGTGGTCTTCGCGATCGACCGCGCGGGTCTCGTCGGCGCGGATGGCGCCACGCACGCGGGCGCTTACGATCTCGCGTTCCTGCGCTGCATCCCGAACATGACGGTGATGGCCGCATCCGACGAAAACGAATGCCGGCAGATGCTGTACACGGCGCTCCAGCAGCCGAACCCGACGGCGGTGCGCTATCCGCGCGGCGCCGGCACGGGTGTGGCGACCATCAAGCAGATGGCCGCCCTGCCACTCGGCAAGGGCGAGATTCGTCGCGAGACGTCGCAGCCGGCCGGCAAGCGCATTGCGATTCTGGCGTTCGGCACGATGGTGGCGCCGTCGCTCGCCGCCGCCGAACAACTCGACGCCACGGTCGCGAACATGCGCTTCGTGAAGCCGTTGGACGCCGACCTGGTCCGTGAACTGGCCGACACGCACGACGCTATCGTCACGGTCGAGGAAGGCTGCGTGATGGGCGGCGCGGGCTCGGCTTGCGTCGAAGCCCTGCTCGCGAGTGGGGTTATGCGGCCCGTACTACAATTGGGCCTCCCGGATCGCTTCATCGATCATGGGGATCCGGCCAAGCTGCTGGCGGCGTGCGGTCTTGACGGCGCGGGCATCGCCAGGTCGATTCGCGAGCGCTTTCTTTCCAGCGGCGCGATGGCCGGTCAATCATCGGTGAAGCGGGTCGCTTAGCCCGGTTGAGTCGCTGGTTGCGTCGCTCGTCCGTCCTGCGGTGCGCTATGCCGCGGCGATAGCGGCCCAAGCAATCTCCAACTTGAATCGATGGGCCATCGGGCCCATCACCCAACGCCGGCAGGAGCCGGCGTTCGCCATTGCGCGTCGAGATCCGCATGGCATGTGAGGACAAAAAGATGAATCAGATGAATCCCGCCTTCGTGATGCCCGATGTGCAAAGCACGCCCGATACCCGTCAGATTCCCATTCAGCGGGTCGGCGTCAAGGCGGTGCGTCATCCGCTGACGGTGCGTACGCAAGACGGCGAGGTACAGCCGACGGTCGGTATGTGGAATCTCGATGTGCATCTGCCGGCCGACCAGAAGGGCACGCATATGTCGCGTTTCGTGGCGCTGCTCGAAGAGAACAAGGCGCCGCTCGAGGCGGCCACGTTCCGCACCATGCTTGCCGCGATGCTCGAAAAGCTCGAAGCCGAGGCGGGCCGCATCGAGGTGTCGTTTCCTTACTTCGTGAACAAGACCGCGCCGGTCTCCGGCGTGCAAAGCCTGCTCGACTACGAAGTCACGTTGACGGGCGAGATTCGTAATGGCGCGACGCGTCTGTTCATCAAGGTATTGGTGCCGGTCACGAGCCTGTGCCCGTGCTCGAAGAAGATCTCGCAGTACGGCGCGCACAACCAGCGCTCGCACGTCACCATCAACGCCGAACTGGCGGGCGAGGTGGCGGTGGAAGACCTGCTCCGTATCGCGGAGGAAGAGGCGTCGTGCGAATTGTGGGGCTTGCTCAAGCGTCCGGACGAGAAGTTCGTCACTGAGCGTGCGTATGAAAACCCGAAGTTCGTTGAGGACCTGGTGCGCGACGTCGCGCAGCGTCTGAATGCCGATGAGCGGATCGTCGCGTATGTGCTCGAAGCGGAGAACTTCGAGTCGATTCACAATCACAGCGCGTATGCGGTGATCGAGCGGGATAAGCGCGTGCCTTGATGCACGAGTTCGGCTAGCCGCTCGCCGGATTCAACGAAAAGCCGCTGTCAGAAGCGGCTTTTTTAATGGTGTCGCGGTTTTGCCGCGGCATTAGCGCGCCAAGGAAGTCAGGTCCCAACGCGGCTTGACGGTGAACGCGTAGTCTTTTCCCGATTGATCGGGCCAGCGTTGCAGCCTCAGTGCGCCGGCGAGCGCGATCATCGCGCCGTTGTCCGTGCACAGCGACAAGTCCGGGTAGTGCACATAGAAATTGCGCTTCTTCGCGGCAGCGGAAAGCGCCTCGCGCAACTGCCGGTTCGCGCCCACGCCGCCCGCCACGACCAGCCGGTTGAGCTTGGTCCGCTTGAGCGCGGCCAGCGACTTGGCCGCCAGCACTTCGACCGCCGCGTCGACGAAAGCGCGCGCCAGGTCGGCCTTCGCCTGCTCGCAGATGTTCGCGCCGCCAAGTTTTTTTGCGTGCGTAAGCACGGCGGTCTTCAGGCCGCTAAAGCTGAAATCGAGGTCGCCGGAATGCAGCATCGGGCGCGGCAGGACCACGGCGCCGGGCGTGCCGAACTCCGCCATGCGCGAGACTTCCGGGCCGCCCGGATAACCGAGGCCGAGCAGCTTGGCGGTCTTGTCGAAGGCTTCGCCGGCGGCGTCGTCGAGCGTTTCGCCGAGCGTTTCGTAGACGCCCACGTCCGTCACGCGCATCAACTGCGTATGACCGCCGGAAACCAGCAGCGCGACGAACGGAAACGGCGGCGGCTCATCCACCAGCAGCGGCGACAGCAAGTGCCCTTCAAGATGGTGAATGCCGATGGTCGGCTTGTCCCACGCCATCGCCAGCGAATTGGCGATGCTCGCGCCCACCAGCAGCGCGCCCGCGAGGCCGGGGCCCTGGGTATAAGCGATCGCGTCGATGTCGCCACGCGCCGCGCCCGCACGCTCCATCACCTCTTCGAGCAGGGGCAGCGCGCGCCGGATATGGTCGCGCGACGCCAGTTCCGGCACCACGCCGCCGTACTCCCGATGCATCGCGATCTGCGAATGCAGCGCGTGCGCGAGCAGGCCGCGCTCGGTGTCGTAGAGCGCGAGACCGGTTTCGTCGCAGGAGCTTTCGATGCCGAGAACGAGCATGGTGAGGTGAACCTGAAAGGACGCGCGGCAGGCGCCCGGAAGTGAAAAAGCAAGCCTGAAAGTATAGCAGCGCGGGCAGGCGGCCGCGGACGCGCAGGTACAATGCGGCCCCATGGAATCCTTCGATATCGCAGTGATCGGCGCGGGCGCGGCCGGGATGATGTGCGCGGCCGTGGCCGGGCAACTCGGCCGCCGCGTGGTGCTGATCGACCACTCGCAGCGTCTCGCGGAAAAAATCCGCATCTCCGGCGGCGGCCGCTGCAACTTCACGAATCTGTACGCCGGGCCGGCCAATTATCTGTCGGCGAATCCGCATTTTTGCCGCTCGGCACTGGCGCGCTACACGCCGCGCGACTTCATGGCGCTGCTCAAGCGCCATCACGTGACATGGCATGAGAAGCACAAGGGGCAACTGTTCTGCGACCAGACGAGCGACGCCGTCATCAATGTGCTGAAGAACGAGTGCGACGCGGGCGGCATTGCATGGCGCGCCCCGCTGTCGGTCGAACAGGTGCGGCAGGATGCCGAAGGACGGTTCACGCTGGACACGCACTCGGGTCCGATCATGGCGCGCGCCCTCGTGATCGCGACCGGCGGTTTGTCGATTCCGAAGATCGGCGCCACCGATTTCGCCTACCGTCTCGCCAAGCAATTCGGCCACAAACTGATCGACACGCGCCCAGCACTGGTTCCGCTGACCTTCGCGCCCGCCGACTGGGAGCCGTTCGCGGCGCTTTCCGGGGTGTCGCTGGAAGTGCGGCTGGCGACCGGCGATAAAAAGACCGGCGCCGAATTCAACGAAGACCTGCTGTTGACGCACCGTGGCCTGTCCGGCCCCGGCGTTCTGCAAATCTCGAGCTACTGGCAGCCCGGCGAGCCGATTCACATCGACCTGCTGCCGGAGCAGCAGGCCGTGACGGCATTGCTCGAAGCGAAAACCGGCACGAAGCGTCAGATTGCGAATCTGTTGTCGGACTGGGTGCCGCAGCGGCTCGCTCATGTATGGCTGGAGACCCACCAGATACCCGCCGAAGCGCGCGTCGCCGACTTGCCCGACAAGACCCTGCGCCGCATCGGCGAGGCTTTGTCGCGCTGGACGCTCACCCCGAACGGCACCGAAGGCTACCGCAAGGCCGAAGTGACGCGCGGCGGCGTCGACACGCGCGACCTGTCGTCGTCGACGATGATGAGCGCCCGCGCGCCCGGTCTGTACTTCATCGGCGAAGCGGTGGACGTGACCGGCTGGCTCGGCGGCTACAACTTTCAATGGGCGTGGGCGTCGGGCGTGGCGGCCGGCCAGGCGGCCGCGGAGTACGTCCGCGGGGCTTGACGGCGCCATGGCTTTATGAGAAAGCTCTGCTATACTCCTGAACCTTTACAAAGTTCCGTTATTGAAAAATGACGACCATCCGCGTAAAAGACAACGAGCCGTTTGAAGTTGCCATGCGCCGTTTCAAGCGCACCATGGAGAAAGCCGGCTTGTTGACGGAACTTCGCGCCCGCGAGTTTTACGAAAAGCCTACGGCTGAGCGCAAGCGCAAGAAGGCGGCTGCGGTGAAGCGTCATTTCAAGCGTCTGCGGAGCCAGATGCTGCCAAGGAAGTTCTACTGATTCTGGCGTTGCCGCGGTTCCTGTCGAACGGAGCGGCGACATCCAACGGTGAAGGCGCAACTGGCGCCATCACGGAAAACACGGCCCTTCGGGCCAGCCGGCAGGGTCGCATCCACTACGCACATTGCGCCAACCCGCTTGAGGAAGCAGTCCCAAGCGGGTATCTGTGTTGATGCAATTGGCGGCGCGGCCGGTTTTTCAATTCCAACGCATTCAGGTGAGTGATGAGTCTCAAGGACCAGATCAACGACGATATGAAGGCCGCCATGCGGGCGCGCGAGACCGAGCGCCTCGGCACGATCCGTCTGCTGCTGGCCGCGATCAAGCAGCGTGAAGTCGATGAGCGCGTCACGCTCGACGACGCCGCCATCACCGCTGTCATCGACAAGATGATCAAGCAGCGCAAGGACTCGATCAGCCAGTTCGAAGCGGCCGGCCGCACGGATCTCGCCGACAAGGAAAAGGCCGAGCTGGCCATCCTGTCCGCTTACATGCCGGAGCAGATGTCCGAGGCGGAGATCGTCGCCGAAGTCCAGGCCGCCGTCGCGCAAACCGGCGCGGCCGGCCCGCAGGACATGGGCAAGGTCATGGGCGTGCTCAAGCCGAAACTCGCCGGCCGTGCCGACATGACCGCCGTCTCGGCGCAAGTCAAAGCCGCGCTCGCGAAGTAATTCCCTATTTCCAGTCCGCGCCTGCCGCCGCCCGACGGCTCGGCTCGCGCGGCCTCGAGCTTTTCAGGCAGCGTCATTTACTGTGATTCCACCGTCATTCCTGCAGGACCTGCTGAACCGCGTCGATATCGTCGACGTGGTCGGCCGGTATGTGCAGTTGAAAAAGGGCGGCGCAAACTTCATGGGGCTGTGCCCGTTTCACAACGAGAAGAGCCCTTCGTTTACCGTTAGCCCGACCAAGCAGTTCTATCACTGCTTCGGCTGCGGCGCGCATGGTACGGCCATCGGTTTCCTGATGGAGCATGTGGGCTCGTCGTTTCCCGAGGCGGTCAACGAACTCGCGCAGTCGGTGGGTCTGACCGTGCCGAACGAGCCTTCGCCGGGGTATGGCGGCGGCGGTGGGGGTTCCGGCGGTTATGCGCCGGCGGCGTCAAAGGCGGTGACCACGGCGCTCTCCGAGGTCATGCAGAGCGCCTGCGACTTTTACCGCAAGCAATTGCGCGGCGCGCCGGTCGCGATCCAGTATCTGAAGAAGCGCGGCCTGACGGGCGAGATCGCGGCCCGCTTCGGGCTCGGCTACGCGCCGGACGGCTGGCAGAACCTCGAAGCCGCTTTCCCGAACTACCGTGACGACGCGCTGGTCGAGTCCGGCCTTGTAATCGTCAGCGAAAAGTCCGACGCACAGGGTCAGAACCGTCGATACGACCGCTTTCGCGAACGGATCATGTTCCCGATACGCAATGTGAAGGGGCAGGTGATCGGCTTCGGCGGCCGTGTGCTGGACGGTGGCGAGCCGAAATATTTGAATTCCCCGGAAACGCCTCTATTTAACAAGGGCAGCGAGCTGTACGGGCTATTCGAGGCGCGCCTGGCAATTCGCGAGCAGCATTACGTGCTCGTGGTTGAAGGTTATATGGACGTGGTTGCGCTGGCCCAGCTAGGGTTCCAGAACGCGGTCGCCACGCTCGGCACGGCTTGCACGCCGATTCATGTCCAGAAACTGATGCGCCAGACCGACACGGTCATCTTCAGTTTCGACGGCGATTCGGCGGGACGGCGCGCGGCGCGCCGTGCGCTCGATGCCTGTCTGCCGCATGCGGCGGACAACCGGACGATCCGGTTCCTTTTTTTACCGTCCGAGCACGATCCGGATAGCTACGTGCGTGAATTCGGCACCGAGGCGTTCGCCGAGCAGGTCGAGCGTGCCATGCCGCTCTCGCAGTTCATGCTGAACGAAGTACTGACAGGCAAGGAGCTGGACCAGCCGGAAGGCCGCGCCCGCGCGCTATTCGACGCCAAGCCCCTGCTGCAGGCGCTGCCGGCCAATGCGTTGCGCGCCCAGATCATGCATATGTTCGCCGACCGGCTGGACGTGCCGTTCGACGAAGTGGCGGCGCTGTGCGAGGTCGATTCACGCATCGCGGCGGCGGCCCGTTCGGCCCCGGCACGCAAGGACCGGCGCAGCGTGACCGGGATCGAAGAGAAAACGCTGCGCAATCTGGTGATGTACCCGCGCACGGTGGCGGTGCTCGACGAAGAGTCGGAACAGGCGCTTCTGAGCGTCACCCGGCACGGAGAGCTATTCGAGGAAGTGACGACGCATGCACGCGCGCTGGGCGATTCGGCGGAATTTCAATTGTTGTCGGATCTGTTGCGCAACGGCGCAAACGCCCCAACTTTCGAGGAAATCTTTCGCAAAATTCTAGACTATGATGAAAACGTCCGGGATTTGCTGCTGAAGGACCCGGAAGATGCGACCGTCATCGAGGAACGGCGCGAGCAGGAACGGATCGTTGGCGAAGAACTGAAGGCGGCGATTCTGAAGATGCGTTACGACGCTTACTGCGATCGTCTCGAGCAGCTTTCGCGGCAATCCCGGCATACGCCGGAGGAGTTCGCGGAACTCTCGGAACTGAATCGGAAGCGGGCTGACATGAAGCGTCAGCTTGGGTTGTAGGCGGAACGCCGGAAACCTGGGTGGTATAATTAAAGGTTTCCAGCGGTTTGTTTTTCAAAGGGTTTTCCTAGCAAAGGCGAAAAGGCGATGCGATGGCAAAGACTTCAGACGGAACCACGGGCGGAAAGAAAGCGGCAGGCACGCGCTCCAGGGAGCGGACCGGAAAGGTCACCGAGGCCAAGTTAGCTTCTTCCGCCAAGAAGGCGTCTGCCGTCAGCGTTGCGCCGGCTGCGGGGAAGAAATCCTCGACCACTTCAGCTGCGCGAGCGGAGCCGGTCAGGGCGGCGAAAGCTGTATCACCCGTGGCCAGGCGGCCGGGTGTCAGAAGCGCAAGGGAAGCGGCTGCCGCGAAGGACGATGCGGTAGTGCGCGAGACTCCAGTATCCACGGTTCAACCGGCTGTTGTCCACCAGCCGCGAGTCGAGACTACAGCCGGTACGGCGAACTCCATGACGAAAAAGCTGAATGAAGTACCCGTCGATGACGACGCAACCCAGAGCGAAGAAACCCCTGCAGCCGTTCCCGGCAAGGTGGAAAAGGTCAAGGCTCGCGATCGCCGTGCCAAGGAAAAAGCGCTGCTGAAAGACGCGTTCGCGTCGTCGCAGCCCGGCACGGTCGAGGAAATCGAGGAGCGCCGCTCCAAACTGCGCGCGCTGATCAAGCTCGGCAAGGAGCGTGGTTTCCTGACCTACGCTGAAATCAACGATCACCTCCCGGACAACTTCACGGAAACCGAGGCGATCGAAGGCATCATCAGCACATTCAACGACATGGGCGTGGCGGTGTACGAGCAGGCGCCGGACGCTGAAACGCTGCTGCTGAACGACAACGCGCCGGCCGCTTCGTCGGACGACGAAGTGGAAGAGGAAGCGGAAGTCGCGCTTTCCACCGTCGACTCGGAATTCGGCCGCACCACCGACCCGGTCCGCATGTATATGCGTGAAATGGGTACGGTCGAACTGCTTACGCGTGAAGGCGAAATCGAAATCGCCAAGCGGATCGAAGACGGCCTGAAGCACATGGTCATGGCGATCTCCGCGTGTCCGACCACGATCGCCGACATTCTGGCGATGGCTGAACGCGTCGCGAACGAGGAAATCCGTATCGACGAACTGGTCGACGGTCTGATCGACGCCAACGCGGAAGATGCGGACGGTTTCTCCGCGCAAGAGGCCGAGGCGATCGAGAGCGAGGACGCGGAAGTCGAGGAAGAAGCCGAAGAGGACGAGGAAGAAGACGACGGCACGGCGCAAGCCACGGCCAACGCGGCGCAGATGGAAGCGCTCAGGCGTGCGTCGCTCGAAAAATTCGCCCTCATCAGCGAATGGTTCGACAAGATGCGTCGCGCGTTCGAGAAGGAAGGCTACAAGTCCAAGTCTTACCTGAAGGCGCAGGAAACGATCCAGAACGAACTGATGACGATCCGCTTCACCGCGCGTACCGTCGAGCGTCTGTGCGACACGCTGCGCGCGCAGGTGGACGAAGTGCGTCAGGTCGAGCGTCAGATTCTGCATACGGTGGTCGACAAGTGCGGCATGCCGCGCGCCGAGTTCATCGCACGCTTCCCCGGCAGCGAAACGGATCTCGAATGGGCCGACAAGATCGTTGCCGAAGGTCACGCATACAGCGCGATCCTCACGCGTAACATTCCGGCGATCCGCGAACAGCAGCAACGTCTGCTGGATCTGCAAGCACGCGTGGTGCTGCCGCTGAAGGACCTGAAGGAAACCAACCGTCAGATGGCGGCGGGCGAGTTGAAGGCGCGTCAGGCGAAGCGCGAGATGACCGAGGCGAACTTGCGTCTCGTGATCTCGATCGCGAAGAAATACACGAACCGTGGTTTGCAATTCCTCGACCTGATTCAGGAAGGCAACATCGGTCTGATGAAGGCGGTGGACAAGTTCGAATATCGCCGCGGCTACAAGTTCTCCACGTACGCAACGTGGTGGATTCGCCAGGCCATCACGCGTTCGATTGCGGACCAGGCGCGTACGATCCGGATTCCGGTTCACATGATCGAAACGATCAACAAGATGAACCGCATTTCGCGTCAGATTTTGCAGGAAACCGGTCTCGAGCCGGATCCGGCGACGCTGGCGGAAAAGATGGAAATGCCGGAAGACAAGATCCGCAAGATCATGAAGATCGCGAAAGAGCCGATCTCGATGGAAACGCCGATCGGCGACGACGACGATTCGCATCTGGGCGACTTCATCGAGGATACGAACACGGTCGCGCCGGCGGATGCGGCGTTGCACGCCAGCATGCGCGACGTCGTGAAAGACGTGCTCGACTCGCTGACGCCGCGCGAAGCGAAGGTGCTGCGCATGCGTTTCGGTATCGAAATGAGCACCGATCACACGCTCGAGGAAGTCGGCAAGCAGTTCGACGTGACGCGTGAACGGATCCGTCAGATCGAGGCAAAGGCGCTGCGCAAGCTGCGTCATCCGAGCCGCTCGGACAAGCTGAAGTCATTCCTCGAAGGGAATTGACCGAGGCGCGCGACGTGCGGCTGGCGATCTAGCGCTGCGAAGGGGCTGTTGCGGTTGTTTCGCGCCGGCGAGGCGGTTGCGCAGACCCCTTTTTCGTGTAGTATGTCGGCCAATCAGCGAATAGGCCCGGCCTTGAGACCGGGTCTTTTTCTTGGGCCGGACGCCGTGCTGGTTGCAGGCAGCGGACTCATAATCCGCCTCCGAAAGGACATCGTCGGTTCGACTCCGACCCGGCCCACCAAGGATGTAAAAGAAGGGTTCCGAGATTTCGGAGCCCTTTTTTTATTGCATGAAGCCGGCTATTAAGGGCGGCAATATGCCACTTCTATTGCGGTGTTAATCGAGTTGAGCAATTTGATTCGGTTATTTAGAAGGCGGCCTTTATCCGTCGTCTTCTCACCGACACCGCGAATTGCCGCTGAGTTGATTCCCGACTGCGTCGTCCTACTGCCCGCTCAAGGTTCTTCGCAACCGCTGCCCGGTTCCGGGAATATTCGTTGCGCGTGGAACGGCGGGAGGCATTCCCATCCAGAGGACGTTTCCGTCATGCAAACCGATCCCACCATTGATCCCATCGCCGATCCCGCCGGCCAGCCGCTCGATGAGCCAGATGAGCAACCGCGTCCGTCGCCAGACAGACCGGACACGCAGCCGGAAACCGGTCCGCTTGCACCAGGCAGTTCGCCCGAAGACGAAGAGACGCTTGGCCGATCGCAAGACAAACCATAAGGCTGGCCAGCCTGAAAGTAGGGAAACTCCGTGTAAAAAAGGGTACGGCAGCGCCGTTAAGTAAATCAGGAAGGCTGTTAGATGTTTGCCGTCCGCTCTCAGCACGGGTTTTGTCACGCGGCGGCCGGCGCCGCAATTCACCTCCGGGCAACGCCCGTGCTGAAGGCTTCCCTCTTTCAGCGCATTGGCTTTTTCCAAGCAAAGTGATGTCCGCTTTAGCTCAGGAATGCGTGACCGCCTAAAACGGCGGTTCTTATCCGCGCCGCCCCACGCGCGGCGGCGACCGCCACCGAGGCCCGGCCCACAGACTGCCGAGCGGCTAAGATCAAATTGTCGGTCTTAGAAGAAGAGCCGGAATTCAATCAAAAAATGATTGCGAGGCAAACCACGGCGATAAGATCGCGCCCTTTCTTTATCCAGATGGGCGACTGTCTCAAATCTATTAAGTTCCAAAGTTTCTAAAATAAATTTATGCCGCATTCGAACGGCAGAGCAATTGGCGATGTTCTTTAGCGAATCAAACTTCTTACTTCGGCCCGATTAAGTCCGGAGTGTTAAAACGCTGTTGCAGACGCACAACTTTTATATTGATTGGTTGCGGATAATTTACGTCTCAGGCAGACGCGAGACATGTTGTGTCTTGCGCTAAATAGCTGAAATACAAGGACTATTACTTATTGCAGGCTGATTGTTGCTGATTCGGAAAAATCATGTTGTGCGAATTGCAGGCGTCGATACCAGGGTGTCCACCTACACTCACGCTTCGTTTCAGAGGGTGCCTGGCTGATCCGAAGCGGTTCAGCAAACGGGGCGGCGGCGTGTGATGCAGGCGCCGTTGAGGCAGGTCCCGCTCCCCGCGTAAATTATCGAACCTGGAGTCCCACGCATGAAAAAGAGTCTCATCGTCGTTGCGGTTGCCGCATCGTTCGCTTCCGTCGCTCACGCACAAAGCAGCGTGACCCTGTATGGTCTGCTGGACGCCGGCCTGACCTACACCAGCAACGTCAACCACAGTTCGAAGTGGGCCGCTGGCAGCGGTGGCATCAATCAAAGCATGTTCGGTCTGCGCGGCTCGGAAGACCTGGGCGGCGGTCTGAAGGCAATCTTCACGTTGGAAAGCGGCTTCAACATCAACAACGGCAAGTTCGCTAACAACAACGGTATGTTCAACCGTCAGGCGTTCGTCGGTTTGGCGAGCGACCAGTTCGGTTCGGTCACGCTGGGTCGTCAATACGATGCTGCGCAAGACTACCTGGCACCGCTGACCGCAACGGGCAGCTGGGGCGGCACGTACTTCGCGCATCCGTTCAACAACGACAACCTGAACACGAACGGCGGCTACTCCGTCAACAACTCGATCAAGTACTCGAGCGCTAACTACGCTGGCTTCACGTTCGGCGGCACGTACGGTTTCTCGAACCAGGCTGGCGCATTCGCGAACAACCGTGAATACAGCGTTGGTGCTGCATACCAGTTCCAAGGTCTGCGTTTGGGCGCGGCTTACGCACAGCAAAACAATCCGGCGGCAAACGCCACCGGTGCTTCGGACGGCGTACTGGCGAACAACTCCGGCGTCATTACCGGCAACTTCCGTCAACGTGAGTTCGGCGCAGCTGCTTCGTACGCATTCGGCCCGGCTACCGTCGGTCTCGCATGGACGCAATCGCGCGTGGACAACCTCGTCGGCGCCGCAGTGGGCCAACGCCAAGGCCGCTCGAACAACTACGAAGTCAACGGCAAGTACAACGTGACGCCGGCTCTGGGCCTGGGCATCGCTTACACGTTCACGGACGCACGCGGTTACGGTACCAACGCGGACGGCAACGATCTGAAGACCCGTTACCACCAGATCGGCCTGCAAGCCGACTACTCGCTGTCGCGTCGTACGGACGTCTACGCTCAAGCCGTGTATCAGCACGCAATGGGCGACGGCGGTGTCGCGTCGATCTACAGCGGCGACGTGTCGCAACTGCCGTCGTCGTCGAAGAACCAGACGGCTGCTACGGTCGGTCTGCGTCACCGCTTCTAAGCTTCAGCAGAAGCTGGTTGTCGTACGAAAAGGTGCCGTTCGCGGCACCTTTTTTTATGGACGCGCGGTTTTGACCGATGGCTGACATCCGCACCGTTTGCATCGATTAGCCTCCCTCACCGCGCAGAAAAGCGCAAAAACAAAGGCCGTCACCGGATCAGCCCGTGACGGCCTTTTTCAATCGAAGCGGAAGTGCCCCGCTCAATCAGGCATGTTGCTCGACCTTGAACACGGCAACGGCATGCCGGAGCCGTTCCGTCTGTTCATCGAGCGAACCGGCTGCGGCCGCGGCCTGCTCGACGAGCGCCGCGTTACGCTGCGTCACGTCGTCCATTTGCCGGATCGCGAGATTGATCTCGCCGATGCCCGAACTCTGTTCCTTCGAAGCCGCCGAAATCTCGTTGATGATCGCCGTCACGCGGTGCACCGCGTCGACCACCTCGCCGATCGTGCTGCCCGCCCTCCCGGCCAGCGTCGAGCCCTCGCCGACTTGCGCCACCGACTGGTCGATCAGCACCTTGATCTCCTTGGCCGCCGTCGCGCTGCGCTGAGCGAGATTGCGCACCTCGCCCGCGACCACCGCGAAGCCGCGGCCCTCTTCGCCGGCGCGCGCCGCTTCCACCGCGGCGTTCAGCGCGAGGATGTTGGTCTGGAACGCGATGCCTTCGATCACGCTGATGATCTCGCCGATCTTGCGCGAACCCTCGGTGATGCCCGCCATTTTCTCGACCACGTCGTTGACCACCTGACCGCCGCGCGCGGCGATATTCGATGCATCGGTCGCCAGTTCGGACGCGGTCGCCGCATTGTCGGCATTCTGCGTGACGGTCTTCGTCAGTTCGTCCATGCTGGCGGCCGTTTGCTGTAACGAAGCCGCCTGTTCCTCGGTGCGGCTCGACAGATCGAGGTTGCCTGCCGCAATCTCCTTCGAGGCGACGGTGATCGTCTCGGCGGAGGTCTTGATTCGCGCGACCGTGGCGGCAAGCTGATTGCGCATCTCACGCAGCGAGAACAGCAGGCTCGACGTGTCGTCGCGGCGCAGGTCGATGTGCGTGGCGAGATCGCCTTGGGCGATCTGCATGGCGATGGCCGCCGCGCTGGAAGGCTCGCCGCCGATCGAACGCGACACATTGCGCACCACGCGCGACGCCACGAACGACACCAGCACGCCCAGCAGCACGAGCATGCCGGCCGAACGCCCGAGGGTTGCATAGAACTGCGCCTGGATGTCGTCCATATAGGCGCCGGCGATGAAATCCCAATTCCACGGAGCGAAGCGCTTCACGTAGCCGATCTTTTCGCTCGGCGCCGTTGCGCCGGGTTTAGGCCACCAGTAGCGCAGAAATCCGGCGCCCGCCGCCGAGCCGCCGGCCTGGGCGATGTCCTGATACAGCGCGTTGCCCTTGGCGTCGCGAAAGGCGCTCATGTCCTTGCCGTTCAGCTTCGGGCTCATCGGATGCGTGATCATCACCGAATCGCCGCGCACGATCGTCACGTAGCCGGACGTGCCATAGCGCTGCGCATTGATGCGGGCGATGGCCTGCTGTTTCGCTTCGTCGACGGAGAGCTTGCCGGCGTCGGCCTGCTTTGCGTAGTCGGCGACGATCGACACCGCCATGTCGGTGACGTCGGCCAGATCCGCGCGCCGCGCGTCCATTTGAGCGCTACGCGCTTCCAACGCGTTCACAACGGTCACGATCAGGAGCGCCACCCAGCAAAGCAGCAACGGGACCCACAACTTTTGTTTGAGTGTCAGACGGTTCATTATCAGCTTGGCCAGGACGTTGAGCTCGGAATGGGGAAGGGCTGCAATCTGCGCTGCATAGCTCGCATAACGGCTTTTGCGGCGCTTTCTTTATCCTGATGCTCAAAATGTGGGCTGATACAAGGCGGGTCGCCGCTGAACGCGCGGCGAAACCGTGCATGGAAAATGCGCGTAAGCGCTAGATCTGTTCACGGCCGAACGCGTACAGGCGTTCGAGATCGAGCACGTCGATCTGGTTGTACGAGAGGCGCAGAATCCGCAGCTTTTCCAGGTTTTGCAGCGCCTGATTGATCCGCTGGCGCGATACGCCCGCCAACAGGCCGACTTCTTCCTGCGAAATGGCGAGCGTTCGGCCCGTGTCGGGATAGAGATCGGGATTGAATAATTGCGCGAGCGACTGCGCGACGCGCGCATCCACGTCTAGCAACCGGCTGTTCTGGATCGAGGCGATGAATTCGCCCATGCGGTTGTTCAGTTGCCGGATCACGAAGCCGGTGAACGGCAGACTCGATTCCAGAAGTGCATGGAATGTGTTGGACGGCACGAACATCGCGAGCGAAGGCTGAATCGCAGCCACGTCGTATTTGCGCAATTCGCGCTTGATCACGCTGCCTTCGCCGAACCAGCCGCCGGGCGGCACGCCGGAGAGCGTGCAACTGCGGCCCGAAGCGTTGTAGATCGCGAGCTTGATGAGGCCGGAATGCACGCCGATCCAGTAGTCCGACGGTTCCTGGCGGCGCGCGATCCACGCGCCGCCTTCCAGGTGCTCCGCGTGCGCGCTGGAGAGCACCAAGGCCTGGTGCTCGGCGGCGAGCGCGCGAAACCAGGCGCAGGTGGCGAATAGCCGCGGCAGGTCGGCGCACGCTACCCGCGCCGGCCGGTGCGAGCGAGCGTCCGACGGGGCGGTGAGAGGAGCGTCGTTCATGATCGGTTAAGCATACGTATGCCGGCAAAGCCGATTCACAAAAGCCGGCGCGCGCTACTCTGTCATTTGAATGACAGACAGTTCACCATGACAGTTGCTAGGCTTGAACCATTAATCAAAACAATCGACGGCGCGGCCCGCGCCCCAGGAGACGACGTGATGAAGCACATGTTCGAAGAAGGCCTCGAGCGGCGCGAGGCCAATTATGTCCCGCTGACGCCCATCGATTTCATCGTACGCGCAGCGGAAGTCTACGGTGAGCGGCCGGCAATCGTCCACGGGGAAATTCGCCGCAACTGGCGCGAGACCTATGAGCGCGCGCGGCGTCTTGCCAGCGCGTTGCGGCAGGCCGGCATAGAACGCGGTGACACGGTCGCCGCGCTGCTGCCCAACATTCCTCCGATGATAGAAGCGCACTTCGGCGTGCCGATGGCCGGCGCCGTGCTCAACACGCTGAATACGCGGCTCGACGTGCCGTCGCTGCTGTTCATGTTGCGTCACGGCGAGGCGAAGGCGCTGATCGTCGATACCGAGTACGGCGAATTCGCGCATCGCGCCGCGCTGGAGTTCCCCGATCTACACGTCATCAGCGTGGCGGACGCGATGCCCGCCGATCCAGGTAAGTTCATCCGCGCGACCGACTACGAAGCGTTGCTGCAATCGGGCGATCCGCAATTCGCGTGGACCATGCCGGCCGACGAGTGGGACGCCATCGCGCTGAATTACACGTCGGGCACGACTGGCGATCCCAAAGGCGTGGTCTACCACCATCGCGGCGCTTATCTGAATGCGCTCAGCAATATCCTCGAATGGGATATGCCCAAGCATGCAATTTACCTGTGGACCTTGCCGCTTTTCCACTGCAACGGCTGGTGTTTTCCGTGGACGGTGGCGGCGCGCGCCGGCGTCAACGTCTGTCTGCGCAAGTTCGACGCGAAGACGGTGTTCGACCTGATCCGCCGCGAACGCGTCACGCACTATTGCGGCGCGCCGATCGTGCAGAGCGCGCTGGCGAATGCGCCGGCCGAATGGCGAGACGGCATCGAGCATCGCGTGTCGACCATGGTGGCCGGCGCGGCCCCGCCACCGGCCGTGATCGCGAAGATGAAGGAAATCGGTTTCGATCTGACGCACGTGTACGGACTCACCGAGACCTATGGGCCGGCTGCCGTCTGTGCGAAACAGGAGGAGTGGGAAGCGCTCGGCGACAGCGAACGCGCCGAACTGAACGCGCGGCAAGGTGTGCGCTACCACTTGCAAGCGGCCGTGACGGTGCTCGACCCGGACACGCTCGCGCCCGTGCCTGACGACGGCGAGACGATCGGCGAGATCATGTTCCGCGGCAACATCTGCATGAAGGGCTATCTGAAGAACGAGCGCGCCACCGAAGCCACCTTCAGCGGCGGCTGGTTCCACACCGGCGACCTGGGCGTGCGGATGCCCGATGGCTACATTCGCATTCGCGATCGCAGCAAGGACATCATCATTTCAGGCGGCGAGAACATTTCGAGCATCGAGGTCGAGGACACGCTGTACCGTCACCCCGCGGTATCGGTTGCCGCCGTGGTGGCGATGGCCGATCCGAAATGGGGCGAGGTGCCGTGCGCATTCGTCGAACTCAAGGAAGGCGCTCAGGTGAGCGCGGAAGAGATCATCGCGCACTGCCGGCTCTTTCTTGCGGGATACAAGTTGCCGAAAGCGGTGCGCTTCGGCGAATTGCCGAAGACGTCGACGGGAAAAATTCAGAAGTTTGAACTGCGCGCGCGAATCAAGGCGGAGCAGGGCGAGTAAGGCCACTTGCGGTTGCAAAGCGTGTCGCATGGCGCACTACGTCATGTCGCGAGATGCGCGCGCAAATCATGCGCGCGTCATCGCGTAGAGCCGTGGGCCGCGCGCTTAACCGCGCGTGTCGACCCAGTTGCGTGCCCAGCTTGCCGAGTGCTGCAAAGCCTGTTCTTCGTTCGTGAAGTAATCGAGCGAATAGAACTGGTAGCGCCCTTCGGCACGCGCGCTGTCAGCGCGTTCGAGCAACAGGTTGGATGAAAAGCTGCCGTCGGGCAAACGATGCGCCGAGGGTTGGACGGCATAGCCGTTGTAGTGATGCCTATGTTTGTTTGTCATTTTATTTTAATGATGTACGAGTGCGTGCCTGCCGGGCGGACCGTTGTACGAGTCACGCGGACGAGCCGATTCAAGCCATTGCAAGCCGAATCACGACGCAGTCGGAAAGCGAAAAAAGGGCGTTGAAGCCAGAGGGAGAATGAGAGGTGCAACGAGGCGTTTGGCGCTTTGGGCTTGCTGCGAAAAACACATGCAGCTAAAAGCGATCGCGCCAACTGTGGGAGACAACGCTCCGCGAGGATGTCGCTGCAGCCCGATGCCCGTTGCCGGACACCGAGCCCTTCAAACTTACAGCGGCTTGATGTTAGCCGCTTGCAGACCCTTCGGGCCTTGCTTCGTTTCGAAGCTCACCTTCTGATTTTCAGCGAGCGTCTTGAAGCCGTCGCCGCTGATTTCGGAGAAGTGCGCGAACAGATCGTCGCCGCCCTTGTCCGGGGTGATGAAGCCAAAGCCCTTGCTGTCGTTGAACCACTTAACGGTACCGGTATCCATGAAGAATCCTTGAGGAAAAAATAGAAAGATTTGCTCTGTTGAGGAGCGCTTGAAGCGTCAAGGAGGGAGAGGACAACGAATACCGCTGAGGAGCGAACATTGATGAACAGCAATCGAACTTCTTGAACTTCGATCGCCACAGTAACCGCCGGGGCATGCCAGCGTCAACACTTAACTTGTAACTGTTTCGGAAAAGGCCTATTGCTCCTCGCCCCGGCATACTTGCGGCCGTGGTTCGGCGTGTCGCGCGATGCGGCACCATAAGCGGCTCAGCGCGCCAAGCCGAACCACGGCAAGCGAGGTTTCAGATGCCGACTTTATGTGCCGTCAAAACGAGGCGTAGTCCAAGCGCCGCAACCGCGCCCGCCGCGACGCGATCGATCCACGCTTTCCAGCGCAAATAGACTTCGCGCGGTCGCTTGCTCGAAAAGCACAGTGCGACGATCGTGTACCAGCCGGCTTCGATAGCGAAGATCGCGGGCGGCAATGCGAAGTAGGACCACAGCGGCGGATGTTGCGGAAGCAGGGCCGCGAAGATACTGCCGTAGTAGACGGCTGTTTTCGGATTGCTGAGTTGCGTGCTCAGGCCGATCCAGAAAGATTTGCGCACATTGGCCGGGGCGGCTTGGGCTGCATCGAATGCGAGCGGTTTGGCCGCGCCGCGCCAGATTTTCGACGCCAGGTAGATCAGGTAGAGACCGCCCGCCACTTTCAGGCCGATGTACAGCCATTCGACGGTGGCGAGCAACGTGTATAGGCCGAGCAACGCCACGCCGCTAAAGAACACGCCGCCGATGCCCATGCCGAGCGCGGTGGCGAGACCGTCGCCGCGCGATAGTCCGATCGCATTGCGGGCCACGATGACAAAGCTCGGGCCGGGGCTCATCGCACCGAGCAGCAGCGCGGCGAGAATCGTGACGATAGCGGTCGATGCGGGCATGTTGTGTGTCTCCTGTACGCTCGGATGTTAATCAATGAAACATAGCATGAGTGGGTGTGGTCTTGCATTTGCGTTTTTCCGTGCGGATTGTGTTTAGCTTTGCGCCAGTATCTATCCTTGCTGTCTCAAGGTTAATTAACTGCGCGCCTGCGCGGGCGGCCCTAATAACCCAATAAGAATTTGAAAACCCCCACATCGCAGGTAAAGCAAACCCTTGCTGCAAACATAAGAAATTGGATGCTAGAATTGCCTTCCATACGCTGAAGCAGCCTCGGAACACTGAGGCAAGTCGTGGGCCGAATTCGAGCCGTTTGCCGGCCAATTCCCCGAAATCCAGGATTTGTTGGGCATGATTTCCAGGTGCGAGTTTCCCCGCATCGGGAGAGGCGTCGCGAGTTCGATTCGCACGTGCCTATCTGAATCACGCATAAGCTTCGCGTTGTTTTAGCGAACTCTTTGTATATCCAACGCGAGCATTATCAGCCGCGAAACCGGTACGTTATGAAAGAGCGAGAAGAACAAAGGCTGTTCGACCTCGACGGGAATGCGCGTGAGCGCTTGATCCTGTGGATACGCCGACGCATGGACGAATACGGCATCACGACCGAAGCGCTAGCCAAGGCGATCGAGGCCGACGCAGCCAAGACGCGAGCCGTAATGTATCGCGACGCCTTCGGCAATACGTGGGACGGTCACGGCGACAAGCCGGACTGGCTCGCGCGCGCGATTTACGCTGGGCAGAACATCGATCACTTCCGTTGTTGAGGTCTGCGTTTCGGCGCTCGCATAACGGCGATGAATCAGCCGGCATATGCCTTCGCCGTTGATCGGGTGCGTGAACTGCCTTAAGATCGGCGGCTCGTTGCCGACTCCGCACCCAATCAATTCGGGCTCACACGGCACAGAACCGGAAGCTGCATGCCGTACGATCGTCGAACGCCTTCATTCGAATTTCCTGTCTATCGTTTTCCCGCGTGGTTCCGCTACGTCGCGTTGTTCGGCCTGTTGTGGCTGAACATCGGCTGGTCGTTTGCGGCGGGCCACGAGCCTGCGCGGCATACCTCCGTTGGCGTGAGCCGGCAGCTTGCACCGTCCATCGGACACGCGTCGAAAGCGCAAACCAGAACTTCAGCCAAAGCCAGGAAGCCAACCGTCCGCAAGGCGCGGCGACGTATTGCGCAGAAGCGCAAGCCTGCGGCGAGCGCGCAGCGGCCGATGCACGTCGGCAAGCTCACGCCCAAGCATCGCCGGCAGGCTGCGCGTATTGCACGTATTGCGCGAGAGCCGCGCGCCGCGAGGCGCCCACAAGCGACAGCGGAACGGCGCGATGCGCGGCCGCGTGCGTCAGCGCCGCGCGGCACTTCGCATGCGTCGCTGCGTCTATTGGCGCGCTGCGGCTACACGCCTAAATCGCGAGCGTTGCTTCATGCAAAGGCTGTCTATGTCGTGGACGAGCGAACGCATACCGTTCTCGCCGAAAAGCAGGCCGACCGAGTCATGCCGATTGCTTCGATATCCAAGCTGATGACGGCCGTGGTGTCACTCGATGCAAGGCACAAGCTGAACGCGCCGCTCAACGTCACGGTCCAGGATCAGGATTTCGACAAGTTCACCGGCTCACGCCTGGGCGTCGGTTCGACCTTGTCGCGGCATGACATGTTGCACATTGCGTTGATGTCGTCGGAGAACCGCGCCGCGGCTGCGCTCAGCCGCGATTACGCCGGCGGCCGGCCGGGTTTCGTCGCCGCGATGAACGCGAAGGCTCGCGCGCTGGGCATGCGGCATACGTCGTTTGTGAACGGTACGGGCTTGTCGCCGCGGAACGTTTCGACCGCGCGGGACTTGTCATTGCTGGTCGAGGCGGCGAGCCGTTACCCGTTGATTCGCGCTTACTCCACTGATCGCGAGCAAATCGTCTTGCCCGGCAGCGGCCGCGCGCGGCTGAGTTATCACAACTCGAATGCGCTGGTGCGAGGCGGTGACCGGTCGATCGTGTTGCAGAAAACCGGTTTCATCAACGAGGCGGGGCACTGTGTCGTCGTGCGGATGATCGTGCATGGCCGGCCCGTCGATATCGTGGTGTTGGGTGCGTCCGGCGCGCGCGACCACATTGCCGATGTCGCGAGAATCAGCCGCTGGCTGCGGTGCTCGTTGAAGTAACTGCTCTCGACGGGCGCAAAAAAAAAGCCCGCGCGAGGCGGGCTTAACTACTCGGAGTTTCGTGATCCAGTCGCCAGACGGATCAACGTCAGTGTAGGTGAAAGCAATCTGAAAGTATAGAAATTCTGCTTCACAGGTCGAAAAATACGGTTTCCCGATCGCCTTGCATGTGGATGTCGAACCGGTACACGTTGGCCATGTTCGGTTCGCGGCGCGCGATCAGCGTGCCGCGCCGGTCCGCCGGAACCGCTGCCAACACGGCATCGTGCTCGTTTGCCTCGGCTTCGTCCTCGAAATAGATGCGGGTAAACGTGTGCAGCAGCATGCCTCGCATCGTCACGATCACATTCAGATGCGGCGCTTGATCCGGGCTCACGCGGCCCGGTTTCACCGTTTCCACGATAAAGCGCTGCTGCGGATCCGTACCCGTGCCGACACGTGCGAAGCCGCGAAAACCGGTCTTCAGGATTTCCTCGCGCGATTCCGGAAAGCGGCCATCGGCATCCACTTGCGACATTTCCAGCATCGCGTCGCCGATTACCTTGCCGTCGCCATCGAACACCTGGCCGACGATCGTGACGTGCTCGCCGGCCGCTTCACGGTCGGCCAGAACGGGCGTGAACAAGCTCCTGAAGTCGAAATCGTATTGCTGCGGGCACAGACCGTAAGCGAAGTACGGCCCAACCGTTTGCGAAGGCGTTTGCTTGAGAGTGGTCATGGTTTAACGCTCCATCGGCGTTTCGTTGCGGCCGCGCAGCACGATGTCGAAGTCGTAGCCGAGCGCGTAGGCTTCTTGCGTGGTGTCGAGCGAGAAGTTCGCAATCAGGCGGTCACGCGCATGCTCCGGCGTGCCCTGAAAAATCGGATCGAAGGCCAGCAGCGGGTCGCCGGGAAAATACATCTGCGTGACGAGACGCGAGCCGAAATGCTCGCCGAATAGCGAGAAATGAATGTGGTTCGGACGCCATGCGTTCGGATGATTGCCCCACGGATAAGCGCCCGGCTTGATAGTCAGAAAGCGATAACGGCCTTCGTTGTCGGTGAGGCAGCGGCCGGCGCCGAGAAAATTCGGATCGAGCGGCGCGTCGTGCTGATCGTTCTTGTGCACGTAGCGGCCAGCGGCATTGGCTTGCCAGATTTCCACTAGCGTATTGCGCACCGGACGACCGCCCTCGTCGAGCACACACCCCGTCACGATGATGCGCTCGCCGAGCGGCTCGCCGTTGCGCACCGCATTGCGCGTCAGATCGTGGTCGAGGGCGCCGAGGTCTTCGGTGCCGTAGACGGGCACGCGCTGGTCGCGCAGCTTTTCCTTCAGCGGAATGAGCGGACGCGTCGGGCCACGTTTGACCGATGAGCCGTAGCCGGGATAGATGTACTCGGGGTGGGACGCGAAATCGCGCGCGGTGAGAAAGGACTCATCCATGAGTGTCTCCTTCGAGGAATTGTGGGTGCAACTTATGGAGCGACTTTATCCAACCGGCTCGGTTATGCAAAGTGACGTTTTCGCCCTTTTCGTATAACCTTTCGTTATGCAACGAAGCCTCGCGGACAGCCGCGTCAAATTCCGTCATCTCCAGTGCTTTCTCGCCGTCGCGCAGTTCGGCAGCGTGCAGCGGGCCGCCGAAAGTCTTTCCATCACGCAGCCGGCGGTGTCCAAGACCGTCGCCGAACTGGAGGCGATTCTCGGCGTGAAGCTGTTCGAGCGCGGCCGCCACGGCGCAGTGCCGACCCGTGAGGGCCAGCTCTTCATGCCGCATGCGAGCGCCTGCGTCAGTGCGCTGCGGCAGGGCGTCGACTTGTTGGCGCGCCCGGAAGGCGCGGCCGCGGCCACGCTGGAAATCGGCGTCTTGCCGACCGTCGCCGCCGCGCTTATTCCGCCGGTGCTCAAGCGGTTCGCCGCGCTATGGCCGCGCGTGATCGTGCGCCTCGCGACCGGCGCCAACCCCGAATTGCTCGAACGCCTGAAAGCAGGCACGATCGAATTTGCGATTGGGCGTCTCGCGGACCCGGAGCGAATGGTCGGTCTCAGCTTCGAACAGCTGTTCAGCGAGCCGTTGATCGCGGTGGTGCGGGCCGGGCATCCGCTGGCATTGGGCGCCGGTTTGCCAGCCACCTCGCTGGAAGATTTTCCGGTGGTGCTGCCGCCGTTCGGCACGCTCATCCGGCAATCGGCGGAAAGCTTGTTGAGCGCGTGGGGCGTGCCGCCGCTGTCGGCGTTTGTCGAGGTGCTGTCGGTATCGACGGGCCGCGCGTTGACGCTCGAAAACGACGCCGTGTGGTTCGTGCCGCTGAGCGCGGTGGAGTACGAGCTGGCGCACGGCATGCTGGTGCGTTTGCCGTTACCGTTCGCCGGCACCGACGAGCCGGTTGGACTGATCCGGCGCTCGGACACGCAGCCGTCGCCGGTGGGGCGCGCGCTAATCGACGCCGTGCGTGAAGTCGCGCAATTGCGCATGGCCGCCGCCGCTGCAGGCAAGCCAAAGCCCGCGACAAAGGCAAAAAAGGCGAAACGTACACGTGGAACCGCAACGCCCACGGCACGCTGAAAACCTGACCCGCCGCGCTCGCGACCATGCACGCGGCCCGTCGATTCGCTGCAAGTGAACCGTCCGGTACAAAATGAAGGTTGCGAACGCTCGACTAGCCGGTGTACAAACACGGTGCAAAAACCGTCGCCGACCGCGTTGCCGTACCGCGGATGCGCGACGGCTCGCACCGAACATCGGAAAAAAGCGTCGAAAGACTGCACAAGGAGATTGCCATGCCCAGCGACTTGCCCACTCCAGACGCCGCGCTGCGCGCCGTGTCGGCGCCTGAGCACAATCCGCTCGGCACAGCCGGCCTCGAATTCGTCGAGTTCGCCGCACGCGAGCCGAAGGCGCTCGGCGAGACCTTCACGAAACTCGGCTTCAAGGCGATTGCGCGCCACATCAGCAAGGACGTCACGCTGTATCGCCAGGGCGAGATGCATTTCCTGATCAACGCCGAACCCGATTCGTTCGCCGCGCGCTACGCCGAGGAATACGGCGCGGGCATCTGCGCGATCGGTATTCGCGTGGCCGACGCGCAGCGCGCGTTCGATCGCGCGATCGAACTCGGCGCGTGGGCGTTCGAAGGCGAGCGCCTCGGCGCGGGCGAACTGCTGATTCCGGCGATCCAGGGCATTGGCGACTCGCACATTTATTTCGTCGACCGTTGGCGCGGCCGCGGCGGTCAGCGCGGCGGCCTCGGCGATATTTCGATCTTCGACATCGACTTCCGGCCCATCGAGATCGACACCGCGCACGCCGATTTGAGTCACGTGGGCACCGGCCTCGTCGCGGTCGACCATCTCACGCAGACGGTAGGCGAGGGCCGCATGCAGGAATGGCTCGACTTCTATCGCGACCTGCTCAACTTCCGCGAGATTCACGAACTGCACGCGAACTGGCATGTGTCGGCGGAATCGCGCGTGATGGTGTCGCCATGCGGCGCGATCCGCGTTCCCTTGTATGAAGAGGGCACGCGCCGGACCAATCTGATGCACGAGTATCTGCCCGATCATCCGGGCGAAGGCGTGCAGCACATCGCGCTCGCCACCGACGATATCTTCGCGTGCGTCGAGCAACTGCTGGCGAACGGCGTTGAATTTGTCGAGCCGCCGCCGCGCTACTACGAGCAACTGGACACACGGCTACCGGGCCATGGGCTCGATGTCGAGCGGCTCAAGCGCACGCATGTGCTGGTGGACGGCGAGATCGGCGCGGACGGCGTGCCGCTGCTGTTCTTTCAGACTTTCGTGCGACGTAACGCCGGCGAGATCTTCTTCGAGATCGTTCAGCGGCAGGGGCATCACGGTTTTGGCGAAGGCAATCTCAGCGCGCTCGCGCAGGCGCGTGAGCAAACGGGCGCGTAACGCTCCAAGGCTTGGCGCTTGATCAATCGGTATCGGGATTGCCGGCCAAGCCCGGATTGACCGCGCCATACGCAGCCGCTTCCCCCAGCAGCCATTCGCGGAAGCTGGCGAGCGGCTTGCCGTGACTCAACTCGGTCGGATAGACGAGGTAGTACGCCGAGTCGGCAACCGCGGGCGCGTCGAGCGGTATCGCTAGTCCAAGCTGTTCGAGCTGCGCATCGACAAAAAAGCGTGGCACCAGCGCAATGCCGAGACCCGCCGCGGCCGCGCTGATCAGCATCGTATGAAGTTCGTAGCGCACGCCTTGCATCGTCCGGTTATCGTCGACGCCGAGGTTGGCGAACCATGCCGCCCAGCCATCGGGGCGCGTGGTGGAATGCAGCAACGGGTAATCCAGCAGATCTGCGGCGTTGCGAACAGGCCGCGTCAGCAGACTCGCCGCGCACACCGGCACGACTTCCTCACTGAACAGAAAATCCGCCGACGTGCCCGGCCATGTCGGTTTGCCGTAGTGAATCGCGGCTTCGAAATGCGTATCGCCGAACGGAAACGTGCCCGTGCGCACGCCCATATTGACGCGTACATCGGGATACTGTTCGTTGAATGCCGCGAGCCGTGGAATCAGCCATTGCGACGCGAAAGTCGGCAGCACCGCCAATTCCAGATAACCGCCGCCGCTGCCATGCGCGATGATCGACAGCGTGTCGCGATCCAGTTGCTCCAGCGCGCGCCGCACCTGCGCGCTATACACCTTGCCCGCCTTCGTCAGCATCACGCGCTGTTTGGCGCGCGCGAACAGCCGCACGCCGAGATTGCTCTCCAACGTATTGATCTGCCGGGACACCGCGCTTTCGGTGAGGAACAACTCACGCGCCGCATGCGTGAAGCTCTCGTGTCGCGCGGCGGCTTCGAAAGCGAGCAGCGCGCCCATGTTGGGGATCTTGAACTTTCGCACGTTGATTCCGAAAACGCATCAAGTGGCGATTTTATCTCGCTTTACGGCGTCGCCGCGGCTCTGAATAATCTCGCCTTCGGCGATGCCGCGCGTAGGCCTCGAAGCCACGCCGGCATGCCGTCCTCCAAATACACGAACGCGTCTCACCGCACGCCGCCCGGAACCGATATGCGAAACATCAAGAATGCGAATGTCGAACGACTGCTGCTGAAATTGCTCGGCGTCGACAAAACCGCGCGGCTGTTCGCCACGCTGAACCATCCGCGAATCCTCAGCGAATGCGAAGAAGGCACCGTGACGCGTGCCGAACTCGCCCAAGCGTTGAACATGGCGTTGTTCGACGACTTGCTGGCGCGCTCCGCGAATGGCCGCGAGTACACGCAGGAGACGATCGCCGCGGGCGGCGGCGTGTACTTCGACCACGGCGCATTGCGCACCGTGCGCTGGCATGAGAACGGCGCGCTGCCGCCGGGCGAAGCCGCGTTCGCGCGCATTCTGCGTCCGCTCGGCTTCAGCATCAACGGCCGCTATCCGCTCGACCGTCTCGGCATGACCGGCCGCGCGTGGGCGCACGACGACGCGCCCGATGAGATCGCGCAATTCTTCGTCAGCGAATTGCACCCAGAGCGTTTCTCGGCGGAATTCCAGCAGGCGGTGACGAATGTGATCGGCGCGTCGCGCGATCCGCTGACGCCGCAAGCCGTCGGCCATTTATGGCAGCTCGAACGCGAAGGCGTGCTGCCGCTGGAGGCGGCGCATGCGTTGCTACCGGTGATCGTCGGCGCGTTCGCGCGTCAGCACGAGACGCCATGCGAGGCCGATTACGACGTGTTGTTGAAGGAGTCGGCGGAAATGGCGTGGATCGCGACCGAAGGCAACGCCTTCAATCACGCCACCGATCGCGTCGCGGACGTGTTCAAACTCGCCGACGACGAAAAAGCCAAGGGTCGTCCGATGAAGCCGGAAGTGGAGCGTTCGCGTTCGGGCCGCGTGTTCCAGACGGCGTATCGCGCGGACATCGTGCGGCGCGAATTCCGCGCGGCCGACGGCAGCATCGTGACGCGCGACGTGCCGGGCTCGTTCTACGAGTTCATCACGCGCAAGCGGACGTTCGATCAGGACGCGCGCCGCTGGCAAACGGATCTGCGTTTCGACGCGGGCAACGCACAGGGCATCTTCAAGATGACCGCGAACCAGGCGGCTTGACGTATCGTCGCCAGGCGAGTGCCGCGGACGTTGGGGGCGCGTCGTCAAGGCGCTTTCGTTATTTCTTGCCCGATTCGGCGAGCGGTACGGTTGCCGGTGCTTGCGGGATGTCGGCGCTGGTCGCCATCCACAACACCTCGGCGTCTTCTTCGCTGGTGGACACCGCGGCGTGGCCGGTGCGGCTGTCGAAGTACAGGCTGTCGCCGGCGTTCAGATGCGTCGGCGCGTACAACTCGGAATAGAGGCACACGCTGCCGCTGATGACGTACAGGAATTCTTCGCCTTCGTGACGGCCCCAGTCGTCGAACGCGTCGAGCGTATGCGCGGAGATGCGGATGCGAAACGGCAGCATCGCTTTGTGCGCGAGGTCGGTGGCGAGCAGTTCCATCTGGTAGCCGCGATAGGCGTGACGCTGGCCTTCGTTTTTGCGGGTCAATGCGCGACGTCCGTTGGCGCTGACTTTGGGCGTCGAGCCGAACAACTCGCCGATTTCGATTTTCAAACCGACGACGATTTTCTGCAGCACGTCGAATGTGGGGGACATCAGGCCGTTTTCGACTTTGGAGAGCGTCGAGCGGGAGACGCCGCAGAGACGGCTCGCGGTTTCCAACGTCAGGTCCTGCGCCTGGCGCGCGGCGCGCACGCGTCGTCCAAGGTCGGTGGGGGATGCGTCGGCGGGTTTGGTGAGGTGGGTGTCCATGGGGCCAGCGGGTTTGTTGCGCGCCTCGGGCGGGCGGGTCGTGTTTCCGATAATAACATTGGGTGAAGGGGTGGGGGGTTCTTCGGAATCCGCTGTAGAGCTAATGCCGCGTGGCGGACGCGCTGCCTGGAGTTCGATAACTTTTCTCATCAGAAACATCGCGTGCTGGGGTGGATAAAGCGTGCCGGCCATGGATGCGCGTGCTCGATATCCGCACTAAGCAAATCGGGGAGATAGGTGAGTTAGGCGTTCGGTTTTTTTACCATGCTGGCGCAGGCGCAAGTTTCATTCGAATGCATGCTTAAGGCGCGTTGCTGGATTCGCAACAAGGCAAAGCTGCTAACTCCCGCTTGGCGACCAATGCCAGTACGTCTCACCCCACGGGCTTCCTTCGATCGCGGGCATGATTTCGCCCGCTTCGAAATAGCGACGGCTCCCCGCTTTCGCTGGTGTATGCCACCAGCCCGCTTCCGGGCAAGGGCTACCGCCGCGGACATTGAGACGGACGGGCTCACGTTTCACCGGCTGCGGTACGACAGTCGGGGGCTCGGGAATCGGTGCGGCGTCGGGCAGGTCAAAGCGCGCTGCCCGCGCGCGCGCGTTCTTCGTATCCGCGCTCGGCAAGTCCGGGATATAGGTATGCAAGGCGTCGGGCCCTGGATCGCGTAGCACGCGCAATACGCTGTTCACGAACACGTAGGGTTCGGGTAGACCTTCCTCGGGGGCGCCGAGACGCGGGAAATCCCCGGCGCGGATCAGCAGGCACGAGCCGATGCGTTCGATGTGAATGTCAGGACGATTCAGTGCTTCGCGTATGGCAGCCTCTCCCCCGAGGCGGTCGACGAATAACTCGCCCAGGATCGTGTACCAGTTCACGCCCTTGATGAAACCCCAGCGGCCGACTTTTGCGCCGGGATGTAAGCCCGGATAAAACGCCGTCATGTGGTCAACAGACTCGCCTTCGTATGAGACGGGGTCGTATTCTTTGGATTGCAGGTGCGCGGTGCTATCTATTTCCAATCCGCTAAAGCGCTCAGCAAGCGCCCATTCCTGCGGCATGTATCGGTGATAGCTGTAGGGGAGAATGGGCGATAAACCGCCATAACCACCACGCACGATCAATCGTTGGCAAACGTAACGCAAAAAGCTTTCGTATTGCGCGATGCCATCGGTCGTTGTGACCAACTCCATTGGGACGTTAAATTTCAAATATGACAGGCCTGCCTCCCTACCCTTTGATACGGTCCATCCAGTAGGTGCGGTGTAGTCCTCCGGTACAACAATATTCGTTAACGTCTTAATGTTGTACTCTGCAGCGGTGTCTTGATCGGTGGCGCTGGAACGCACCACTCCGACTTGAAGATGTGACGGCGTTTCAACAATGGCTCGCCGGATCTTCTCAATACCAGTACGCTTCGAAAACTTAGCGAGATCGGTGTCCTTGCCTCCGTTTAGATGTTCGCCGAACAGCTGTTCGAAGCGGTCGAAGCAATCGAGGATGCGTTGCCGACCTTCTGGATTTCCACCACGCTCAAAAAAAATCGTACCAATGACACCCGGTAGCACGCCCATGCGGTTATCGGCAAGCCGCACACTCAGATCTTCCTTGTACCGTGCGAGCGCTTGCGCGGGCGTCAAGGTGGTCGTCACCGGGGTCACAAACAAAGCTGCTAACTCCCGCTTGGCGACCAATGCCAGTACGTCTCACCCCACGGGCTTCCTTCGATCGCGGGCATGATTTCGCCCGCTTCGAAATAGCGACGGCTCCCCGCTTTCGCTGGCGTATGCCACCAGCCCGCTTCCGGGCAAGGGCTACCGCCGCGGACATTGAGACGGACGGGCTCACGTTTCACCGGCTGCGGTACGACAGTCGGGGGCTCGGGAATCGGTGCGGCGTCGGGCAGGTCAAAGCGTGCTGCCCACGCGCGCGCGTTCTTCGTATCCGCGCTCGGCAAGTCCGGGATATAGGTATGCAAGGCGTCGGGCCCTGGATCGCGTAGCACGCGCAATACGCTGTTCACGAACACATAGGGTTCGGGTAGACCTTCTTCGGGGGCGCCGAGACGCGGGAAATCCCCGGCGCGGATCAGCAGGCACGAGCCGATGCGTTCGATGTGAATGTCAGGACGATTCAGTGCTTCGCGTATGGCGGCCTCTCCCCCCAGGCGGTCGACGAATAACTCGCCCAGGATCGTGTACCAGTTCACACCCTTGATGAAACCCCAGCGGCCGACTTTTGCGCCGGGATGTAAGCCCGGATAAAACGCCGTCATGTGGTCAACAGACTCGCCTTCGTATGAGACGGGGTCGTATTCTTTGGATTGCAGGTGCGCGGTGCTATCTATTTCCAATCCGCTAAAGCGCTCAGCAAGCGCCCATTCCTGCGGCATGTAACGGTGATAGCTGTAGGCAAGGACCGGAGACAGGCCTCCATAGCCGCCCTGCACCACGAGTTTTCCGCATACGTAACGCAGGAAGTTCTCGTACTGCGCGATACCATCGTTAGTCGCAATCAGGTCCATCGGTACATTGAATTTCAGGTACGACAGGCCGGATTCCTGACCCTTGTACGCCTTCCAACCTTTTGGCGAAACATAGTCCTCGTCTGCTGCGATTCCGGTTAGCGTCTGGATGCTGTATTCCGCAGCTGTGTCCTGGTCGGTAGAACTGGAACGAATCACGCTCACTTCGAGATATGACGGTGTATCGACAATAGCTCGTCGTATCTTCTCCACACCTGCCGGAGTCCGCTTGGTGAACTTGCCCAGGTCGGTGTCTTTGCCTCCTTTGAGATGCTCGCCGAACAACTCGTCGAAGCGATCGAAGCAGTCGAGGATGCCTTGACGCACTTCGGGTTGAGAACCGCGTTCAAAGTACACCGTCCCAATCACGCCCGGTAGCACGCCCATGCGGTTGTCGGCAAGCCGCACGCTCAAATCTTCCTTGTAGCGTGCGAGTGCTTGCGCGGGCGTCAAGATGGTTTTTGAATCACGAAGCGTCATATTCTGTTCTGCGTCTGTTGATCTATCGATCTATCGGAACAATTCAAATTGGAAGATTAGCCGGCCGATGCTACTGCCGTCACGCCGAGTGCCAGCGCCAACCCTGCCAGCGCTTCTGCACCAGCCGTCGCAATGATTGCAATCAGCGCGGCAAGAATCGCGACTAACGCTTCGGCCAATACAATAATGATTGCAACGGCGGCGACCACGACGACAATCACAGCCAATGCTTTCACGATAGTCATGCCTACCTGAGCCCAGTCAATCTGTTTGAGTAGTTCCCACGTCATATCGGTTTGGCGAACGATCTCATCCCAACCGGCCTTGAGCTGCGCAGTTGTGTAGCGATAAAGCTCCTTTCCCTTCTCGTCGACCCATACCCACGCGTCGCTCGCCTTATCCGCAATCCAGCGACCAGCTGTAAATATCCAAGGCGCGTGCTGATGGAGAAATGCGCTAGTTTCGGCGGACACGTAGGAATAGCCACGGTGAATCGCATCCCATACGGGTGCGACGGCTTCGGCGGCTTCTTCGCCGTGCCGTTCAGCCCACGACCACCACTCCTCGTACCAGGCGGGCTCTGGGATCGGCTTAACTGTACGGATGGGCGCTCGCTGCCGTTGCTTTTCATCATCAGTCTTTGGTGCTGGTAGAGGTACCGGGACCGGTACTTTTTTGAGTTCTCCGTTGCAGTCGCTTACGTCAATGACTGTCATGCGGTTTTTATAGTCACCAGCAATCGTTTGATACGCATTCTCTTGACCCGGTCCCCAGTCATCACCGGGAAACTTCACTTCGACCAGCCGCAGCATATTGTCGGCATGGGGTGCGCCATCACGATCGATCGTACCGCGACCGGGCCAACGAGTTGCGGCGTTCTTTACGATAATTACATCTGGACGTCGTAGGAACCCGGGCTTCATGCCAGGTGGGAACGGATTCAGGCTATGACGTCGTCCTGGTCCTTGAGATTTATCGGCGCTCAGGAATGGAATGGGTGCTTCGAGCCCACGCGATATGGAACTCGGCCACATATCGAAGCTCACCTCCGCCTTGTACTGCCAGAAGTAATTCGCGACTTTCTCATCGACGCGAATCGCTGAGGTCATCGCGAGCTGTTTCAGCAATCTGACAATCGTCGAGCCGTCGGGCAAGAGGACGGAAACGATCTTCGGCATCTTTAACGCGTATTCGATTTTCTCTTGCAAGTAACCCTTCGAGAACGGCGGCAACATTGCATACGTCGGTTCTTCGTTGATTATCGTGCAGGTCGAGCCCGCCGGTTGAAGTGTCGATCCCATTCGGTCAAACTCCTTTGGTGCTCAAGCTTCGTCGGCGTCGTCGAGATAATCGGCGCGGATGTCGGGTTGCCCGCCGCCTGCAAACTTCCACGGCTTGACTTCTATCTTGTCTTGTTTGAACGCCCGCAGATTCACATCCTGCGCGCTGGGCGTAAAAACCCGTACCGTTTCGCCGAAGTCGTTCGTGTGGCCGAGCAAGGTACGCCCGGAGGGTAATTTCAGTTCGTAGGCGTGCTGGATCATCGGCGTCCCGTCAGCTTCGTTTTGCAAAACGTACTGCGCCTGATAGGACGGCTGGAATTGCGGTAGCGGATAGGCTTGACTGGCCGGTCCATTGAAACTATGTTGGCTGCCCTTGAAATCGATCTTTCCAGGCGCGTGAATTTCGATGTTGCCGCCCGTCATGCGGATATAGGCACCGCCCGATGTCAGAAGAATTTCCTGTTTCGCGGCCGCCTCGATTTTCTCTGTTGCCGACAGCAGCTTCATCGTCTTCTGCGCCGTCAGTTCGATGTTGTCCGAGTGCGCCTGAACTTCGACCTTGCCCCTGGCCGCGAACAGCTTCATCCCCGCGTTCTGCACGAACAGGCTGAGTTTTCCGGCCACGCTCGCGATCAGCGATTTGCCGGTCGCGATGTGCGTGCCCTGACCGCTTACGAAGTTGATGTGCTCGTCCGCAGATACATGGGCCGATTTCTGCGTGGACAACGCGATGCCCGACGGGCTGGCGAACAGCATGACGGGCTCCCTGAACGCGTTGGCATTGCCTGCTCCACCGCCCGCCGTCCTGCCACCTGACGACGAACCCGCAACATTGTTCCGGGTAGCATCGGTGAACGACTTCAGTGCCGCGTGTCCGTCCCCGAGGCTTTCAGCCTGATGCGTGGTGCTCGCCGCGGACAGCGCTTCCAGCACGCTTTCCGCATTCACCAGTTGCGAGTTCGCCTCGCGCACGTCGAGTTGCTGGCCCGCTGCCGGTTTCGCATGCGTGGAAACATAGAGGCCCTGGCCGGCGCGCACCGCGCCGTAGGCGTCGGACTTCAGGTCAAAACCGCTGCCCAGATACGCGCCGCGTGTGTTGCCGGTCTGCGCGATCAGATAACCCAGATGCAGATGCGCATTCGTGCTGCTGCTATAGAGGTGAACGCGGTTCTGGCCGGTCGCGTCGTCCATCACCATCTGGTTGTAGCCGCTGCCCTGATATTCCTTCGACCTGTAGCCCGACAGCAGACCGTTCGAATGCCAGGGCGGTTGCGTCGCGCCGTTATACACCCGGCCCGTGACGAGCGGCCTGTCGCAGTCGCCGTCCACCCATTCGATCAGCACTTCCTCGCCGATCCTCGGCACATGCACGCCGCCATAGCCGCCGCCCGTATCCGACATCGCGACCCGCAGCCAGCATGACGCCTTCTCGTCGCCATCGTTGAGCCGGTCCCAGTGGAAGCGCACCTTGATGCGGTTGAGTGCGTCGGTGTAAACCTCCTCGTTCGCCGGGCCGACGACGATTGCCGACTGCAGATGCATGTCGGGCTTGTGATGCTCGAACGGGCTGCGGTAGGGCACGGCCTTGCGTTGCGCCTCGATCTCAACGAGGAAGAAGCCTTCGCTGCCATCGGCGTGGGCGACCTTCAACGCACTGGCTGTGCTTTCATGATTCGCCCGGACCATCGCCAGCTCGCCTTTCAGGCTATGCGGGAAATCGGCGGCCTGACTGGCAACCGGCAGGTTGTTTTCAATGAACCATGACGTTCCGATCAGGGCGAACTGCCGGTTCTGCTCACTGTCGGTGGCGTGCCCGGGGTGATCGTCCAGTTCGAACCAGCGGCCCGCATCGGCCTGCCTCACACCGCCTGAACCGAAGAAGCGCTTCGCCCGCGACTCCCATTCCTCCATGCGGATCTTCGACAGGTGATCGCCCCGGTCCCGGCTGCCGTAGGTGTACGCGCCGGTGTATTCGTAGACTTCGGTTTGCTGCGGCAGGTCGCCCTGTGTGGCAAGCGTCGGCACGGTCGTGCCCTTCGGACTGGCCGACGAACCCGGTGCCTTGTAATCGAAGGTGCGCGTCGTGAGCGTGGTGCTCTGAAGCGTTCTTGTGCCCGACCACTGAACCAGTGCATCGGTTTCGCTGTTCGTACCCGCTCGATAGAACCGGACCGACTGCGGTGAGAGCGGCCGGAATGTATCCAGGTTGTCTGTCACGACAAGGGTATGTGACTGGCCATCGCCAGCCTGCTCGAAGCAGCCGAACAGCCCTTCGCTTTCCATCAGGCGATGCACGAAATTCCAGTCGTCCTCGTATTGCATGCAGAACGAACGCGGGGGCAGGGGCCGGTTCAGCGCAAAGCGGAATGCGCCCTGGGCCTGTGGATGCAGGTTGAAGACATCGGTGAGAATTTCATCGACCGGTTTGTCCTGCCAGATCCGCGCGTCCTTGCGAAAGCGCAGGAAGTGCATCCACGAGGCAAAGCCGAGCTGATAACTCGTGAGTCCGTTATCCGAGCCGAGGCGTCGCGCGGTATGCACGTAGCCGTGATGAGGCAGGTAGGATTTGTCGGTCTGCTGGATCCACAGCGTGACGGGCTGCGCAATCAGCGTCTTCAGTTCAATGGCACCGGAAGTGGAAACGACATCGACCGTGAATTCATAATGGCGGCCAATCCGTGAATGGCCGATAACCCGCTGCGGCAGAAGAACATTACCGCCCAGCGGACTATCCAGTTTCAGCAGACGGTCGCTTTGAGCGAGTCCGCCATTTATTGCCCCGATTATGTCCTGCGCTCCCATTGCCGCCTCTTCTTGTTAGCCGACTGATTGACCGCGCTCCGCGCGATTTTACGGAACTTCAGACGAATCGACCAGAACTTGAATGTCAGTCAATGTGAGACGGAATTAATTTCCGAATTTCAGTTATGTGCTTTGAATATCGGTAAAACCTATCGTGGTCTTGGCAACTGACGGCGAGCAAAAGTCGGCCCGATTCGGTTTTATGCCCGCGTTCACGTAGCGCGTCGTGAAGCCGCGACGCGTTGAGAGTCGAGCCTGGCTCTGGAGCGACGATGACAAAAAAGCGCGTAGCCGGAACTGCAAAGTAGAACCTGATTACGCTGGATGCAGCGCCCGCCGACAACGCGGATGGCGTTTGCTCGCCTTTTGCGGCAAATACTCGCATGTGCAGCGCGTCGGTTCTTCGTGACCATGGCCCATTAGGCGTTTGGGCCGCGACGCTTGCCGAGTTCAAGGACAAAAGCTCACGCGCACTGAAAATACGCGTAGTCAAAAAACGGATCGCGTGTACCGGTTCCTACGTACGCCCGTCAGAACCGCATTGAATAATTTCTCGGCGGTGCGCTCTCTAAGCAGCAGCTATTCGATAAAGAAGATGTTATGAAAAATGGACTTCGCATAATGCGACGACTGTGCCCGTTTCGATAATCAGATCGGCGTCTCGAAAGCTTTCGCCTTTCTTTCCTATCAAAGAGACCAGAACCAAGAACAAAAACAAGCGCACGTCATCCAATTATCGTGCGGCACTAAACCATTCGGATAACGGCGCAATACAAAACGCCGCGCCAATAACAAAGAGAGGCGCATCAGCGCCTCTCCTCAATCAAAGCATTCCCGCTCATCCACCCAAACCCTCAACCCAGCGTACGCCCGAACAAACCCACGACCCGCCCAAAACATAACCACCAAAAACGCCTCACTCCCCACCCAAAGGCTGCGAATACGGATTCAAAACCGCCGTATTCCCGCCAGTCTGCGACGACCCCCCACCCGAAGAACCATACCCGGTCACATCCGCTTGAGCCGTGGCATTCTGCGCAGCGATCCTTGCTTCCGCAGCCTGAATATCCGCCGGATAATTCGCATCGACAGCGGCAGCCGGGTTATATCCAGCCTGTTCAATCTGCCGCAATTCCGCCTTCACCTGCGCGCGCGTAAGCGGCTGCGCCTGTGCGAACGAAGCCACCGGCGCAGCGAAAACCACGGCGAGCGTTACAACCTTGATCAGCGATTTCATGATGCTTCCCTCCGAAAACTGTCTGTAAGGCGCCGCAGCACGCGTGCGGCAACCAATGAACAGATTCTAGGAAGCGAAAAACCTAGGGGTAAGCCCTGATCCCGTAATTCAGTCTTGCAGAAAACGATAAGTCGGAATCGTAAGGAACGCACGCCGAAACCCTGAACAAACGAAACGGCTCAAACGCCGCTGCGCATATCGACCCGATACCGAGTCACCTGCCGATACGTATCGCCGGCCTGCACGATCACCGCATCCTGCTCATCAGCCATATTCACCTGATTCGGAAAGCCGCCCGCTTCGAGGCAAAGCCCCGCATGCGGTTGATACGCAATGCCGCCGCGTCCCTTATTGCCATTCAGCGCATTGCCGCTATAAAACTGCAAGCCGCGCTGATCGGTGAACACAGTCAGTTCGCGTCCACTGCCGGGGTCATACGCACAAGCAACCTCGCGTATCCCCGGCGCGCTCGCCTTTCCCAACACATAGCAATGATCGAATCCGCCCGCCCGCGCAAGCTGCGCATGCGGCCAATCCAACCTTGCGCCAATCGGCGCGCTCTGCCGGAAGTCGAACGCATTGCCCGCCACTTCGGCGAGTCTGGTGGGAATCAGCGCCGCGTCGACTTCGAAGAACTGGTCCGCATCGATCGACAACACATGTCCGCGAATATCCGCGCCCGGCCGCCCCGTCAGATTGAAATACGGATGACTCGTCAGATTCAGCGGCGTCGCCGCATCGGTGATCGCTTCGTAGTCGATCGTCAGCGTGCCGTCGTCGTCGAGCGAGTAACGCACTTGCGTCGTCACGTTGCCGGGAAAACCGGCGTCGCCTTCGGGCGACTCCAGGCGCATGATTAGCGCGCCATTGTCCTCGCTCACGTCCCACAGCGCGCGATGAAAACCCTGCGTGCCGCCGTGCAATAGATTCGCGCCTTCATTGCGGTCGAGCGTGTACTCGATGCCGTCGAGCGTGAAGCGCGCATCGGCAATGCGGTTCGCCCATCGGCCGATCAATCCGCCCATGTAGGTGGTGGCCGCCACGTATTCGGCGGGCGTGTCATGGCCGAGCAGAATATCGCCGAGACGTCCCGCGCGATCCGGCGCATGCCACGAAACCAGCGTCGCGCCCAGGTCGCTGATGGCGATTTTCATGCCGTGTGCGTTGCGCAGCGTAAAGAGCCGCACCGGATCGCCGCCGGGCAGCGTGCCCCACGGCTCAGAGGAGAGTTGTTCAATGCTGATCATGTCGTCGGTGGAAAAGAAAGTAAAAAGGCATGCTCAGCCAGGCGCGACCGTTGCATTGGCGCGTTCCTGATACTCACGCGGCGTGCAACCGAGTTCGCGACGAAACACCGCGTACATGTATTGCAGCGACGTGAAGCCGCAACGAATCGCCACCTCCGCGCTCGACGCATCGCGCTTCGCCAACAGCGCTTTCGCGACATCGAGTTTATGACGCAAGATTTCCTGATGCACGGTGCACTGCCGCTCGCGCCGAAAGTACTCTTCTAGCGACGAACGCGACACGCCCACATAATCGGCAACCTGTTCGGTGCGAATGCCCTGGCACGCGTACTGGCGAATGAAATGCCGCGCGCGCATCACATATGGGCTCGCGAGCGGCTGATGCTTGGTCGATTCGAGTACGTTGATGCCGACCGGCGGCACGAGAATGCGCCGCCCCGGAAAACGCGCGCCGCGCAGCATTTGATGCAACAAGTGAGCGGCGGTGCGTCCCATTTCCCCGGTGCCTTGAATCACCGAGGAAAGCGGAATGCGCGTCAACGTGCGCGTCAACGGATCATTGTCGATGCCGATGATCGCCACTTCTTCCGGCACTGGAATACCCGCGATCAAACACGCTTGCAGCAAATGCCGCGCGCGCGCGTCAGTCACGGCGATGATGCCGACCGGCTTCGGCAGTTGGCGCAGCCATGCGGTGAGCTGCTCGGTCGCCTGGTTCCATGACGGCGCGCTGGTCGACAGGCCGCGATAAATCTCGCTGCGGATTTGCTCGTCGCCGTGGCCGTCCGCGTGACGCAAATGCTCGAATGCCAATTCGCGTTGCTGCGCCCAGCGGTTTTCCTGCGCTTGCGGCAGGCTATACAGCGCGAAGTGTTCGAGTCCCGCGCCGATCAAATGCGTGTACGCGAGCGAGACGAGCTTGCTGTTATCGGTGGCGATATAGGGTAAGTCCGGGGGATAGTGTGCCGGGTCTTCAAACGATGAACCCACCGCGACGACCGGCAACGGACAATCGCGCAGCGCTTCGCCCACGGCGGGGTCGTCGAAATCCGCGATGATGCCGTCGCCGTCGAAACGCTCGATGCCCGTCAGCCGGCAGCGAAAGTCTTCTTCGAGAAAGAGATCCCATGCCACGCGCGTGGACAGCAGGTAATTGCCGATGCCGGTAATGATCTCGCGGTCGTAGACCTTGTTCGCGTTGAACAGCAGCGCGATCCGATGGGTCGTCTGTGGTGTTTGCGGACGGGTCATGGCAATGGGCGGCGTGCAAATCGTCGGGACTCGCAACGCCATCGTCTCCTGTTGGGCGCGCCTTGCAGGCCGCGCTGTTTTAAGCGTCCGGTTATTCTAGGCCGCGAATCTCGCGACGGTGCGAAACAAACGCGTGGGCGGTAAGAAACATCAAGCACGCTGCGCAATTTCGCAATTGCCGATGCATCAGGCAAGCGGCAGCATGGCGTCACCTTGTCGACCGGCGCGGCAACGTCGCGCGGTTGCAGTGCAGCATAAAACAGGAGACGCTGATGTCCTACTTCGAACACATTCCCGAGATCCGCTACGAAGGCCCGCAATCGGATAACCCGCTTGCGTACCGCCATTACGACAAGAGCAAACGCGTGCTCGGCAAGACACTCGAAGAACATCTGCGCATCGCCGTGTGCTACTGGCATACGTTCGTGTGGCCCGGCGTCGACATCTTCGGGCAAGGGACGTTTCAGCGCCCCTGGCAGCAAGCCGGCAATGCAATGGAACGCGCGCAACAAAAGGCCGATGCCGCCTTCGAGTTCTTTTCCAAGCTGGGTACGCCGTACTACACCTTCCACGATACCGACGTGGCGCCCGAAGGCGAGAGTCTGAAGGAATACAGCGAGAACTTCGCGCGCATTGCGGACTATCTGGCGCGCAAGCAACAGGATACCGGCATCAAATTGCTGTGGGGCACGGCCAATCTGTTTTCGCATCCGCGTTATGCGGCCGGCGCGGCGACCAGCCCAAATCCTGAGATTTTCGCGTTTGCCGCGACGCAGGTCCGTCATGCGCTCGACGCAACCCAACGGCTGGGCGGCGAGAATTATGTGTTGTGGGGCGGCCGCGAAGGTTACGATACGCTGCTCAATACGGACCTCGTGCGTGAACGCGATCAACTCGCTCGCTTTCTCCATATGGTGGTCGACCATAAGCACAAAATGGGTTTCAAAGGCGCACTGCTGATCGAACCGAAGCCGCAAGAGCCGACCAAGCATCAATACGATTACGACGTCGCGAGCGTGCACGGCTTCCTGCTGCAATACGGGCTGGAGAAAGAGATTCGCGTGAACATCGAGGCGAATCACGCGACGCTCGCCGGGCACTCGTTTCACCACGAGATCGCGACCGCTTACGCGCTCGGCATTTTCGGCAGCGTCGATGCGAACCGGGGTGATCCGCAAAACGGTTGGGACACGGATCAGTTTCCGAATAGCGTGGAGGAACTGACGCTGGCCTTCTACGAGATTCTCAAGCATGGCGGCTTTACCACGGGCGGAATGAATTTCGACTCGAAGGTACGGCGGCAAAGTGTGGATGCGGACGATCTTTTCCACGGCCACGTCGGCGCGATCGATAATCTCGCGCTCGCCGTCGAACGCGCAGCCACGCTGATCGAAAACGACCGTCTCGAACAATTCAAGCGTCAGCGTTACGCGGGCTGGAACTCGGAGCTAGGCCGCAAGATCCTGTCGGGCGACTATTCGCTGTCGACGCTGGCCTCGGATGCGCTACAGCACGATCTGAATCCGCAACACGCAAGTGGCCGTCAGGAGCATCTGGAAAACGTCGTGAATCAGGCGATTTACAGCGGGCGCTAATCAGGCGCACGCAAAGAGGCAAAGCCCGCGAAAACAGCGGGCGTGAATAAAAATCGCGCGGCCACGTCGACCGCGCGAAATAGAAGCTTTGGGTTGTCGCTTGTCCGGTCTTGCGGCTCGCAGCGCAGGCCGTCCAATCCGGTATTCCGGCTATCAGAAGAAGGAGAGAGACATGAAATTCGCAATGCGTCGTACCGTACTGAGTTCGCTCGTATGTGGAGCGGTGCTCGCCAGCCTGTCGCTTGTCGCGCCGCTCGCGCACGCAAGCAAGGATCATCCCGAGATTGGTTTCTGTATCGACGATCTGCGCGTTGAGCGCTGGTCGCGCGATCGCGACTATTTCGTCGCGGCAGCGGAAAAGCTCGGTGCGAAAGTCTCGGTGCAATCCGCCGATGCGAGCGAGGCGCGACAAATCTCGCAGATCGAAAACCTGATTTCGCGCGGCGTGGATGTGATCGTCATCGTGCCGTTCAATTCGAAAACGCTCGGCAATGTGGTCGCCGAAGCGAAGAAAGCGGGCATCAAGGTTGTCTCGTATGACCGGCTGATTCTCGATGCCGATGTGGACGGCTATATCTCGTTCGACAACGAGAAGGTCGGCGAACTGCAAGCACAAGGCGTCTACAACGCGCAGCCGAAGGGCAACTACTTCCTGCTAGGCGGCGCGCCCACCGACAACAACGCGAAGATGCTGCGCGAAGGCCAGCTCAAGGTACTGAAGCCCGCAATCGACAAGGGCGATATCAAGGTCGTCGGTCAGCAGTGGGTGCCGGAGTGGAGCGCGTCGACGGCGCTGCGCATCGTCGAGGATGCGTTGACCGCGAACAACAACAAGATCGACGCAATCGTCGCCTCGAACGACGGCACCGCAGGCGGCGCGATTCAGGCGCTCGCCGCTCAACACATGGCGGGCAAGGTGCCGGTTTCTGGTCAGGACGCGGACCTCGCCGCGGTGAAGCGCGTGATCGCCGGCACGCAAACCATGACCGTCTACAAGCCGCTGAAACTGATCGCGGGCGAAGCGGCGAAACTTTCCGTTGCGCTCGCGAAGGGCCAGAAGCCTGCCTATAACGCGCAGTATGACAACGGCAAGAAGAAGGTCGATACGGTTCTTCTGCAACCCACGTTGCTTACCAGGAGCAATGTCGATGTGGTCGTCAAGGACGGCTTCTACACCCAGGCCCAGCTCGCGAGCCAATGAGCGTAACGAGTGCGCGGTTTGCGCCGATGGGCAGGATGCGCATCGGCGCAGCCGCGCGCCTTGCAGCGAGGCATAGCGAATGACGCAACCATTGCTGACGATGCGCGGCATCGTCAAGGCGTTTTCCGGCGTGAAGGCGCTCGACGGCATCGACCTGACGGTCTCTCCAGGCGAGTGCGTCGGCTTATGCGGCGAGAACGGCGCGGGCAAATCGACGCTGATGAAAGTGCTGTCCGGTGTCTATCCGCACGGCACGTGGGACGGCGAAATCATCTGGGAAGGCGAGCCGCTGAAGGCCGCGAACGTGCGCGACACCGAACGCGCCGGCATCATCATCATTCACCAGGAGTTGATGCTGGTGCCCGAGCTATCCGTTGCCGAGAACATCTTTCTCGGCAACGAAATCACGCTGCCCGGCGGCCGGATGAATTACGCCGCGATGTACCAGCGCGCCGATGAATTGCTGCGCGAACTCGGCATTAGCGGAATCAATGCCGCGCAGCCGGTAATGAACTATGGCGGCGGCCATCAGCAGTTGATCGAAATCGCGAAGGCGCTGAACAAGCGCGCGAAGCTGTTGATTCTGGATGAACCGTCGTCGTCGCTGACTTCATCGGAAATACGCATTCTGCTGGACATCGTGCGCGATCTGAAACGACGCGGCGTTGCCTGCGTGTACATCTCGCACAAGCTCGACGAAGTGGCGGCGGTGTGCGACACGATCAGCGTGATTCGCGATGGCCGACACGTCGCGACCGAACCGATGCGCGCGCTCACCACCGACCGCATCATCTCCCTGATGGTGGGCCGTGAAATCAAGAACCTCTTTCCGCGCGAGCCGCATCCGATCGGCGACGTGATTTTCGAAGCGCGCCACGTCACCTGTTTCGACGTCACCAATCCGCGCCGCAAGCGGGTGAACGACGTGTCGTTTTCGCTGCGGCAGGGCGAGATTCTCGGCGTTGCCGGTTTGGTGGGCGCGGGGCGCACGGAGTTGATGCAGGCGATTTTCGGCGCGTATACCGGCGTGAGCGAAGCGACAGTGGTGATGAACGGCAAGCCGTTGAAGATTCGCGCGCCCGTCGATGCGATTCGCGCGGGCATTGGCATGGTGCCCGAAGATCGCAAACGTCATGGCATCGTGCCAGGCTTGAGCGTGGGTCACAACATCACGCTCGCGGTGTTGCAACGCTTCGCATCCGGCGGCCGGATCGACTCCGCCGCGGAACTCGACACGATTCACACGGAGATGAAGCGGCTTTCGGTACGCGCCGCGCATCCGATGCTCTCCATTGCGAGCTTGTCGGGCGGCAATCAGCAGAAGGCCGTGCTGACGCGCATGTTGCTCACCGACCCGAAGGTGCTGATTCTCGACGAGCCGACGCGCGGTGTCGACGTCGGCGCGAAGTTCGAAATCTACAAACTGATTTTTCAACTGGCGCAGCGCGGCATGTCGATCGTGATGGTGTCCTCCGAATTGCCCGAAGTACTCGGCATTAGCGACCGCGTATTGGTGATCGGCGAGGGCGAGTTGCGAGGCGACTTCGTCAACGACGGTCTGACGCAAGAGGACATTCTCAGCGCCGCGATCCGTCCCGTGCAGCGATCCCCGAACCCAACCGCAGCGAGTGCCGCATGACGCCCGACGTTACTTCCCAACGCGCCGACGACTCAGCGCCGCGAGGCGCTTTCGGCGGTCCCCAGCGTATTCAGCAATTGTTCTCGCGCTACAAGATTCTCGCGTTGCTGATCGCCGTGGCCGCGATCTGGATTTTCTTTTCGTTGCTCACGCACGGCGCATTTGTCACGCCGCGCAATCTGTCGAATCTGCTGCGGCAGATGTCGATTACCGGCATGCTCGCGTGCGGCATGGTGTTCGTGATCATCGCCGGCGAAATCGATCTGTCGGTCGGCTCGCTGCTCGGTTTGCTCGGCGGCGTGGCGGCGATACTCGACGTGAACCGGCATTGGCCGATCGGCGTCACCTTGCCGGTGGTGATGTTGCTCGGCGTGCTTGTCGGCATGTTCAATGGATGGTGGTCGACCTACCTGCGCGTGCCTTCGTTCATTGTCGGGCTGGGCGGCATGCTCGCGTATCGCGGCATTCTGCTGGGCGTCACGGGCGGTTCGACGATCGCGCCGGTCTCCGATAGTTTTGTTTTTGTCGGCCAGGGGTATTTACCCAGGCTTGCGGGCGATACGCTCGCCGTGGTGCTGTTTCTGCTGTTGGCGTTTCTGACGGTGCGGCAGCGGCGCAACCGCGAGCGCTATCAACTGACCGTCGTGCCGGTTTGGCAGGATGTCGTGAAGGTGGTCGGCGCGGGCGTGATTCTGGCCGGCTTCGTCGCCACGCTCGACCGTTACGGCGGCATTCCGGTGCCGGTTCTGCTGCTGCTTGCGCTGCTCGGCATCTTCACGTGGATCGCCACGCAGACGGTATTCGGGCGGCGCATCTATGCCGTGGGCTCCAATCTCGAAGCGACGCGTCTCTCAGGCGTGAACACCAATCGCGTGAAGCTCGCGATCTTCGCGCTGATGGGGCTGATGTGCGCATTCGGCGGCATCGTGAATACGGCGCGCCTCGCCGCGGGTTCGCCGTCGGCGGGCTCGATGGGCGAACTCGATGCAATCGCCGCGTGCTTTATCGGCGGAACGTCGATGCGCGGCGGCTCCGGCACGGTCTACGGCGCATTGATCGGGGCGCTGGTGATGGCGAGCCTGGATAACGGCATGTCGATGCTCGACGTCGACGCCTATTGGCAGATGATCGTGAAGGGCAGCATTCTCGTGCTGGCCGTGTGGATCGATGTGGTGTCGGGGTCGAACCGGCGCTGAGGTGTTGGGGGTGCGTCAGGCGAGTGCCGACGCACCGTGCGGTGCATCGGCTGAAGTGCTTGCGGTGCCGCGCGGAAATCGCGGCTCAGCGAGCATGCGCGAGAACCGCGGTACCGCCCTTGCTGCGTCGCACTGATGCCTTTGCGGTCGGCTTCTTCGTTGCCGCAGGTTTTTTTGCAGGTGCTGCGGGCTGCTTGGGCGTGGTCGACTTGAGGTTCGCATTTGCAGCACGCCGTTTCACTGGCGCATCCGACACGCGCATCTCCACACGCATGTTTGCCGCTACCGCCATATTGACCAATGCATCGAGCGCGAACAGATTGATCTTGCCGCGCATAAGATCGGACACGCGTGGTTGCGTGACGCCGAAATGCCTGGCGGCCTCTGCCTGGCTCATGCCGGTGCGGGTGATATGGTCTTTGAGCGCCATCATCAACACCGACCGAAGTTTCATGTTCTCCGCCTGTTCCGGCGTATCTTCGATGGCATCCCAGACGCTCAGAAATTTTTGATTGCTCATGGCTTGACCTCTTTCAATTCGCGATAGCGCTTGGTGGCAAGATCCAGATCGGCTTTGCTGGTTTTCGGGGTCTTCTTCTGGAAGCAATGAAGCACGTAAACCGCATCGGCTAACTTGGCCAGGTAAATGATCCGGAATGCCCCATTTGCGTCCCGAATCCGTATTTCCCGTACCCCTTGGCCTATCGTGTTCATTGGCTTCCAGTCGTCCGGGTCGCGGCCACGCTGGACTTGATCGAGTTGATAGCCGGCGTCACGCCGCGCCGAGAGCGGAAACTCGCGCAAGTCGTCTAATGAACTACCGCAGAACGTTAGTGGCTTTGCATCGATCATACGTGAAATTATATAAAAGTTTGTATGTTGCGGCAATCGATCGAAACGACGTCGTAAGAGGTTTCATGTAAACGATCCACCTGCCATTCCGCAAAATCGGCCTCACTTCACTGCCCTGACTGCTCACCCCCGCTGCACTGCAGCGTGCCGCCGCCCCGCGAATAACGTTTAATGAACTGACAGACGGGCTTGAGCGCAGCGCACACGCACCCACCATCGCGCTCGCTGCAAAACGCGCCTTTCAGTCCACCCCCCACTTTCCCGTCTTATTGCTGTCCAGAAGAACAAACCCCGAGGCGCCGCCAGCGCCTTTCGCCGCTTCCCAGCCACCGCCAGGCCGACGACCATGCCATGTTAAAGCGCAGAACCTTCCTGCTCGGCGGCGCCGGCGCTGTCGGCGCGTTGCTGGTCGGCTGGTCGGTGCTGCCGCCGGGCCAGCGTCTGACCACCGCCGCGCCGCTGCGCGTACAAGGCTCGCAGGTGGCGCTCAACGGCTGGGTCAAGATCGCCGCCGACAACAGCGTGACGATCATGATGTGCAAGGCGGAAATGGGGCAGGGCATCCACACCGGCCTCGCGATGCTGCTGGCCGAGGAACTGGATGCCGACTGGTCGCAGGTGCGGGTCGAGGACTCGCCGATCGACAAGATCTACAACAGCCTGCAAACCGTCGTCGACGACTTGCCGTTCCGTCCCGACGACGACAGCGCCGTGAAGCGCGCCACGGTCTGGATCACCCGCAAACTGGTGCGCGAGGCCGGCACGATGATGACGGGCGGTTCATCGAGCATCAACGATCTATGGCTGCCGATGCGCGAAGCGGGCGCGTCGGCGCGCGCGATGCTGATCGGCGCGGCCGCCGCGCAATGGAAAGTGCCGCCCGGCGAATGCCGTACCGAAAGCGGTCAGGTGCTGCACCCGTCGGGGCGTAAGGCGAGTTTTGGCGAATTGTCCGCGCTGGCCGCGCAGCAGCCGCTGCCGCGCAAGATTGCGCTGAAGGACCCGGGAGAATTCAAACTCATCGGCAAACCGGTGCGCCGCGTCGAAGCCGCGTCGAAAATCAACGGCACGGCGCGCTTCGGTATCGACGCATTGCCGGACGGCCTGTTGTACGCCAGCGTCACGATGTGTCCCACGCTCGGCGGCAGGGTGGCGAATTTCGACGCCACGTCCGCCGCGAACATGCCGGGCTTCATCAAGGGGTTCGCGGTCGCGCCGTACAACGGCGGCAGCGGCGCGGTCGCGGTGATCGCCGACAACCCGTTCCGCGCAATGAACGCGGTCAAGGCGATCAAGGTGGATTGGCATGAGGGCGCGGCGTCCAAGGTGTCGAGCGCGAGCGTGAACAGCCGGCTCGCGCAAGCATTGGACGACAGCGACGGCCACGCCTACTACCATCGCGGCGACGTGGATGCCGCCTTGCACGGCGCGGCGCGAACCCTCACCGCCGAGTATCGCGCGCCGTATCTCGCGCATGGCGCGGTCGAACCGGTCAATTGCACGGTGCAGGTCACGGACGGCGCGGCCACCGTCTGGGTCTCCACGCAAGTGCCCGCGCTCGCGCGCCAGCACGTCGCCAAGGTGCTGGACCTCGACGCCGACAAGGTCGACATGCACACGCTGCTGCTCGGCGGCGCGTTCGGCCGGCGGCTGGAGCTCGACTTCGTCGCGCAGGCCGCGGCGATCGCGCGCGAGGGCGGCGGCCGTCCGGTGCAAACGCTCTGGTCGCGGGCGCAGGACTTCACGCACGATTTCTATCGTCCGGCGTGCGTGTCGCGGCTCAAAGCCGGTCTCGACAAGGACGGCAAACTGGTCGCCTGGCAGAGCACGTCGGCGAGTCAGGCGATCGTGCCGGAATCGCTCGCGCGCTACTACGGCGTGCCGCGCATTCCCATCGACAAAACCACCAGCGAAGGCGCGTTCGACCAGCCCTACGAATGGCCGGCCGCGCGCGTGGCGCACAAGATCGTCGAGTTGCCGGTGCCGGTCGGGTTCTGGCGCTCGGTCGGCCATTCGCATCAGGCTTTCTTCACCGAGAGTTTCACCGACGAGCTCGCCGTCGCCACGGGCCAGGACCCGATCGCGTTTCGCGCCGCGCTGCTCGCGCGGCATCCGCGGCATCTGGCGGTGCTAAAGCGCGTCGCGGCGTTGTCGGAGTGGGGGCATCCGTTGACGCATGCCGCTGACGGCGCGCCTCGCGCGCGCGGCGTCGCGTTGCATGAGGCGTTCGGCAGCGTGGTCGCGCAGGTGGCGGAGGTGTCGCTCGGGCCGAACCAGCAGATTCGCGTGCATCGGGTGGTCTGCGTGATCGATTGCGGCTTGCCGGTCAACCCGAACCTGATCCGTCAGCAGATGGAGAGCGGCATCGTGTTCGGCCTGTCGAGCGCGTTGCAGAACGAGATCACCATCGAGGAAGGCAAGGTGAAGCAGGAGAACTTCGTGGATTTCCCGGTTGTGCGGATGAGCGATTGCCCGGTGATCGAAACCGACATCATGCCGAGCCAACTACATCCGCAAGGCGTCGGTGAACCGGGCGTGCCGCCCATCGCGCCGGCGGTGGCCAACGCGGTATTCGCGCTGACCGGCAAGCGCTTGCGCGCGTTGCCGCTCAAGCTCGCGTGAGATTCGCGTGAAGCCCATCGGACTCAGGGGGAAAAGCATGACATCGCTGAACATCAACGGCCGCGCGGTGGCGGTGCACGCGGAGCCGGACATGCCGTTGCTGTGGGTGCTGCGTTGCGAACTCGGGTTGACGGGCACGAAGTTCGGTTGCGGCGTGGGCATTTGCGGCGCGTGCACGGTTCACCTGGACGGCAAGGCGTCGCTCTCGTGTCAGACGCTCATGGCGGGTTTGCAGACGCAGAAGATCACCACGATTGAAGGCGTGCAGGGCAAGGAAGCGCAAGCGCTAAAGGCGGCGTGGATCGATCTCGACGTGGTGCAGTGCGGCTATTGCCAGAGCGCGCAATTGATGGCGGCCTGCGCGTTGCTCAAGCAGAAACCCAATCCCACCGATGCGGACATCGACGCGGCCATGTCCAACATCGTATGCCGTTGCGGCACGTATCCGCGGGTGCGGGCGGCGATTCACCAGGCGGCGAAGCGCCGGCCCGCCTGAGGCCACGCGGGCTCAGTTCGTCAGCATTTCCACCACGGCGACCACCACCGTGAAAATGCCGATGCATCCGCCCAATGTAGCCGCGCCCTGCATGAAGTTGGACATACGTGACCCCGTAACGTGTAGTTGAGGCACGTATTTAACCGTAAGTGAAAGGCAAAAGAAAGCTTGTCAAAAATAAACCGTAAGCCGCATGCGCGCTCTGGTCGCCGCGGTGGGAACGGCTTTGGCGAACGCCGAGGGGCTTGGGCGCGGAGCGCAGCGTGATCGCGTGGGTCGCTCAGGCCGCGAGCCCGAGCCGCACGGTCCGCGCCAGGTCGTCGAGTTGGAAGGGCTTGCGCAGGATCGTGCAGCGCTTCACGGCCAGGCCGGAGATATCCACGTCCGCATAGCCGGTTGCGAGGATCACCGGCAGATCCTCGTGCATCTTGCGCGCAGCGGCGATCACGTCGATGCCGTTCATGCCCGGCATCGCGAAGTCGACCATCAGCAAGTCGGGCTTGTCGTCCTGCAAGCGGTTCAGGCCGGCGGGTCCGTCCGCGGCTTCGGTCACGGTATAGCCGAGCATTCGCAGCGACTCGACCAGCATCGCGCGGACCTCGCCGTCGTCCTCGACCACCAGCACGCGTTTTTCGCCGACAGCGTTCGCTTCCGCATCGGCTGTCGCTTCGGCTCGCGAGTCCACGCGTTCGCGCAGCGGCAGCCACACTTCCACGGTCGTGCCGACGCCTTCCTCGCTGAAGAGACGCGCGGTGCCGCCGGCCTGTCTCGCGATGCCGTAAACCTGGCTCAAGCCGAGTCCGGTGCCCTTGCCGATCGGCTTGGTGGTGAAGAACGGATCGAACACGCGCGAGACGACGTCGGCGGGAATGCCCAAACCGGTATCGACCACTTCGACCACCACGTAACGGCCTTCCCCGAGTGTCGGATCGGGCGCCGCGCGTTCCTTCACGCGAATGCTGAGCTGGCCGCCGCCCGGCATCGCATCGCGCGCGTTGATCGCGAGATTGAGGATCGCCAGTTCGAGCTGATTCGCGTCGGCCTGGGTCCACATCTCGTCGCCGTGGAACTCGGTGGCGTAGTGGATGCCGGAACCGAGCGAGACGGTAATGATGTCGCGCATGCCTTGCAGCAAGGCCACCACGTCCACCGCTTTCAGATCGAGGTTGCTGTTGCGCGAGAAGGCGAGCAACTGGCCCGTCAGCTTCGCGCCGCGTTCGGTCGCGCGCCTGACGGTGGCGGCCATCGCGCGAATGCGCTCGTCGTTGGCGACCCGCCCGATCAACTCCGCGTTGACCATGATGACGTTCAGCAGATTATTGAAGTCGTGCGCGATGCCGCCGGTGAGTTGCCCGAGCGCTTCCATCTTCTGCGATTGGACCAGCACCGCCTGCACCTTGGCGCGCTCGTGTATCTCCGTCATCAGCCGGTTGTTGGCGGAGGCGAGCTCGTGGGTGCGCTCGGCGATGCGGCTTTCCAGCGAATCGTTCAGATGCACCAGCGCCTCTTGCGCTTCCATGCGTTCGGCCAGATGCCGGCGCGACTCGTATTGCCGTGCGCGCGCCCGCAGCGAGGACGCGACCGCGCGCCGCAGCGTTTCCGAATTCAGCGGACGTTCGAGCACCACCACGTTGCCGAGCCGCTCGAGCACTTCGAGTCCGCGAGCGGAGCGATGCCCGACGCGATTCGCGGCGAGCAGGATGAAGGGCAAGTCGGACCATGCCGGCTGCCGTGCGAGCCAACCGAACAGATGCGAGGCGTGGCCGTCCGCGAGTGCTTCCTCGGCAATCAACGCGCTGCCCGCGCCGGCGTCCAGCGCTTCGGTCAGCGCGTCGGCATCGCGGCAGACGACGCAGGCGCGCTCGTCTTTATGCAGGACTTCGGCGATCACCTCGGCGTCGCGGCCGAACGGCGCCAGGATGAGAACGCGCTGCTCCATGACCTCACTGCCCGGACGTGTCGATGAGGTGATCCCGCGCGCCGAGCAGGGCCGTGGTGCCACGGTACGCCGGCAGGCCGGAGAGCACGCCCTCGAAGTCGCGCAGCGCTTCGCCGACTTCCACGCCGCCGTGCGCGAGCCGGAACTGGCGGATCGAGCGCTCGTGTTCATTGGCGCGGCTCTTGACGGCGGTGACCGCCGTCAACACTTCGCCGTGATGCTCGAAGTAGCGGAACAGCACGACCACGTCGCTGAGATAGCTGATGTCGATATCGCTCTGAATTTCGCCGATGATGCCGTGCTGACCCAGCACCAGCATCGTGATGATGCCCTGCTGGTTCAGGTAGCCGAGCAGCTCATGCATTTGCAGCAGCAGGTAGCGCTCGCCGGGCATCGCCTGGAGATAGGCGTTCAGGCTGTCGATCGCGACATACCGGGCGCCCTTGTTTTCGACCGACTGGCGCACGTCGGTCGCGAATTCGCCGGGCGAGATTTCCGCCGGATCGATCTGGCGCAGCGTGAGCAGGCCGCTTTCGACGTGCGGCGCCAGATCCATGCCGAGCGCCGCGCAGCGGATCATCAGCGTGGTGAGCGTTTCGTCGAATACGTAGTAGACGCAGCGCTGGCCGCGTTCGAGCGCCCTCAGCAGGCACGACACGACGGTGGTGGTCTTGCCCACGCCGGACGGTCCGATCATCAGCGCATTGGTGCCGGGGATCAGGCCGCCGCCCAGCAGCGCGTCGAGGCCCGGCGTGCCCGTGCTGAGCGGGTTCGGGTCGAATTCCGCGTGATGTTCCGCAGCGACGAGGCGCGGATACACACGAATGCCGCCGGTGTCGAGCGTGAAGTCGTGATACCCCTCGCGGAACTTGATGCCGCGCATCTTGGCGATGCGCAGCCGCCGCCGGTTGCCGCCGTAGTCGTGCACGATGTTGTCGAGGCTGATCACGCCGTGCGCGATGCTGTGCAACTGCACGTCGCCGGTGTCGGAGGTGTTGTCGTCGAGCAGCAGCACCGTGCATTCGCGGGTCGCGAAAAAGCGCTTGAGCGCGAGAATCTGCCGCCGGTAGCGCAGCGGGTTCTGCGACAGCAGACGCAGTTCCGAGAGACTGTCGAGCACGATGCGGGTGGGCTTGACATCATTGACCTGTTGAATGACGTTGCGCACGGTCTCGCCGAGTTCGACTTCGGCCGGGTGCAGCACGGACTGCTCGTATTGCGGGTCGAGGCCCTCGTCGGAGAGCAATTCGAGAATCGAGAAGCGGCTGAGATCCCAGCCGTGGCTGTCCGCCACCGAGATCAGTTCGGAACGGGTCTCGGAGAGCGTGATGTAGAGGCCGGCTTGCCCTTCGTCGACACCCTTGAGTAAAAACTGCAAGGCTAGGGTAGTTTTACCTGTGCCGGGCGCGCCCTCGATGAGATACATGCGGCGGGGCGTGAAGCCGCCACCCAGGATGTTGTCGACCCCTTCGATCCCTGATGAAAGGCGGGCCGGCGTGTCGGTGACAGGTTTCGTTGACATGGCTTGGCGATTCACGTCGATTGAGTGGCGGCATTTGGTGGGCCGGTACGGCGGGCGCGCAAGATGCGTGCCCAACCCTCGCGTGCCTCGGTCCGAGCGCCACGGGTACGGACAGTGCTGTCAGCCTCTCGACCGCTTTCAGGGAGCGCGCCGACATGAACCCCGCCCGTTTCCTCGCCGCCACGTTTGCCGCTGCGTCGCTAGGCGCCGTGCTGCCCGGCAGCGCGAGTGCCGACGATGCGCCCAGTCCGTGCGCATCGCTCAAACGCATCGTGGCGGCTGCGCCAGGCGGCCTGGCCTCGTTGACGCCCGACGACGGCAAGGGCGTCGCGCAACCTTACGGCGACGATGCGCAATGCTCCGCGAGCGGCGGCAGCTACCAATGCACGTGGACGCCGCATCATGACGCCGGGTCGAGCGCGGACGCGCTGCAGGCCGTCGCGGCGGATATCGCGTCGTGTCTGCCCGAAGCGACCCACGATCAGAATTCGCCGGGACGTCAGCACTTTTATTTGGGCGCGCCGGGTAAGCGGACCGAAATCACGCTGGCGCCGGCGGGTTCAGCGAGGCTGCGCCTGGTGGTGTCGGGTCAATGAGCGGCAAGCGGGCCGATATGCGTGGATTTCAAATCCGACGGCGGGCGTCGCGCTGGTGTTGTCAGTGCGACGCGGGCCACCATGTCCAGCCGCGCGATGAACGCCGTAATTCGACCGCCGACAGCGGGGCGATTTCGATGCGTGGAAATACGGCGGGCGATGCTCCGAGTGCGTGAACGAGCGCCGCGCGAATCACCGGAGCGTGCGTAATGGCGACCACGTTGCGCGGGTTTTGACGCGGGGCGCTTGTTGTACCGGTCGTTCCTTCGCTGATCGCGCCGTCCAGCGCATCGAGCCATTCTCCCAGGCGCTTCACGAGTTGACTGAACGACTCGCCGCCGTGCGCCGCGAAGTCGGGATCGCGCAGCCAGGCAGCGAGGTGCTGCGGCGCTTCATTCGCGAGATCGGCGAGGCGGCGTCCCTGCCAACCGCCGTAGTCGATCTCCGCCAATGCTGTGTGGACCGTTGCGGCGAGGCCCAACGCCAGCGCCGTATCGCGCGCGCGAACTGCGGGGCTGACGAAGACTGCGGCGGCGTCGGCAATCGCCAGGCGCTGGCGTGCGGCCTGGGCTTCGGCGAGGCCGCGAGCGTCGAGCGGATCGTCGGCGGGAAAGCGGCCCGCGCGCATGGCGGGGGTCGATGCGTGGCTGACCAGTAACAGCCTTGTGTCCATTCGATGACTTCCATAGAGGTACGCCAAGGCGGAACGCCCGCATGGACGCGTTGCGCTACCGAGTGCCGGAGTTTAGCGCGTAGAATAGCGGCACTGCGAAGTGCGGAAGCCGGTGAGAGCCCGGCGCGGTCGCGCCACTGTAATCGGCATCACGAGCCGAAAGCCAGACCTGAGCTTCGCAGCCTTCCTTTGCAATCGACTATCGGGGCGCGCTACCCCCAGGAGATGTCCATCATGACCGAAGCTGTTTTCGATCCCGCGAACCCGCCCGCCGCTCAACCCACGCCGATTCCGCTGCGCGAGTTGTTGCCTTGGGTCGTGTTCGGCGGCCTGCTGCTGTTGCTCGCGCTTTACTTCGTTGGGGCGGAACAGGGCGCCACGTCGCTGGTGCCCGGCATGTACGTGCATGAGTTCGTGCACGACGGTCGCCATCTGCTCGGCTTTCCCTGCCACTAACGGAGTTCGACATGGTTGGTAAGTTGTTATTGCGCGGGATGCTCGCAGGCATCGCCGCGGGACTGCTCACGTTCGGCTTCGCCCGGCTCGCGGGCGAGCCGCAGGTCGATCAGGCGATTTCCTTCGAGGAAAAGGCCGCGGCCGCGGCCGAGGGCGGCGAGGCGCATGAACACGAAGACCTCGTTAGCCGCGATACGCAGGCGGGCCTGGGGCTGTTGACCGGCGTGGTCACGTATGGCGCGGCGTTCGGCGGATTGTTCGCGCTCGTATTCGCCTACGCCTATGGACGGGTGGGCGCATTGAGCGCGCGTGCGTTGTCGGCATGGCTTGCGCTCGGCGCGTTCATCGCGCTGGTGATCGTCCCGAACATCAAGTACCCCGCGAATCCGCCGGCGGTGGGCGACCCCGACACGATCGGAACGCGCACCGGCTTGTTCTTCCTGATGATCGCGATCTCGCTGACCGCGATGGTGTTTTCGCTGAAGGTGCGGCGTCGCGCGGTAATGAAACTGGGCGCGTGGAATGGCTCGATCGTGGGCGGCGTGGTGTTCGTCGCGATCATCGCTGCCGTGCAATTGTCGATGCCGACGATCAACGAAGTGCCGGCGGCTTTCCCGGCCGTGCTGCTGTGGAAGTTCCGCGTCGCGGCGATCGGCATGCAGGTGATCATGTGGACGACGATCGGACTGCTGTTCGGCGCGCTGGTGGAGCACAGCGGATTGACGCGGGTAGGCGCGGGGCGGGCGGCGGTGAAGTCCGTTTGATGGTTTTCTGTTGGTGAAAAGTGTGGGCTCCGTCGCCCCGGTTGACGTATGCCTGTAGCCCGCCTCGTGCGGGCTTTTTATTGCCTGTGTGGGCCAACTGGTTACCACCGTCCTCGCAGCTTCGCTGAACTAGTCGCCAGGGCTTCGAGGGCTGTTCGACGCCACAGCGTACGCCCTACGCGCCCCAACCCGTAACACCCAATCGAACACCCCGCGCCTTTCCCCGACCGGCTGGGTCAGCCGCTCAAACAATTGCGCAACGGCGCCATCGAGTTGCGCAAGCACTGGCGCCTGAGCCGCCGCCTCCAAATCGAAAACCGGCAATACCGACACGCGCTCATCCAACCCGCCGTCCACAGAACCAGTAGCCGCACCGCTATAACGCGCGATCAACGAATCAAGCCGCGCCACGATCGATTCCACATGCGCCGCGCGCACATTCGCGGCATTGAGCGCCACTTCACCCGACACCCCGCGCCGAGCAGAATCACTCAACACCCGCGCCCAATGCAAACAGCACAGCAGCGATCCGGTGGCCAACTCGACACCAGAATTCCACGCCACCACGCGCTGCATTTGCAGCGGCTTCAGCGCGATTCGCAACTCATGCCAACCGCGATCGAGCTTGCGCATGGCGACAGCCGCATCCGCCGCCAGCGCAGCGGACCCGCCCAGCCGCACGACCTCGCGCAACGCACCCAGCACAGCCGCAAGCCTCATCTCCACATGACGGCTCGCCGCGAGCGGCATCATCAGGACCGCCACCGCGAACGACACGAGACAACCCACCAGCACTTCCTCGATCCGCAATTCGACCAACGGCCCCATCGCGAAGCCCAACTCGCCATACACCAGTCCGACGAGCACGGTAATGAAGAACACGCCCGGCACATACGCGCTCAGGATGTAATAAGCCCAGCCGAACACGCAGAGCACCATGGCGGCCACGAGCAGCATCGGCGAATCGTGCAGCGGCGCGACGAGCAACACGCTGGCGAGCGCGCCGGCCAGCGTTCCCGCCAGTCGCTGCGCACCGCGATAAATCGTGTCCGCGCGTGAGCGTGTGCCGAGAAATACCACGAACGTCGTGATGACCGCCCAGAACCAGCGCTCGGGAGACAGCGAGTGGCCGATCAGCATCGCGAGAAACGCGGCTGTCGTGGCGCGGGTGGCGGGCAACCAGCAGAGCCTGGCGCGCAGGTCCGCGAATCGTTGCACGGCTGAGACCGGAGCGTCGCCGGACGCAGACTCGAAGCGCCGCCGCGCTCGACGATGCGCGATCTCGTCGAGCCGCTCAATCGCGTGACGCAGCACGTCCGCATTCGCTTGCCCGCGGCCATACGCAGACACCGACACCAACGCATGCTGTCCCGCCGCGACTTCCACTTCGACGATGCGCTCGCGAATCGTGTCGGCATCGGGTGGGTTCAGCAACGCCAGTTGTTCTTCGAGCGCGAGCGCGGCTTCGTTCAACACCGAGAGTCGTGCCGCATCCGGCGCATGCAGCACGCGCGATGCGCGCAGCGTCACCGTATGAATCGCAAGCCGGAAACTGGCGGCGGGTCGCGTCGGCACGATCGCGCGGCCGACCAGCGCGACCATCAACGGGCCGAAAGCGGAGAGCAACAGCGATTGCACGAGGTGCAGCCGCGAAGGGTGCAGATACAACCCAAGATAAAAGCACACCACGCCGAGCAGCGCGCAACCGAGCGCACGCGGACCACAGGCCTGGCAGAGCATGCCGGCGAACATCACGACGAGAAAGCCGGCATCTCCGGCGAGCGGATAAGGACTCAGCTCGCTCGCCGCGGCGAAGCACACGCAGGCGCACAAATACAGATAGAAGAGCGAGCCGAACCATGCGGACCGCCTTGCATCGCGCACGAACAGCGGCGCGACCATCGCGAACAGGACGCCGGGCGCGGCAAGGGTGATCGGTTGATGATGGAAGACCGTCCACGCGATGCTGGCCATGCCGGCGAGCAGGCAGGCGAGCGCGACACGCAGCGCGGTATGGAGACGCACGAGTCCCGGGTCCGCGACGAGCAGGCGGTCGGCGACGCGCGAAAACGCGGCAGCAATCATGATCGATGATATCCAGGCTAAATGGTCGCGACCGGCTTGTGGCCGATTGCGACAGACCGGACGCGCGGCTGAAGGTGGCGCTGCGCGTCCGGTGGATTCGGGTTTTCCCGGATGATATCTAGCCAAAATTGCAGGAGTCGGGTTTTCGCGGCGGCGCAGCGGCGCATTCGGCGCTGCGCGCGCCCGCATCACGTCGCGTCGTGAAAAATCACGCCGAGCGTGTGCCGCTGTCCTGACCGCAAACGGCTCACGCCATGCCGCAAGTTCACGCGGTACGCTCCACGCGTGCCTTGCACTGGCCGATGATGCACCGCGAACACAACGGCGTCGCCCTTGCCGAGCGGCACGACTTCCGTGCGCGACTGCATCCGCGGACGCTGTTCGGTCATCACGAACTCGCCGCCGGTGAAATCCTCCCCCGGCTCGGACAACAGAATCGCAACCTGAAGCGGAAACACGTGTTCGCCATAGAGGTCTTGATGCAGGCAGTTGTAGTCATCCGTGGCGTATTGCAGCATCAATGGAGTGGGGCGCGTCTGCCCGGCGGCGTGGCATCGCTCGATGAATTCCGCATGCACGGCCGGATAACGGACGTCGATTCCCATCGCCTCGTTCCAGCGATTCGCCACCGGCGCGAGACGCGGGTACAGCCCGCTGCGCAACGCCGCGACGAGCGGCGGGAGCGGGTAAGCAAAGTACTTGTATTCACCGCGGCCGAAACCATGCCGCGCCATCACCACGCGGCTGCGAAACAACGCATCGCGCGGATACAGCGCAGTCAGTGCATCGCATGCCTGCGCGGTGAGCAGATTGCGCAGCATCGCGCAGCCGTACGCGTTCAGTTCTTCTTCGGCGTCGAACCAGTCGATCTGATCGATGCGTTGCGCAAGCGAGCCAATAGAGGGATTTGCATCGGGCGCGGCGGCGCGTTCAGGTTTTGGCCGCATTGCCAACGCCGATTCCGCCGACTGCGCATCCGGCTGTGCATCCGGGTGTCGATCCTTCGCAATCGTGTTCATGAGCCGTCTCCGTCAAGCGATCATCGAGTCATCATCAAGTGTAAGCAGGCGCCCCACGCCGCGCACTCCGACTCTTGCTGTCCAATTCCTCGCTCGTCTGCGTTCGGGCAAGCGCGCAGCCGCGTGCCGGATCATTGCGGCTGTCGGCAACTCGTATTTCCAATAAGAAACGAATAGGGGCAATGCGTGCCTGCCGTCGCAAGAGCATGCGCGGGCATCGGCGGCATTCGTGCGCCACGATGGATTCGGTCCAATCTTCAAGCCCAGCAAGCGCACACGACGGTTCCCGCGCGTCACCTCCGGGCAAACGCCCTTGCCGCCATGAAAGCCCGCGTGTATAGTTTCCTAACTTACTCTTGTTTCGCATCGGAAATTAAAGGGATTCACATGAACGCTTCCACCATCCTCGCCGACCTCGGCATCGCCCACGCGGCGCAGGCCGGCGACATCGCGGTTCATTCGCCCATCACCGGCGAACTCATTGGCCGCGTGGCCAGCAACACGGTGGCGGAAGTCGATTCGGCCCTCGCCCAGGCGAAACAGGCGTACACCGCCTGGCGCGACGTCCCGGCGCCGCGCCGTGGCGAACTGGTGCGTTTGCTCGGCAACCGTCTGCGCGAAAAGAAGCAGGCGCTCGGCAGCATCATCACGCTCGAAACCGGCAAGATCCTCCAGGAAGGCATGGGCGAGGTGCAGGAAATGATCGACATCTGCGACTTCGCGGTCGGTCTGTCGCGTCAACTGTATGGCCTCACGATCGCGTCCGAGCGACCGGGCCATCGCATGGCCGAGACCTGGCACCCGATGGGCACCTGCGTCGTGATCTCGGCGTTCAATTTTCCGGCGGCCGTGTGGTCGTGGAATGCGGCGCTCGCGCTGGTGTGCGGCAACGCGGTGATCTGGAAGCCGTCGGAGAAAACGCCGTTGACCGCGCTCGCCGTCAATCAGATTCTCAACGAGGCGTTGCAGGAATTCGGCGACGCGCCGGCCGGCCTGACCGCGTTGATCAACGGCGGCCGCGAGGTGGGCGCGAAGCTGGTGGCCGATCCGCGCGCGTCGATCGTCAGCGCGACGGGCAGCACGGAAATGGGCCGCACGGTGGGCGTGGAAGTGGCGAAGCGCTTCGGCCGCTCGGTGCTCGAACTCGGCGGCAACAACGCGGGCATCGTCACGCAAACGGCGGATCACGAACTCGCGATGCGCGGCATTCTGTTTTCGGCGGTGGGCACGGCGGGGCAACGCTGCACGTCGCTGCGGCGTCTGTTCGTGCATGAGAGCGTGTACGACAAGACCATCGAGCGTCTGAAGCAGTTGTACAGCAAGGTGCCGATCGGCAATCCGCTCGAAAAGGGCACGCTGATGGGTCCGCTGATCGACAAGCAAGCGTATGCCCGCATGCAGGAAGCGTTGCAGCAGGCCACTGCGGAAGGCGGCAGGGTGTTCGGCGGTGAGCGCGTCGAGGTGAAGGGTCATGAAGGCGGTTACTACGTGCGGCCGGCCATCGTCGAAATGCCGTCGCAAACGCCGGTGGTTCTGAAGGAAACGTTCGCGCCGATTCTCTACGTGCTGCGCTATGCGGATTTCGCCGAGGCGGTCGAGGCGAACAATGCGGCGGTTCACGGTTTGTCGTCGTGCGTATTCACAACCGATCTGCGCGAAGCGGAGCGCTTCCTGTCCGACGCGGGCAGCGATTGCGGCATCGCGAACGTGAACATCGGGCCGAGCGGCGCGGAAATCGGCGGCGCGTTCGGCGGCGAGAAGGAAACCGGCGGCGGCCGCGAGTCGGGATCGGACGCGTGGAAGGCGTACATGCGCCGCGCCACCAACACGGTCAACTACTCGTCGGCATTGCCGCTCGCGCAGGGCATCGACTTCAATATCGGCTAAGCCCGGCAGACGGGTAGCGCATTCAGTAAAAAGCACCAAGCAGCGGCGCATTCACGCGCCGCTGTCCGCATTTTTTCAGCAATCCGTTTGCGCCGCCCGCCGTTTCAAGAGCGGCCACGCTACTCGTGGGGTAAGACGTGAGTTCCAAGGTCGTGATCGTCGGCGGTGGGGTGATCGGCAGTTCGATTGCGTATTTTCTGCGGCTCGCCGATCCGACAGTCGGCGTCACCGTGATCGAACGCGATCCGACTTATGCGCGCTCGTCGTCGGCGCTCTCGGCGGCGTCGATCCGTCAGCAATTCTCCACACCGCTTTCCATTCAGATGTCGCTGTTCGGTATCGAGTTTCTGCGCTCGATCGGCGAGCGGCTGTGCGTCGACGGCGTGAAACCGTCGATCGATCTGCACGAAGGCGGTTATCTCTTTCTCGCGACGCCTGTCGGCGAGACGACGCTGCGTGAGAATCACGCGCTGCAAACAAGTCTTGGCGCCGATATCAGCCTGCTCGACAGAAGCGCGTTGCAAGCGCGCTTTCCCTGGCTCAATACGGAAGACCTCGTCGCCGGTACATTCGGCGAAAGCGGGGAAGGCTGGTTCGACGGCTATGGGCTCGTGCAGGCGCTGCGCAAGAAAGCGCGGGCGCTGGGCGCGCATTATGTCGCCGCCGACGTTACCGCGCTGCGTCGCGACGGCAGGCGTGTCACGCAAGTGCAAACCGCGAACGGCGAGACCCATGCGTGCGACGTGGTCGTGAACGCGGCGGGCGCCTGGTCGCGCAAGGTCGCGCAAATGATCGGCATCGACCTTCCGGTCCACGCGCGGCGTCGTAGTATTTTCAATGTCACGTCGCCCGCGCGGCTCGAACGCTGCCCGTTGCTGATCGATCCAAGCGGCGTGTATTTCCGGCCCGAGGGCCAATCGTTCATTTGCGGCACATCGCCTTCCGCGGACAACGACCCCGACGATCTGCCGCTCGACGAAGTCGATCACACACTGTTCGACGACGTGATCTGGCCGACGCTCGCGCACCGCGTGCCGCAATTCGAAGCGCTGCGCGTGCAGAACTGCTGGTCCGGCTATTACGAATACAACGTGCTGGATCAGAACGCGATCATTGGTTATCACCCCGACGTCGACAACTGCGTCTTTGCCAATGGCTTTAGCGGGCATGGTTTGCAACAAGGGCCGGCAACGGGCCGCGGCGTTAGCGAACTGATTCTGAACGGGCGTTATACGACGCTCGATCTCGGCTCGTTGAGCTTCGCTCGCGTGCTCGAGAACCGGCCGATCGTGGAGAAGAACGTGGTCTAGCGTGCGCGGCGGTGATGCGGATTAATGCAACACGTAGTGCATGGATATCGGCTGCGATTGAGCGGCGGCCAACATGCTCCCGATCATTTGCGCGTTTGCGCGTTTGTATTGAACACAACGTGATGTTTGCGGCTAGCTTCCTGGAGAGCGGCCAGCGCGGTATTTGCCTCAAACCCTAAGAGCGTGCCTGAAAGAACCCGGCCAGCCAATGCGGCTCGGCCGGGTTCTTTTTTATGTCGATAGAAGAAACGTGATGATTTGGCATAAAGCCTCGATCTGGTAATGCCGCGGATAAACTCCGCGCTATTCAAATTGCCGTTTGACTCAAGCCCGCCTCTCCAAAATGAAACCTGGTTTCTAATATTTTTAATCAGAGGCATGCCGGATCGTTAAATGCGGAGAGTCACTGGTATCAGGCCAGGCATATCGGTTATCATCGCTGCCATTCGAAGAATGACCCGAGGGATTATTCGCCGAATGTCAACTTAATGCCGTCGCATCGAACCAGAAGAAAATCAGATGAAGATGTCGCGAAGAAACATTGCAATCCTGGTAGTCGGTTTTCTGGTCGTAGCCGGCGTCGTCATTCAGGCGGTGTGGCGACCTTTCGCACATCGCAAAGCCGCCGAAAGCGGCGAAATCATCCTCGATATTCACCACCCGGATGCCGTGATCGACAGCGAAGCGCTCTCGCGCTTGCCGCGCGACATGTTGCGCGTGCCGCTGCTGCATGACCTGCTGACTCAAGACTTCGTCGACTATTACGAATCGGGCAATACGCGCCTTTCCGCGGAAGGCGCACTGCGGCGTCTCGCCTTCGAACATCAACTCGATTGGCGCGACGAGTTGATCCGCCGCGTGTTCGACGAACCCGCGCACGTGCTGCTGTGGCGCTCGCCGGATGGCCGGCTCGGCTACTGGGCAATGTCGATGCGCCGCAACGGCCTCGCCAAACTGCTGCAAGGCTTGGGCAACGTCGCGGCGGGCGACGCGCAACTGAGCCAGGTCGGCAAGCTTTCCGGCGACGTGCCGGTGTACGCGTTGAAGCTGGCGGTGGGTCGCACGCTGTTGTTCGCGGCGAAAGGCGATCGCCTGGTGGTGCTATCCGCGCCCGGCGTGCTGCTCGACGCGAACGGCGGCTTGCTGAGCGAACGCGCTGACGCGGTTTCCGACATGCTCGCCTCAGGCCATGACGACGCGGCGCGCGCTTATCGCCTGGATGCCGGCCCGGATGCAGGCGGCGATGCGCCGAAGGGCCACCGTCTGGTGGTGTCGGCCAATTACCTCTCGTTCGGTTATCAGGCGTTTTTCTCCGGTATCGACGCGCTGCGCTTCGATTTCTCGCCGAACGGCGGCGCCGCTGCGAACTGGCAGACCTCGGCGCTCATCGAGCCGGGCAAGCTGCCGCAGCAGTGGAACAGCGCCGACCTGTGGCGCGCGCTGCCGGCCAATCCGGCGGCGTGCACGAGCTTGCCGGCGGACTGGAAAGCGGCGTCCGCGCTGCTCGGCAAGGTGGCCGACGGCGGCACGGATAACGCCGCCGCGATCGGCGATCAACTGGCCGGCCCTGCGGCTGTCTGCTGGTATGCGAAGTCGACGCTGGTCGCGCCGGTGTTCGTCGCTCGCCTGAAGACGCAGGACGCGGCGCGCACCGCCGCGTTGAAGGCCGCGCTCGGCAAGACCTTCGGCGACGTGATCGGCGCGTATGAAGCGAAGGCCGCGAAAGCCGATGGCGATACCGCGAGCTATCGCCGCTTGCCGGTCACCACGCGCGATCAGGGCGCCGACGTGACCGTGTGGCAACGTCCGGTTAGCGCGCGCTCGGGAACCGCGTTGACGAGCAAGGCGGCATTCGCGTCGCAGCTTTCGGCGGAACGTTATTTTCCGGTCACGCTCGCCTTGGCGCACGGCTATCTGATCTTCTCGCCGGATGCGCGTCTCGTCGACGATACGCTCGCCGTGCTCGACAAGCGCTATCCGGCGCTCGCCGATACGCTCGCGCCGCAGCGTCTGCCGCGCACGATTCTGACGCTGACGCCTTCGTCGGCGGCCGCGTTGATCGAACGCGAAGCGGGCGCGGCGTTGCCGGCGGATCAGGAGGCGGTGTTGCGCAACGCGTCGCGCACCCATCTCGCGCCGAAGCTGCACGCATTTGCGCGCTATCCCGCAGTGTCGTTGACGCTGCCGCAGAATTTACCGGGCTCGACCGGCTGGGTGCCGGTGGAGTGGTGGTTCGATCGCGCGAAGGCCGGTGCGGGTTCGGATGCGGTGGGCGTTGTCGAGACGCCCGCCGATCAGCCTGGCACCGAGGGCGATTAAGTGCGTCGCTTTCGTTTCTCCGGCGTGGCGTTTGCGATGAAGGCGAGTGGGCCTCGGCGCATCGTCGCGGCGCGTGCGGCCTCAACGCAAACCTCCGCAGCGCAAACCCCGGCAGCGCAAACCCCCGCCCACGACACACCTGTCATCGCACGCCGACTCTGGCTGGCACGCACTGCCTCTGCATTCGCACTAGCGACCCTGGCGCACCACGCCCACGCACTCACCGGCACCGCCGCCACGCCGGACCCCGACAGCCTCTCGCCCCGGCAATCCGCCGCCTTTCGCGCATGGTTCGCGCGCATCGTCGACCAGCAACTGCGGCGCGGCCCCACGCCACGCTGGACGCAGCGCGATTGCGCGGGCCTCGTGCGTTTTGCTGTCGGCGAGACGCTCAAGCCGCACGACGGCAAATGGCTGCGTGCAAACGGCATGACCAGCCTCGCGGACACGAGCAGCATGCCGCCCGAACTGCAACTGTCCGCGTCGCAACGCACGATCGCCAATCGCTGGACCCAGCTCGACGGTTCAACCGGCGCCTACGCGTCGGCGATCGCACTGATTCAACGCAACAGCCGTTTTGTTTCGAAGGACGTGAACCAGGCGCTGCCCGGCGACCTGCTGTTCTTCGACCAGGGCGACGACCAGCATCTGATGATCTGGCTGGATCGCTACATCGCTTATCACACAGGCACCGTTACGCCGACCGATACCGGTCTGCGCGCCGTGGCCGTCTCCGACCTGATGCAATGGAAAGATTCCCGCTGGCAGCCGCGCGACGGCAATCCGAATTTCGTCGGCGTGTTTCGTTTGGACTTTCTGACACCATGACCCGAATGAATTCCGTCACCGCGTCGAGCGGCTGGTTTGGCAACGCGCGGTGGCGCATGGCATTCACGTTGGCCGCGCTGCTCGCGTTCATGACGCTCGCCATCGCACCGGCAGCGTATGCGGACGACACAGCCGAGTCCAGCATCGCCGCGAACCCGACGCTGAATCCCGCGCCGTCGAGCAACTTCGCCTCGCAGAAGGTGGACGGCCAGCCGTTCTTTCTGCTCTCGGACGCGAGTTTCGGCAGCGATCAACTGGCGCAGGTGCGTCTCGAAGCGCCGGGCCGCGATTTCAAGGACGCGCTGCAAGCGTATGGCGGCGCGGACATCGTCGTGTATCGCGTGCCCAAACCGCTCGACTTCCTGAAGGCGCAAAAGAATCTGCACCGGCTGAAGGTCGCGCCGAATTATCAGGGCGAAGGGCTGGCGAACACGCTCGCGTATCTATGGGACCGCTGGTTCAGCGAAGCGCGCCGCGCATGGCAGCGCGTGTTGTCGTTCGCGACGCGCAGCAAGGCGACCGAAGCCGCGCCGCAATTCAAGCTCGGCGAACAGACGGGCAAGCCGACGCAGTTCGAGCAAAACTCGCAGTTCGCGCCGCTGAAAGGCTATGACATGGTCGCGCGTTTCCGTTATCCGATCTGGGACGCGAAGGTCATCCAGCCGCCGAAAGGCGTGAACCTCGAAGGCAGCAGCAGTAACTTCATTGAAGCCAGTTCGGGCAACGTGATGATCCCTGTCGGCAAGCTGCCGCCGGGGCTGTATATCGTCGAGGCGGTGATCGGCAACTATCGCGCGCATACGCTGCTGTTCGTGTCGGACACGGTCGCGGTCGTGAAGGCGGCATCGAGCGGCATGCTGGTGTGGACCGCGCGGCGCGATAACGGCAAGCCGGTTGCCAATACCGAGGTGAGCTGGACCGATGGCGTCGGCGTATTGCAAAGCGGCGCGACCGGCGGCGACGGTGCGCTGATGCTGCAACACGTGAGCCCCGAGCGCAGCTATGTGCTCGGCACCGATCCGCGGGGCGGCGTGTTCGTCTCCGAGAATTTTTACTACGACAGCGAGATCTACAACACCAAGATCTACGCGGTGACCGACCGTCCAATGTACCGGCCCGGCGATCCAGTGCATGTGAAGTTCATCGGCCGCACGTTCCAGAACGCGACGCAGTCGTCCGCGCCCGCCGAGGCCGACATCAAACTCGACGTGCTCGATCCGAACGGCGCGCCGGTGGCGACCAGCAAGGTGCATTTCGCGTCCGCGACGGGCGCGGAGGCGTCGTTCACGCTGCCCGCCGATGCCACCGCCGGCGGCTACACGCTGCGCTTCGATTACAACGGCGATGTGTACGGCAGCGCCTTTCGCGTCGCCGACTATGTGAAGCCGCATTTCGACGTGAACCTGTCGATGGACAAAGCCGATTACGCAACCGGCGAGCCGCTGAAGGGCAAGATCCAGTTGCGCTATCCGGACGGCAAGCCGGTGCGCGACAGCAAGATTTCGCTCACGCTGCGCGCGCAGAAAGTGACGATCGTCGACGGCGAATTGCGTTACGCCGGCTTGTTCCCGGTCAAGCTCGAACAGCAGGAGTTGAAAACCGATAGCGACGGCAACGCGAATCTCACGCTGCCGGCGGCGAAAGAGCCGAGCCGTTACGCGTTGACGCTGTTCGCGCAAGACGGCGCGGCGTACAAGGTGCGCGTGACACGTGAAGTGCTGATCGCGCGCGGCGCGACGCCGTATCGTCTGTCGACGGCGAAGTCGTTCTCGCAGCCGAAGGAAGCGGTCAGCTTCGAATTGCAAGCGCTCGGTGCGCTCGATCCGTCGTCGCATGCGCCGGCCAGATGGGAATGGACGCGCCTCGAATCGCAGACGCACGGCGAAGGCGCGTTGAAGAGCGGGGCGGCAAGCGGCAAGCTCTCGTTCCCGGTGCAATTCGACGAACCGGGTTCATACACGCTGTCGGTCAAGGACGACACCGGCAATCTGCTCGCCGCCGCGAGCCATTGGGTCGCGGGAGATGGCCTGAAGGCGATTCCGGGCAGCGTCGAGATCGTGTTCGATCGCGACAGGTACAAGATCGGCGACACCGCCGAAGCGCTGATCACGTTCCCGATGCCCGTCGACGATGCGTTGCTGACGCTCGAACGCGACAACGTCGAACGCCGCGCGTTGTTGACGGCGGGCGGCGACTGGCTGCAACTTCAGCGCGTGGCGCCGTCGCAATGGAAAGCGCGCATCAAGGTAAGCGACGAGTTCGCGCCGAACATGACCTTCTCGGTGCTCTACGTGCATGCGGGCGAGTACGTGTTTCAAAACGCGGGCATCGTGGTCGCGCAGCCGCAAATCGAACTGAACGTGAGAAGCGACAAGCCGGTGTACGGCCCCGGCGATACGGTCACGCTGAACTTCGACAGCACGCTGAACGGCAAGCCGGAAGCGGTGAACCTGACCGTGAGCGTGGTCGATGAAATGGTGTACGTTCTGCAGCCGGAAATCGCGCCGAACATCGTCGACTTTTTCTATCATCCGCGCCGCAACAACGTGCGCACTTCGTCGAGCCTGTCGTTCATCACGTATGACCTCGCGCGTTCGCCGTTGAAGGGCGCGCCGGGCGGCCCGCAACGCGCGAACTACAACGAGCGCGGCGTGAAGGTGCTGGAGCGGCCGCGCCGCGACGATCAGGACACGGCGGCGTGGGAAGGCAATCTGAAAACCGACGCCAACGGTCATGCCGTCATGACCTTCAAGATGCCCGACTCGCTGGCGCGCTGGCGCATCACCGTGCGCGCGGCGGCGCCGAACGGCATGGTGGGTCAACGCACCGCTTACGTGCGCTCGGACAAGGCGCTGTATCTGAAGTGGAGCGGGCCGACGCATTTCCGCGTCAACGATCAGCCGGCCATCGACATGATCGCGTTCAACCAGACCGACACCGACATGGACGCGCAATGGCTGGTCGACGGCGGCGGTCTCTCGTTGAATCAGAAAGTCACGCTCAAGCGCGGTGCGAACTATCTGCGGCTGCCGGGCGGCGCGCTGAAGGCCGGCGTGATCAATGCGACGTTGCGGCGTGCGGATAAAGACGTGGACCGCTTGCAGACCACCATCAATCTCGATGCGGGCGGCTGGCTCGATCTGCATCAGAATACCGTGGCGCTCGACGGTTCGAACAAGCCGCTCAATCTGCCAACCGACGCTCAGGATGTGAGCGTGCGGTTCATCGGCAACGCGGCGAGTCAATTCGCGCGCGTCGCCGACGATCTGATCGACTATCCGTACGGTTGCGCCGAACAGACTTCGAGCCGCCTGATTCCGCTCGCGCTCGCTCACGATGCGCTCGGCCGTGGCGACAACGCGAGTTCGACGCAAGGGCTCGACGCGCTGCTGCGCAATCAGCGGCAGCGTCTTGCGATGCTGGCGGGCGTCGGCGGCACGTTCGGCTGGTGGGGCGATACAACCGGCGGCAGCGCGCTGATGACCGCTTACGCGTATTACGCGGACTGGCTCGCGAGCCGCAGCCTCGGCATCAGTCTGCCTGCGGGCAACTGGCAGCACGCGATGGACGTTTATCGCGATGCCGGCGCGAAGGAACCGCTGCTGCATCGCGCGCTGGCGTTGTGGTTCATGCAGCAGATGGGCTTGCCGGTGGCTACGCCGGTGTCGGGCGTCGCCGCCGATTTGCTGAGCGATGCGGCTGCAATGTCGGGCAACGCGAACAACGCGGGCAAGGCGCCCGCGCGCAGCGGCGCGTATGGCGCGTCGGACAGCATCGTGTTCGCACAAGCCGATTCGCCGCGCGGCAAGCAGATGGCGACGCTGCTGGTGGCCGGCATGGCGCGCGGCACGAGTGCTCAACTGCCCGAAGCTTTCGACGTAGCCGCGAGCGCCGCACGCAGCGCGTTGAGCAACGATGCCGCGCCGCTCGTGCAAAGTCTGCTTTACCTGACGGGCGATGGCGGCGCTGCGATCGATGCATCGACGTTGCTCGCGAAAAGCAGCGCCGATTACCCGACGCTCGATCGCGCATTGACGCTGCTGTGGCTGCGCAAGGCGCTCGGCGGCGAGGCGGCGCCGGCTTCGCCGCCGTCGTTGCAAGGAGTGGGCTGGACGCGCACCGCGACGCCGACCGGCGCACCGCTCTGGAAGTGGACCGGCACAGCACGCCCCGAAGGAAGTCCCGTTGGGGGACTACCCGCCACACTCGATGCCGGCGCCACCCGCGCCGACGTCAACGCACTCGTGTCGTTCCGCAGTCATACGAGCGAGGACAGCCGGTTGAACATCACCGTCGAACGGCGGTTCTACAAGCTGGAACCGCTCGACGTGAAGCCTGATGCGAAGAAGCAAGCCGCGCCTGAAAGCCAGTTGGGACGCGCCGCGTTCACCGCGCGTCTGATGAAGCAGGGCGATGCGATCGACAGCAACGCGCTGTATGTGGACGAAGTCACGCTCACGCCGCGCTCGGGCAACGCCTACCACTACGGTCTGCTCGACGTGCCGCTGCCGCCGGGCGGCAATGTCGAGGCGACCAGTTGGGGCGTGTCGATCGACGGCTTGCCTGGCGCGAAGGAGGGCGGCAGCGGTCCGCAGCCGTTCCAGCGCGTCGCTTCGTATGAGATGGGTGAACTGGCGTATCACCAGCCCGTACCGTTGCTCGATCGACCCGTGACGCTGCGGCAACTGGTGCGCTTCGCATTGCCGGGTACGTTCGCGTTGCCGCCCGCGCGCTACTTCCGCATGTATCAGCCGGACGCGAAGGCGTTCGAAGGCGGCAAGAGCGATCGCATGACGACGCTGCGCATCCAGTAGCGAGGCCGCCATGTTCAGCGCGCTTCGGTACACGCGTGATCGCCTGGCGGCGATGCTGCGGATCGCGCTCGCCCTGAGCGTGGGCTGTGCCTGCGTCGATGGCGTGAAGGCGTATGCGGCGGCATCGTCGGTTGAAACGCCTGCTGTCGCTTCGGCGCGGACGCTGCGCTTCGCGTGGTTGCGCGACGGCGAGAGTCAGCTTTGGCAAGTCGATACGGGGAGCGCCGGCGTCGCCGTTTCAGCGCAGTCCGCGCGCCCCTTGCCGGCGACGCTCGAAACGCCGCTCGGCAGCGTGTGGAAGCTGTTCGTCTACGGCTATCTCGTGGACCGCAACATCGCCACGCCGGATTACACGTGCAGCGGCGGCGATCCCGAAGAAGCGTATTGCTGCATGACGGGCGGCCGCATCGACCGCGAACATGCACTGGTGCAATCGTGCGGACGCTTTTTCGAACCCGCGCGCCTGCAACTCGACGCCGCCGACTGGCGCAAGTATTGGACGGCCGCGCACGCACCCGCGTGGCTGCGCAACCTCCATGCGATGACGCCGACGCAACGCGTCCCGGTGATCGATCTGCTCGCCGCCTTGCAAGCCATGCCCGCGCGGCCGCGCGAAGCGGCGGCGAGCACGCTGGTATCGGTGCTGACGAGCGGACGCGGCGAGGGCACGGTATCGCTGTACGGCAGCGTATTGCGCGCCAAGACGTGGACGATGCCGGACCCGGCGCGGCCCGGCGCATCCATCGGCGGCGCGGCGGGCTGGCTCGTCGACGGCACGCCGGTGTGGCTGGGCGGCCCGGGCGGCAGCGCGCGCGTGCTCGCCGCCGCCGCGCCGCGCATCGCGCCGCTGCTCACGCAAGTCACCGTGCCGGATGACGGCGCCTGCGTGCTGGTCGATTTTTTCAGCCGTTATCCGATTCGTGAAGTGCTCGGCGACCGCGGGCCGGCGGCCGCGCCGGAGGGTCCGCTGCGGGGCGAGTTCCGCGTGGGCTTCGTCAACGGCAATTGGGCGCGCGTGCAAAGCCGCGGCGAATTGCGGCTCGATCGCAGCGCAACCGGAGCGCCGCAAATTGTCGGCCGCTTCGGCATGAACGATTACGTTGCTCGCGTGGTCGAGCGGGAGGGCGATACGAGCGAGCCTGAAGCGGCCAAGGCGCTGGCGGTGGCGGCGCGTACCTACGTGGTGCAGCACGGCAGTCACGATCACGGTTGTTTGCGTATCGACGACAGCAGCGGCACGCAGCGCGTTCTACCGCGCGCGCCAGGCGCCGCCGCGCGCCGTGCCGCCGATCTGACGGACGCGCTCGTGCTGACCGGCGTGCCGGTTCAGTATCACCACGACAAGGCGGCAGCGGGGCAGATGAGTTGGCTCGCCGCGAAGGCGTCCGCGCAAGGCGGCCTCACGTTCGACGCGATTCTCGCGCGCACCTGGCCGCAGGCGACGTTGACTGCGTTCCAGAGTCCGCTGTCCGGTGATTGCATCGCGGTGGCCGGCGCGCAGCAATGGCTGCGGCGCAATGCGCCGTTGTGGGCGCGGCGCATGGACGGCGCGGCGGGCTACGAGACGCCCGATCTGCCCGCCGTGTGCGCCGTGCGCGAAGGGCGGCCGTATGCGGACGCGCAGCGCAATCGCGTGTACGTGTATCGCCTGCAGACGGAGGAAGACCGTATCGCGCTGGCGCATGAGTATGTTCACCTCGCGTTCCAGCATCATCCGCGTGGCGTCGATGAGACGTTCGTCGAGCGTACCGCTCGCACGCTGATCCGTACCGACAATCCGATCCAATGAATCACGACATGCGTTCTTTTTCAGTCATGTCGTGCGGGACGCGTTTCAATCAAAACACGCCGGACAAACGGCATGACAGCGGGACAGGAGCGGTAACGATGAAGGTCAAGACGACAGGGTGGGTGAAGGGCGGCTGCAGGGTGCTCGTCGTTGCGTGTTTGCAGGCCGTGCCGGCGGCGCACGCGAGCGATGTCGACTTCGCCGCGCCGTTGAACGGCTGGCGCAACACGGGCGGCGACAACGAGCGTTATACGCAGGACGTGCACTACCCCGCGGTATCCGTGTCGACGCCGGAGGGCCAGTCGAAATTCGCGCTGATCGAAGGACACATCCGCAACGCGCCGAAGAAGAAAGGCAACACGGTGGCGACGCTGGTGGTCGACGGCACGCCGTTGCCGCAGCGCGTGGAGGAAGATGGCAGGTTCTCGCGGCCCTACGCGTTTCCTTCCGGCAGCAACGGCGTCGAACTGCGCGCGCCGGACGGCAGCCGCAAGCGCGTGCAGTTCTACGACGCCTACAGCGGCAAGACCCAGCCGAAGCTGCGCGTGGTGCTCGCGTGGGACACCGACGGCACCGATCTGGATCTGCACGTCGTGTCGCCCGACGGCGCGCATACCTGGTACGGGGAACGCGTCGCGCCGAACGGCGGCGCGCTCGACGTCGACGTGACGACCGGCTATGGTCCGGAGATTTATTCGTCCGCCGCGCCGCTGAAGGGCACGTATCTGGTGTTCGTGAATTGCTACGGCAGCGGCAACAGCGGCAGCGACATGACCGTCGCCCAGGTGAGCATCATCACGAATGAAAATACGCCGAACGAAAAGAGCGAAACGATGCGGGTGCCGCTGCGAAAGGCCGGGGAATTGACGCTCGTGAAAACCTTTGTCATGCCGTGAGGCGGCGTGTGTTTGCCGCTCGAGACCCCGGTGCGGTCAGCGGCTCGAATCTCAATTCGCTCAATGACTTGCGCAAGTCTTGCCCAGGATATCCACAGGCTTGCGCACGGTTTCTGTGGACAAACCGACATGGCCGGTCCCGCTGCCGATAGTCCGGGAATGCAAACGGGCGGGAGCAATCGTCGGCGTGCGCGCGGCCACACAACTCCTCGTTTCGGGCATGGCCGATGCTGTGGCAGAAGTGCTGCTGTTCTAACGGGAGAACCGACATGGCACAAGCTGAAACCACTACGAAGTCCGCTACTCAACCGCCGGGCGAGCAAGATGCGCTGGCGCTGCTCGAAGCGGACCATCGCGCAGTCGAGAAGCTTTTCGAGGCATTCGAAAAGGCGGGCGACGATCTGGAAGAGAAAGCGACGCTGGCCCAGCGTGCGTGCGAGGAGTTGACCGTGCACACGATCATCGAGGAAGAACTGCTGTACCCGGCAGCGCAAGCAGCACTGCCGGAGGACGGCAAGCTCGACGTCGAGGAAGCCTACGTCGAACACTTTCTGGTCAAGACACTGATCACGAAGTTCGAGACGCTGAAAGCCGGCGACAAGGGATTCAATGCGACCTTCAAGGTGATGTCGGAGATGGTGCTGCATCACGTCGAGGAAGAAGAAGGCGAACTGTTTCCGGAGTTGCGGCGCACGAAGTGCGATCTGGCCGCGCTCGGCAAGAAGATCGTCGCGCGCAAGGAAGCCTTGCAGAGCAAGCTCGATGCAGCGGGGAGCCGCTCCGTTGGCGATAAGACGTAAGCGGGTCCGCAAGATTTCCCTTGCCGGATGTCGCGTTGGGACGGGCACTGCGTTTTTTAGAGCAGTGCCTGCGTTCGTATGAAGTTTGTGATCCCCGCTCGCGTTTTCCACGACGTCAGGCGTCGCAAGTCCAATACGGTGCCCGGTTGTAGTACGCGTGTAGGGACGTGCCCCATTGCATATCCGTCATCGTCGGCCAGTTGTCCCTGTCGAAGCCCGGCGCGCTTCCGATGCGCTCGGCGGGTGCGTCGAGCACGAAGCACTTGTCGTCGGTGTCGAGCGTGAGCGCGTTCCAGGGTATTGCATGGAGCGTGTCGCCCACGCCGAGAAAGCCGCCGCTCGAGAGCACCGCATAAGCGATACGTCCGCCGCGAACGTCGAGCATGATGTCCGAGATCTTGCCGATATATTCACCGTCCGATGACATCACCTTGTTTCCATCTAGCGTGGAAGCGGCCATTACATCCGGACCGGGACCTTCGCCGATGCCGGTTCCAACGATCTTTGCACCTTGCCTGGCCGCTGCGGGTGCCGGTTCCTTGGGATCGAGCGTGGTCATGGTGTGCTCCTTGGAGAAACCTGGGCACAGAGCGCGCAAGGAGTATGCCCCATGCGCGTCGGCGATCGCGCCGGTAATCTCGGCAACCGTTACTGGTCGAAATTACGCAACCGTCGGCGAGGTGCGGCCGGTGCTCGCGCTTACTGTTCCTTACCGTTGCTCAAGATTCGCGCCGTGGGCGTCGATAGAACTTGTAACCCGCCGTGCTGTTGAACTTCCGCGACGGGTTGGGCAATGCATGCCTTGAGCGAAATGAACGGAGATTGCTATGCAAATCGACAGTGCGTTGTCGTCCACACTGCCGGAACCGGGACGCGCGGCGACGAAAAACTCACGCGCGGCCGACGATGCGGCGGTTCAAACCAGGGCGACGGCTGAAACGTCCACGCAGGACGAGGCCGTCCACATCTCCGCGGAGGGCGCGGCAACGGCGGCACAAGAGGGTAAGGCGGTCAACGACGACGCAACAGGCGATTCAGCGGCAGAAGACGCCGCGGCGCCCAATGTTTCGGCGGTTCAGTCGTTTGCATACGGCACGCTCGGTCTCGAGCGTCCGGACGAGCCTCATGAGGAACACAACGCGTTTTATACGGCGGGTCGTTGGCTGGCAGCGGGAATCACCATCGGGGGGATCATCTCGCTGCTGGTTTGAATGGGTGTCTAGGCGGGTTTGAGGCGGAGGGGGCGCTTGCCGTGCGTGAGGCACGGCAAGCGCTGTTTCTTAGCGGTCGAGGAACGACTTCAGTCGATCGGCGCGGCTCGGGTGCATCAGCTTGCGCATGGCCTTGCTCTCGATCTGACGAATCCGCTCGCGCGTGACGTCGAACTGCTTGCCCACTTCTTCAAGCGTATGGTCCGACTTCGTGTTGATGCCATAACGCATGCGCAGCACCTTCGCTTCGCGCGGCGACAGCGAGTCGAGCGCGTCGTCGATGGCGGCGCGCAAATCGGCTTGCATGGCTGCGTCGGCCGGCGATGAGGCCGCCGAATCCTCGATCATGTCGCCGAGCGTGGCGTCGCCGTCGTCGCCCACCGGCGTTTCCATCGACACCGGCTGCTTGGCGATCTTCAGAATGCCGCGCACTTTCTCTTCCGACAGCTCCATGCGTTCGGCCAGCACGGAAGGATGCGCTTCCTGACCGGTCTGCTGGAGGATCTCGCGCGAGATGCGGTTGAGCTTGTTGATCGTCTCGATCATGTGCACCGGCACGCGGATCGTGCGGGCCTGGTCGGCGAGCGAACGCGTGACGGCCTGACGAACCCACCACGTTGCATACGTGGAGAATTTCCAGCCGCGCCGGTATTCGAACTTGTCCACGGCTTTCATCAAGCCGATGTTGCCTTCCTGGATCAGATCGAGGAATAGCATGCCGCGGTTCACGTATTTCTTCGCGATCGAGATCACGAGGCGCAGATTTGCCTCGATCATCTCGCTCTTGGCCTTGCGCATCTTCGATTCGGCCGCGACCATCTGGCGGTTGATCTCTTTCAGATGCTTGAGCGGCAGCGAGACGGTTGCCTCGATGTCGATCAGCTTTTGCTGTTCCGCCTGGATCGCCGGCAGATGGCGCTCCAGCGCCGCACCGTATGCCGACGCACCGCGCGCCGCGCGTTCCGTCCAGCCGAGATCGGCTTCGTGACCGCCAAACGATTCGATGAACTTCTCGCGCGGCATGCCGCTCTTCGTCACCGCGATTTGCAGAATGTTGCGCTCGATCGCGCGAACCTGCGCGACCTGGTGTTGCACGTCGCCGCACAGGCGGTCGATGGTGCGCGCCGTGAAGCGGATCTTCGCGAGGTGCTGCTGGATTTCCTCGCGTGCGCGCTGATAGGCTTTCGAGCTGACGTCGCCGCGCGTGTGCGAGGCGTTCATCTGGTCGGACAGCATGCCGACCTGAGCGAAGATCTCGAGGCAGTCGCTCGTGAGTTGCTTCAGGCGTGCTTCGTCGGCAGCCGAGGAATCGGCCGGGGCGATGTCGTCGTCGTTATCGCTGTCGTCATCGTCGCTCGTGTCCGTGTCGACGTCCGCTGCTGCGTCCGGGGCGGCGCTGTCTTCTTCGGCCGCGAGCGTATCTTCATTCAGACCGTCGACCAGTTCGTCGATGCGCAACTCGCCGTCGGCAACCTGCTGCGCGCTCGCCAGAATCGCGGAGATCGCGAGCGGGCAAGCGGCGATCGCCTGCACCATTTCGTGCAGACCGTCTTCGATGCGCTTGGCAATCGCGATTTCGCCGGCGCGGGTCAACAGTTCGGTTGCGCCCATTTCGCGCATGTACATGCGCACGGGGTCCGTCGTGCGGCCGAATTCCGAATCGACCGTCGACAACGCGACTTCGGTTTCCTCGTCTGCCTGATCGTCCGACACCACGGCAGGGGTGTTCGAGTTGAGCAGCAGCGTTTCCGCGTCCGGGGCCTGCTCGTAGACCTGCACGCCCATGTCGTTGAACGCGCTGACGATGCTGTCGATCGCCGCCGTTTGCGTGAAGTTGTCGGGCAGGTGGTCGTTGATCTGCGCGTGGGTCAGGTAGCCTTGCTCCTTGCCCAACTGGATGAGCGCACGCATCTGGCGCTGACGTTCTTCAGCCTGCTGCGGCGGCAATTCTGCCGCCACGGGGATCGCTTTGCCCGCGCCCTTGCCCTTGGCCGTGCGGCCCGAGGGCGCCTTGGGCGTGTAGCTGGCGGCTTCGTGTTGCGAATCTTCGCGATCAAAAGGGTTCACGTATTCTCCTCTAGAGGCTTCGCTATGAGACGCAAGACGCTACCGTCAGGCGTTTCGAGCATGGCTCAACATCACCTGAGTGACTCAACGCGGTTGTTTGGGTGTGCTCTGGGGAGCAAAAAAGATGAGCCCGCTCGAAGCGGGCCGATAGACATGTGCGAAATTCGCGCGGCTCGCATTATATACGAGCTTGCGCCTTCGCGCGCGTTGTGCGCAGGTCAATTTGTCGTGCACGTTTGTCGCAGGCCCGTTTTCTGGCCCGCCGGCTACGCGGGCAGTTGCGTGTGTGGGTTTTTGATGATGATCAGCGCGCCGTGGTCAAGGGCAAGTCTCTCACTATAGACGAAGTCGTTCGTCCTCACATGCGACAGAGTCGTTTCCGCGATCTCGCTACATATAGACGAGGTGTGTTTGTGGCGACGATTGGCGCTTGCCGGAAAGAAAATTCACCAAAGGGGGTTGACGACGTGTCGGTCGTTCTCCATAATCTCGTTTCTCTGCTGCAGATGCAGCGACGCAGAACGAAGCGGTGCCGGGTGGTTGAAGTGGGCGTCGTGACGGTGGTGAATGCGTAAGTGATCTTTAAAAACTAACAGCCGAT